>NZ_VPEW01000008.1:0-208716 GCF_013416965.1 Acinetobacter sp. YH1901134 | reverse complement strand
TACTGACAAAAATTTGCTCAAATAAACTTCGAGTAATTTCTACCATCAATCAATGAAAATAATTTCGATCGATCAACCAGTAAAAATCCACACAAGTTGTTCTTCATAATCTCTTAATGATCTTCTTGTTGGTTCGTCACCAGCAAGCTAGGTCGGCTATATTACTCTTTATTTCTAAAGAGTCAACTAGTAATTCAAATTATTTTTAAACTTATCAAATAAAACCCAACTCAATCAATTCAACCAAGTCATTGTTTTATCAGAAGTTTTAATCTTCATCACCGCCGATGGATGTGCATTCTACAGCATTTCTGATCCAACGCAACACCCTTTTCCATTTATTTTTAATTTTTCATTACGTTTGTTTATTTATTCTACCAAATTAAGTTTTTTTACTATTTTTTGAGCATAAAAGGGACAATATTTCCATATTTGTCCGTTAATTTATCTTTTTCATTCTTTTCTTGCCATTTTAAAGCTCGACAATCTACATATTCACAGTAGCCACCCTCCCCACACTCGATTTCGTCGTTAATTTTAATTTGATAGTTAAAGCTTCCTGCATAGCCAGCGCCGAGTCCAAATTTAAAATCCCCACGACTCTGCGCTTGTATATGTATTTTCATTTTGTCATTTTGGTAAATCCATTCAAATTCACGTGGTAAATACATTTTTTGCAAATTGGGGGTTTTAACCACAGGATAAACGCGCATGACTTTAAAGAACACGCCTTGGTCTGCCATGAACACTTGCTTCTGATTTAAATCTCTTAGATATAAACGTGAGCTCAAAATATTGTTATAGCGATCTCGCGTTTGCATAAAGATGATTTGACGCTGTCGGCTGAGGTTGATTACCTGATGGGTATAAAATGCTAAAGGTAAATATGGGAACTTGCGTATTTGTGCATAGGATAATACCGCCAGCTGATTTACATCATACATCTGGCCCTGAAATTTGATTTGACCTTCACATTGGCACATCACCGACCAATATTCAGCAAGACCTAATCTCAACTTAATTAAACACGAAGAAATATCGGTAGTTTGTACGGACAAATCTAAACTGAGTTCAGTATCTTCTCGATGGATTTGAAATACCGCTCCATCCCAACCAATCTGCTCTTTATCTCTAAATTTAAAGACGGTATCACTCAGACTACAGTCGTCTTTGATGGAATATGATTGTAATTGCCCAACCATATGACCGCTCACACTGGTCAATACTGTGGCTGTATTGAGTTCGTCTTGTTGAATGGACACAGGATTTTGAAAAGCGGGAATCTGAGGCTGACCGAGCCAACTTATAAAGTTAAGATAATGTAAGGGCGCAGGAAGATTCGGTAGACAGAGTCCATAATGGACTGAAGGGTAAGGCGTATTCGGCGCATGTAGATTTATTTTTTTATGTTGCATATCTGGAGCTTGATTCAATCGTCTTGATTGATCCAAGAAATCTTGAAATATCTGCATATCAAGCTCCTTTTCATTTTTATTTCATGTTTTAACTCATGCTTCAGCCTTTTTTGCCATTAAGGTTGTGACAAAGCCAGACAATGCATAAATTACTGAAATAATTAAAATACCCATTGGAATATTATACGTTACAGCAGCTAAAATGAAGACTATGATTGGCAACACCGCAAATGGAACACGGCGACGATCCACAGTTTTAAATGAATAGTATTTTACATTTGAGATCATCAATAGACCCACTGCAATAATCACTACCGCATTAAAAATCTGAATACCTGTTTCGCGTAAGTCGAAGACCGCAGGGATATCCATACCTACCCATACCAATGAAATAATCATAACGGCTGCGAGTGGACTTGCAACACCAATAAAATAACGTTTATCGACAACCCCGATTTGTACGTTAAAACGTGCTAAACGGAAGGCTGCACATGCGGTGTAAACAAAACATGCTGCAAGGCCAATACGGCCTAAGTCATTTAGACTCCAGCTATACATTAAAATGGCAGGTGCAACACCAAATGCTAGCAAGTCCGACAACGAGTCAAACTGTTCACCAAAAGGACTTTGTGCGCCGATAGCACGTGCGACACGTCCATCCAAACCATCAAATAATGCTGCAAGGAAAATGGCATAGATGGCTTGTTGAAACTCACCATTCATACTGGCAATTATTGAATAAAAGCCGGATAACAACGCTGCAGTTGTAATCAAGTTTGGCCACAGATAGATCCCACGACGTTTCACTTTATGCCCTTCATGGGTATGCTCCTCTTCTTCAACTTCAAATGTAATGCCATCAAATGCATTTTCATCCTTTGAAGAAATTTCCCGCTCAGGTTTATTTGTATTTGTCATTGTTCGATCCTAACTGTGACCTTTCTTTTTCAAGTTTAAAATTATTCGCCAACCAACCAACGTACGGCTGCATGACCACCATTTTCATTCATACGAAGATGTGGGAACAACCATTGTAATGCTTCGTCCGCATCTTCAGAGAATTTCCAAGGTGGGTTAATCACCAATAAACCACAACCATTTAGACCGACTGGAGTGTCATCTGGCCATACACAAATTTCGCAAACCAACTGACGACGAATGCCGGTTTTGTACATTTTCTTTTCAAAACGTTCAATCATCGCGCGGTCTTTAATTGGATACCATACCGCAAAAACGCCTGTCGGCCATTTTTTATAAGCAGCCACCAACAATTCTACAAGCTGTGGAAAATCTTTACGTTCTAATTCGTAAGGCGGGTCAATCATGACCAAACCACGTTTTTCTTTTGGTGGAATTACACCCAGTAAACCTTCGTAAGCATCACGCTCATGCAAGCCTGCACGTTTATCAAAAATATTGTGGCGCAATTGTTGGAATACATCGCGCTGCATTTCAAAAATCGTTGCCTTATCAGTTTCACGCATGCCTTCAAGTGCGAACCACGGAGAGCCTGGATAAGCGCCTTTACCAAAGTTTTCACGCATTTTTTCAACAACTTTTAAATATTGTTGAACACCTTCAGGCGCATTGCGTTTAATCGAATCATCGAGCTTAACTAAACGATGAATACCATTTAAAAACTCACCTGATTTCTGTGCTTCAGAGGTCGAAAGATCATATTTACCTGCACCACCGTGTGTATCTACATAGCGATAAGGTTTATCTTTTGCATTCAGTCGACTTAATAACTGAAGCAGCAAAACGTGCTTCATCACGTCGGCAAAGTTGCCTGCATGGAAATGGTGACGGTAATTCATGTTTCTTTAATTCCTGATATCAACGGACATTTTAGCATGAAAAATAGTTTCATTCCGATGCTATTCTTGCTCTAGAATACGTCACCTTTTTTTCCACAACTTTATGGATCGCATATGGAAACAGCCTTTCTCCCAAAGTCTTGGCCGGTTGATCAAATCCTCGATGATTTAGATCAACACGGTTTTAGCATTATTGATGACGCTTATCCTGCAGAATATATACATGCACTTGTTGAAGAATGTATGTCAAATTTAAATAAATTCAGGGATGCAGCCGTACAAAATGGAGTCATCAGTAAAATTAGAAGTGATCATATTTTATGGATTAACGACACATTAGATGTCGCACAAGAACACGTTCAAGCCTTAGAACATTTATCAGAACAATTTAATCGCGCATTTTTTTCTGGCATTCACGAAGTCGAAGCACATTTTGCTTGTTATAACGCAGGTGAGTTTTATGCACTACACAAAGATAATCCTCAAGGCAAAAATGGACGTGTCATTTCAGCGGTTTATTATTTGCATGAATATTGGCAAGCCGACTGGGGCGGTGAATTGCGCTTACAAGATAAGAATGATGTTTGGCATATTTTAGAACCTAAACCGAATCGCATTGCGTTATTCCAAAGTGACCTATTACATGAGGTACTCGAAGCAAAACATCAACGTTTATCGATTACGGCTTGGCTACGTAATGACAACTCGATGTGGTAATTCGAGATTCCTCCTTTAAATCCCTTAAACTATCCTCATATATGAGTCATTCATAGATGAGGATGTACCCGATGCGTCAAAACAGTCATAAAATTATTCAGCGTATTGGCGAAACCGATCAATTATTTCTACAGGGCAACAGCCCTGAACTTGCTCTTGAGCGTGCAGACTTACGCCTGCAATTGGTTAATTTAAGTAAGAACCATCAAGAACAAGTGTATTTTCTGCAAGAAGCCATTGTTCTACTTGAGCAAAGCCGGATTGAATTTGAAGAAATGCCGATTGAGCTATACGTCAGTTTGTCTGTACATTTAGCCAAAGCTTATATGATATTTTTTGAAATTACCCAAGAGCAGCGCTATGCCCTGATTACCCAGCAGATTATGAAACCGATGTCCAAAGCTGAACATGGCGACATTTACTTCTACCTGGCCTATGCCTCTGCAGTAAAACAGGAACCTGCGTTAACCCGCCACTGGCTAAATAAGTACTGCAAATCTCAAGAATTCAAACTGACCACATTACTTGAGCATCCTGCATTTAATCCATATCGCCAAGAAGATTGGTTTGCAGAGTTACGCCAAAGCAAACTGCACTAAATAAAAAAACACCTCTGAGGAGGTGTTTTTTTATTTGTGGAAAAATGAAATCTATGCCGGCTGCAGCTTATATGCATCCATATGCAACTGTTGATTCAGCTCATCAATCCATATAGCCCAATCATCATCTTGTACTAAATGACTGATTAGAAAATCACGCTGCGCTTTATTCCAAAACGGCGCATCATGTAAATTTTCACTTGCAGCAAGCTGATGCGTACGCACGTATAACTCGATCGCAGCTGGACTGCTAGCTAACCCCAATTGAGAAAACAATAAAGCTAAGGATGGTTTATTTTGATTGAGCATCTCGCCCTCCTTATCAACCAATCTGTCATTTATTATTTAATTAACTTATATGATGAAGCTAAAAAAACCTAGCGTTAAAACTAGGTTTG
This sequence comes from Acinetobacter sp. YH1901134, assembly GCF_013416965.1. Lineage (NCBI taxonomy): Bacteria > Pseudomonadati > Pseudomonadota > Gammaproteobacteria > Moraxellales > Moraxellaceae > Acinetobacter > Acinetobacter sp. YH1901134. Next base: position 203,770 of record NZ_VPEW01000008.1, on the reverse strand, counting down.
TTGTTTCAAATTGTATTTAGATTTTGCATGATCCGGAAAGCTTATGTTCTGTATGCAATTGTTCATTTAAAATATCGACCACTATGGCCCAGTCATCATCTTTTTTCCAATGACTGATAATGAAGTCACGCTGTGACTTCGTCCAAAATGGCGCTTCATGCAATGGAACATCCATGGTGATTTGATGCGTTTCGATAAATTGATCAATGCCTTCCGGACTTGCATCTAACCCCAATTGTTCAAAAAATAGTTCCAACGTCGGTTGTTGATCAAACATTGCCGTTCTCCTCAAGCCAAAAACATTTCTTCCACTTCATAGTTATCTGTTTAATTGACTTTGTCAGTTGCAACTACATCTCAACGTGTTATTTTTTGTTCAAAACTTAAGCTTGGTATTTTTCGCAGGCCATAAAAAAGCACCCCAAATGGAGTGCTTTTTTTTATAATTTAATTTAAAAAATTAAATTATTTAACCATGTCAGCAACTGCTGCACGTTCTTCTTCAAGCTCGTTTAGAGTGACGTTGATACGTTCACGGCTGAATTCGTCGATTTCAAGACCTTGAACGATTTTGTATTCGCCATTTTCACAAGTTACAGGGAAACCGAACATTACGCCTTCAGGAATACCATAAGAACCGTCAGAAGGAATACCCATAGTTACCCATTTGCCGTTTGTGCCAAGAGCCCAATCGCGCATATGGTCGATTGCAGCGTTTGCAGCAGAAGCAGCAGAAGAAAGACCACGCGCTTCGATGATCGCAGCACCACGTTTACCAACAGTTGGAAGGAATACGTCTTTGTTCCAAGCAGCATCGTTGATTTTGTCTTTTAAGCTTTCGCCGTTTACATTTGCAAAACGGTAGTCAGCATACATTGTTGGAGAGTGGTTACCCCAAACTGTCATGTTTTCGATGTCAGAAACTGCAACACCCGCTTTTTGAGCAAGTTGAGTTAACGCACGGTTGTGGTCAAGACGTAACATTGCTGTGAAGTTTTTCGCTGGAAGATCTGGAGCAGATTTCATTGCGATGTAAGCGTTAGTGTTTGCAGGGTTACCCACAACAAGAACTTTAACGTCACGGCTAGCAACTTCGTTAAGTGCTTGGCCTTGACCGATGAAGATTTCACCGTTTACTTTAAGAAGGTCAGCACGTTCCATACCAGGACCACGTGGACGTGAACCTACAAGAAGAGCGTAGTCAGCATCTTTGAATGCAACTTTAGGATCATCAGTACCGATCATACCTTCTAAAAGAGGGAATGCGCAGTCATCAAGTTCCATCATTACGCCTTTAAGCGCTTGTTGAGCTTTCTCAACTGGAATTTCTAATAATTGAAGGATAACTGGTTGGTCTTTACCCAACATTTCACCGCTTGCGATACGGAATAATAAGCTATAACCGATTTGACCAGCTGCGCCAGTAACGGCAACACGAACTGCTTGCTTCATGTAATTATCTCCAATTGAGGAAGGTCATAATGATTAAATAGCTGTTCTATCTAATCTTAATAATCATAAACGGCAAAGATTGTACTCCAATCTTTTGACGCTTGCATGTAAAAGAGAATGCTTTTCAACAAAAGTATGATAGGAAATATAAATAAAATGCCGAAAAAAGCTTAGAAAGAACCTTTAATTATGAAAGTTGCAGGACAATTTCCGACAATAGTCGTAGGGCAACTTTTATACTTCCCATTGTTTTTATAGCAAATTTTAATCTCGGTCAGTAAACTGCCACCACGGGTTTGCATACAGTTAAATTCAATACTTTGGGATACCAATCCGCTGTTCATACGCAACATTTTATTACGCAAGACATTGGCTTGAATGGATTGGGTTTCTTGGCTAGTCAATTCATCTGGAATTTTTAGCTTATCTGCATGATTAATAATGGTTCTGAAATACTGACTAGCATTCATTGGGATACAGCCGCCGGTAGTGTGCCAAAGCGCCACGCGAGCATTTTCATCAGGCATAATCCGTGCAACCACTTTGGCTTGCAACGGAGAAAGTTTAGCTGAACTATTGGTGGTGCAATCACGGGTAGAAGTTTCTGGATATAGGCCCGTGATATTGAGTGAATACCCTTCCAGACATTTACGTTTTTTACTTTTTAAAGGGTCATAGGCGCAAACAGCTGGCACCATTTGCACATCCATCACATAGCCATTAACCACGGGTGCTGCCGAAAGCACAGACACACCAAAGCCTGCACCACTGCTGATGAGCAGTGATGTCAGTATTCGATAAACAGGTCTAATGTTCAATTCGGCATTCATTATTTACCCATATTGCGCCTTAAAACAGGCGCGTTGCTTTAATGCTTATTGCGCATTCCGTAATGGAATCATTTGCATTCGTTTTTCAATCGATTGCGGTCCCTGACCCAATAAAAGGCCGTAATGGGTTGCATTGGTCATCACATGTTTTACATAGTCTCGAGTTTCCGTTAATGGAATCGATTCTGTATATTGGTCCGCTGCAATCGCTTGATACTCAGGCTGCCAGCGTCGAGCACGATTTGGACCCGCATTGTAGCCTGCAGTCGCTAATACTGGACTATTACTCAATTGACGTTGAATCATTGATAAATAGAAAGTGCCATAACGGATATTGGTATTCATATCCGTTAATGCAGCGGGGTTATAACTCTCCCCCATCTGACGAGCCACCAATTTTGCTGTGTCTGGCATAATTTGCATTAAACCACCGGCACCGACATGTGAACGTGCGCTAGTGACAAACCGACTTTCTTGACGCATCAAGCCATAAGCCCATGCAGGGTCAATCCCTGCATTACGACTATGACTCACCACATAATTTTGATGCGGCATAGCATAACGTAAAGCATAATTGTGCTGTTTAGTGGTTCGATCTGCCGCATAAATCGCCCGATCATACCACCCCATATCGGTTGCACGTTTAGCTGCGGCAAGAATCATGCCATCATCATGCTTTAAATAGGCTTGACGCACTGCCCAGTTCCATTCACGGTTAATATAGCTTTCAGATGCATTAATATTGCGCAATGCAAAGGCACGACGGAAGTGAATATCCTGACTGAGACGCTGCGCATCTTGTGACGAAGGCTGCACATTTGACGGAATATTGTTATAAGACTGACCAATTTTGTCACGTGCTAACAAATTATGGTAATCATCGCCAACGGCAAGCTTGCGATAAATTTCTTTAGCCGCACGTTTAGATGAGGCATCTCCACGTTGTTCAGAGGCACGTGCTAACCAATATTGCCAACGGTCTTCCTGCTTTTGCGAAACGCTCATCGCATCAATTGCACGAATGACACTTTCCCATGCGCCAAAACGAATGGCTTGTCGCGCATAAATCTCGGCTTCTTCTGCACTAAAAGGCAGTCCATAACTCAAATCAAGATAATTTAGAACTTCACGGTTGAAATTATTTTTCATTACCGTTGTACCACCGATATACCCAACACTTCGGTATAGGGCTTTTTGCACATCGGCTGGTGTGCCTTCTGCTGCACGTTTCACCGAAGAAATCGCGCCATTTAAGTCGCTATCGGCCAAGCGACCCATCGCATAAATCAGGTATGCATGATCTTCAGCTGTGGCTTTGGGTGCAGACCATAAATAATTCAGTGGATTGGCTTGAATGGTGTTGAGTTGTGACAAATTAATATTTACGCCAATGGTTTGCGCAGTCGCAATCGCTTGTCCTGACTGACCCGCTCTTAACTGTCCCCACATCCGTTGATTGCGGTCATCTTGAGTCATTAAAGGACTCGACAGCATCATACGGCCCAAGCCCGTACACGAGTCAGGTTGTGAGTTTGTGGTCAACCATACATCTTTAAATTCTGCGTAAACCAGAGGGTCGCCCGACTTTGCGCGGACTTGAGCCATGGCACATGTTTCAGCACGGTCAGCATTAGTCACATATTGCAAGACAGGCTGTGCTGTAGCGAAATCAGCTTGTTTGACTTTTTCTTCAACATAATCTGCGGCTAATTTTTCTGCCATTGCCGAGTTTGGATAGCGCTGTGCAAAATTAATAATGGCACTTGCTGGCTGTGAAGCCAAATTGTTATTCAGTAACCAATATTCTGGATAATAGCCCAAAACGTCATTTTGCATGGATGATTGGTATTGTTGTAATAAACTAATATTGCCTGCATTCGCAGCACGTAAAGCATCGTTAAACTGCTCATCTGCAGCTTGGGTAAACGCAGAAATTCCGGAGAGCCCGACACTCAAAGCAAGTAATTTAGCGTAATTTTTCTGTTTAAAATTATGTTTTAACATCCACTTGCCTTCTTTCATGTCATTCTGCTCAGTTACAGCACATCGAACTTTGTTTAGGAATTAGTTTAATAATTCTAAACTCTGCATTGTGTTCTGTTATGTAACCTTATGATTAGCCAATATTAATTTTCAAACATTTTTGCTTCATAAATCAATATGGCAGAGTTGTCATTTTAGGCTGTAAGTTTCTAGTGAATTACTGCTAAAATATTGCCCATTCTTAAAATCCCCTTTTTGACCTCCGCAGCTGCACAATTCAATTGATTGAATTGTCTGTCAGCCACGTATGGTTATTGATTTTCATAAAATTCCTTTAGGAGCCTACATGACGGTTCAAACCTTCATCCCGAATAGTGCCCAAGCTGCCCCAGATAACACTGTTACCCAGCCACAGCACACCCCAGCTCAAGATGGAGCAGTGAAAAAACTGTACATCGAAACGCAAGGGTGTCAGATGAATGAGTATGACAGTCAACGTATGGGCGACCTTTTAGGTGATTCTCACGGCTATGTGCTGACAAACGATCCAAAAGAAGCGGATATTCTCCTGATGAATACCTGCTCTATCCGTGAAAAAGCACAAGAAAAAGTATTTTCTGAGTTAGGCCGCTGGCGCAAGCTGAAAGAAAAAAATCCTGACTTGGTGATTGGTGTTGGTGGCTGTGTTGCCTCTCAGGAAGGTGACAACATTCAAAAACGCGCACCGTATGTCGATATGGTGTTTGGTCCACAAACTTTGCATCGTTTACCGCAAATGCTGGATCAACACACTGAACAAGTGGTCAAACCGAAAAAAGAAAAAATTCAGTTGGTGGATATTTCATTCCCTGATATTGAAAAATTCGACTTTTTGCCGGAACCGCGTGTAGAAGGTTTTAAAGCCTTTGTTTCTATCATGGAAGGCTGTTCTAAATACTGTTCATTCTGCGTAGTTCCTTATACCCGTGGTGAAGAGGTTTCTCGCCCACTCGATGACGTATTGGCTGAAATTGCCACTTTAGCTGAAAAAGGCGTACGTGAAATTTCATTACTCGGCCAAAACGTGAATGGCTACCGTGGTGAAACTTTTGAAGGGGAAATCTGTACCTTTGCAGACTTATTACGTTTAGTTGCTGAGATTCCAGGGATTGGTCGTATTCGTTACACCACATCGCACCCGCTTGAATTTAATGATGACTTGATTCAATGCTACCGTGACTTACCGCAAATGGTTTCTCACTTGCATCTACCAGTTCAAAGTGGTTCGAATGACGTGCTACAAGCCATGAAACGTAACCACACGATTGATGTATATATCGATAAAATTGCTAAATTACGTCAAGTTCGCCCTGATATGCATTTATCTAGCGACTTTATTATTGGCTTTCCGGGTGAGACTGACGAAAACTTCGAAGAAACTTATCAATTTATCCAAGATATGGACTTCGATCATTCATACAGTTTCATCTACTCAAAACGTCCGGGTACTCCTGCCTCAGAACTTGAAGACACAACCCCTGAAGATGTGAAAAAAGAACGTCTTGCAAAAGTTCAACAATGGATTAAACAATCCAGTATCGATAAAACTGATGCCATGCTGGGCACCATTCAGCGTGTCTTGATTGAGTCTGTTTCAGACAAAGATCCGAACTTGCTGATTGGTACTGCAGACAATACACGTTTGGTTAGCTTTATCGGTGATCCTGCATGGGTTGGGCGTTTTGCAGAGATTGAAGTGACCGATATTAAAACTTTGAAGTTTGTTTACGGTGAACTCTTGAATCTTGAGCCTGACGTGGCGTAATGTAAGCTTAATCGTCAGACCAATTTAAAGGAATTCTCTTGACTGCAGCGATTCGACGTACTGTAACTTTTGCTGGTATTCCACTTGACCGTTTACAAAGCATGCTCGGTGCCTATAACGGTCATCTCAAACAAATTGAACAACGTTTAGATGTCAAAATTTCTCATCGTGCAGATGCTTTTTTTGTCGATGGGGAAATCGATGCGGTAGAGAGAGCCGAAAGTCTCCTTCACCGTCTTTATGAAGAGTCCGAAACCAATCCACAGATTAGTGCGGACATTTTACACATGATGATTCAAGGCAGTCAGACTGACCGCGAAATTCAGGAAGATTTTTCTGAAAATGAGCATACCGGTTTAGACAATGTTTATCTACAAACCCGTAAAGGTCGAATCAATCCACGTGGTGCCAATCAAAAACGCTATGTACAGCGTATTTTACAAAGCGATATTTCATTTGGTATCGGCCCAGCGGGTACAGGTAAAACTTATCTCGCGGTCGCCGCTGCTGTAGATATGCTAGAACGTAACGAAATTCAACGCATTTTATTGGTTCGCCCTGCGGTTGAAGCCGGTGAAAAATTGGGTTTTTTACCCGGTGATTTGAGCCAAAAAATTGACCCTTACTTACGTCCGCTATACGACGCTTTGTATGAAATGCTCGGTTTTGAAAAAGTCGCAAAACTGATTGAACGTCAAGTGATTGAAGTTGCACCACTCGCCTACATGCGTGGTCGTACCTTAAATCATTCTTTTGTGATTTTAGATGAAGCACAGAACACTACCCCTGAACAGATGAAAATGTTCCTCACCCGTTTAGGCTTTGGTTCTCGTGCAGTAATCACTGGCGACATTACACAGGTCGATTTACCTCGTGGTCAACAATCTGGTTTGGCACATGCCTTACGTGTGATTGAAAAAATCAAAGAAATTCATATTACTCGCTTCCACTCTCGTGACGTGGTACGTCATCAATTGGTTCAAAAAATTGTTGAAGCCTATGAGGGATGGGACAGCGAACAACATCGCCTTACAGCTGAACAACGTGCAGAACGTAAAGCACGTCAGGAAGCCTTGGTGGCGGACAATGATGCTAAAGCTGATGGGCAGCATCAAGACGAAAACATTTAAGGATTCATTTTGAAACTTAATCTCTCCTTGCAGCAAAATTTTCAGTCACCTGAATTGGTGGTGAAACGTGCGCATATCAAAAAAGTCGTGGAAACGGCTTTACGTCATATCGATACACAAAGTGATTGTGAGATCGGTATTGCATGTGTGGACAATGACGAAAGCCACAAATTGAACTTGGAATATCGTGGTAAAGACAAACCGACTAATGTGTTGTCTTTTCCGAGCGATCTCCCCGATGAAATGGCAGCAGTTTTAGACTCATTTCCGATTGGTGACTTAGTGATTTGTATTCCTGTGGTTCTTCGTGAAGCACAAGAACAAAGCAAAGCACCCCTGACCCACTTTACGCATATGCTGGTACACGGTACGTTGCACCTCATGGGCTATGACCATGAAACCTCTGATGAAGATGCTGAAGAAATGGAAGCGTTGGAAATCGAGATTTTAGCCAAATTAGGGTTTGATAACCCTTATCTGGAAAGAGATTAAGAACAAAAAAGCGAGCTACGGCTCGCTTTTTTTATCGTCATAAAAACCAAGGAAGGAAAGATATGCAATATGTCGTGATTTTTAAAGCACGCATTCGTACGCTTGATGAGCTGTATTTTTCGACTGCACAGCAGCTTAGAGACAAAGCCTTGACACACTTTAACTGTCAACATTTTGAAGCGCTGACAGAGGGTGAGCATGAAATTGCCCTTTCCTACTGGAATACATTAGAAGACATTCGAGCTTGGCAACAAGATGCACAACATCTGGTCGCGTAGCAATTGGGGAAAAACCAATGGTATGCGAGTTTTAGCGTCGAAATCTGCGAAGTTTTGCGACGCTATCGCGACTGATTAACGCACCTCAAACTCTGCTTCTGCAGGATCAAAGCGCCAAGTACGCACAATACGAAGTTCTGAGATGTCTTTCATTTTGGCATCAAACAAACCAAAAGGTGCCGCCTTACGCACAGAGGTTTTTGCAGCTTCGTCCAATAAGTTTGAACCTGAACTTTCGATCAAACGAATGGCACGAATCCCGCCATTACTGTTCAAAATAACCATTAAACGTACTTCACCGCGTAACTGTTGCTGTTTTGCCGCTTCAGGATAATAACGGTTGCCATAAAACTCGACTTTTTCGCGGAATTTTTCCATATAGGCCGCAGAAACATCTTGCTTGGCTTGAATACCATCAATGGTTTTAATTTTTTGCTGACGGCTAAAGTTTTGCTGACGTTGTAAATATTGGGCTTCGATACTCGCCACCATCGCAGCCTTGGCCTGAAACTGACTATTCAACTCCTCAACGGCTTTTTTGCGACTATTTTCTTCAGCTTGTTTTTGCCAACTCAAAGTTGTCATCAACACTTTATCTTCAAAGCTGAGTTCTTTCTTTTGTTGCAGTTGTTCTAAAGCTTCACTTTTTTGCTCACCGGTTTTTTGTTCGATCATCGGTGCAGGCATGTCACTCGACATACGATGTGACTCACGGAATGTCCCAGAGCCCTGCTGATCGGCTTGTGCTAAAAAGTCTGCATGTTCAATTTTTTCCGTCGTAGAACGTAAAGAAACTGCAATTTCTTTGGTGTTATAATCCGCCTCTTGGGGCATGGAAAATTGCATGGTTAAAAAAGCCAAATGCAACACAGCAGCAAACGCCAATGCAGTTGCAAATATGGGATCTTTCCACCACTCTTTCATCAAGGGCATGAACGTTATTTTTTTCAGCATCACATTAAACCGACAATTTGCCGCATTCCCCAAACTGCTTAAAACAGTATAAAATAAAACTCGTATTCATTTTTTGATGAAAACGAGAAATCCATCAACACATAGATAATGCACAATTAAAATCATGAAAATGGTGCAATTTATTTTGCTAAACTGCAAGATCAAAACCTTGTGTTTTTATAGAAATCGACAAGATAAACATCGTCAAAAAACATAATTTGTCAGGATGCACTTCTTATGCAAACGCTAGTTTCCAATATCGCTAAACGTATACGCCAAGTGTACCAAAAAGCTGAAGGATTTATTGAAGATGAGCGTGAATTCCCAATGTCTCAAGTGTTTTTAAATGCGACATTTCAGCGCTTTGTGACCGATAATGTGAAAATGCTCAAAGACTTGCATGCTGACCTGCATGATGATTGGCTTCGACTGTATGCCACATTGGATTATAACGGGCTGATCATAACACTCTCTGTTGATTTAAAACTGGTACAGATGGAACTCAACAAACAAACCCAATTGATCGTATTTGAACAAATTAGTGATACACAAGTGATTGAAGCGAAGTATCCAAATGTTCTGTATAAGATGGGCGTGCGCATGGCGTTATGGTTCTATCAAAAAGTACTCAACCAAGATCCATTGGGTATGATTTTGGAAAAGCTCAATGTGATCAAAGTTAAAGATGATTTACTGTATTTAGACCTGAATCGCTGGCTCGGTAAAAGTCGATCGATTATCGACACATTGGGCAAAGTCCATGTCAACCATGCTGTTTTACGTGAGGCCGAATTGGTGGTGATAGGTAATGTTAATTTAACCGCATTGTTCACCAAGATGTCGCAAGAACGGATAGAAGACTGGGATGACTCAAATTTAAAAGACGATGAAGTCACGCCAATTAAGCAAAAGGAAAGCTAGACTTATCCTGTACTTAGATATCTTGAGCCTATAAAACGCTACACAACATATACATTAGGCACGGATTTGCGACGAGATTCTCCACAATCCAGCCGCATAATAAATATATCAGGTGGTTTAGCCCACCACACTTCTATTGAATAGGAAAACCATACTTATGGCACATTCAGTTTTGAAAAATTTAGGTCTTGTTGCTGGGGTATCGACTACACTGCTTTTGACTGGTTTCTCAAGTCAGTCATTTGCCATGAGTCCATTCCAAGCCAACTACCAATTTAACTACAACGGCAAAAACTTGGGTTCTGCAACACGTACTCTAAAACAATCTGGGAATAACTGGACTTATGTTTTCGCAGCAAAAGCTGGTGCGATGGCCTCTGCAACTGAAACCAGTCGTTTTAGTTTAAATGGCAGCCAAATTCACTCGAACAGCTTTAGCCGCAGCAGCAAAATTTTGGTGCACAACAACACCATGAATATTAATTTTAATGCTGGCGCAAAAACCATTAATACCAAAAAAGATGATAAAGCGCGTTCATTTGCGTGGAAATCAGGTGTGTTAGATGAACTCAATGCTGAATTGCAAATTCGTGAAGATTTAAAAAATGGTGGTTTGAAATCGAATTACTACATTGCCGATGCCAAAGAGGTTGAAGCTCGTAAGTTCGTGAAACAAGGCACTGAAAAAGTGAAAACCACTTATGGAACTTTTGACACCGTGAAAGTCGTGATGCGTCATGACAAACCAGGCCGTCAAACGACTTTCTGGTTAGCGCCAAAACTAGATTATCTACCTGTCAAAGTTTCCCACCAAGACAATAAAACCTCTTACGGTTTATTGTTAACGGGCTATAAAGGTGCAACAAATTAATTGATTTGATCAATTTCGCTTGCATTTTTCACGGTGCTTTTTAAAATACGCTTTTGCTTTAAAAAGCACCTGCCCCTCGAGGATTCTCCCGTGCACGCTCTGGAACAGAAAATCTTAGCTGAAGGTATCGTTCTCTCTGAAGAAGTTCTGAAAGTCGATTCTTTCCTGAACCACCAAATTGACCCTGTGATGATGCAACAAATTGGTCAAGAATTTGCCCGTCTTTTTAAAGATGCTGGCATCACAAAAATCATTACGATTGAAGCATCAGGTATTGCACCTGCAGTAATGGCTGGTCTTGAACTTGGTGTTCCTGTGATTTTTGCACGTAAATATCAATCTTTGACCTTAAAAGATGATTTGTATCGCTCAAAAGTGTTTTCTTTTACCAAACAAACTGAAAGCACTATCGCGATTTCTAAAAAGCACATCAATGCTGAAGATAAAGTTTTAGTGATTGATGACTTCTTGGCCAATGGTCAAGCGGCTTTAGGTCTTGCAGATCTTATTCATCAAGCAAGTGCTGAAGTATTGGGTATCGGTATCGTGATTGAAAAATCATTCCAACCTGGTCGTGATATTTTGCTTGAAAAAGGTTATCGCGTTGAATCATTGGCACGTGTGAAATCGCTGGCGAATGGTACAGTTGAATTTGTTCGTGACTAGTTTGCGTTCAAAAGAAAAAAAGAACACATCAGGTGTTCTTTTTTTTTGCTAAAAATTTGCCATTAAGGTGACATAAAGCGCACTTTTTGACACCTTAGTTACAAGCTGACAAAACATCTGTGTGCAAAACTCGATAAAATTCAGGAAAATCGTTGCATTTGATCGAATGGGTCAACTACTCATCTGTCAAATTACATTATGCTGCACCATAAATTCGGCCACTTTATTTTTTAAGGCTATGGAAAGTTATGAATACAGAAGATCAAAACATGGAATCGACAGTTAAATGTCCAAAATGTGGATCAACCCATATTGAAAAGCGTAACCATGAACAAAACTTACAAAAAATTGGTGGGGTCTTACTCAGTGGTGCAGGAACTGCTGCAGGGACTGTCGGTGGTGCGGCATCTGGCGCATCTATTGGTGCTGCGATTGGTGGCGTGACTGCTGGCCCACTTGGCGTGATTATGGGCGGAACCATCGGGACTTTTGTTGGTGCAATTAGCGTCGGTATCACAGGCGGTTTTCTCGGACACCGTTTTGGTAAAAAAGCCGGCGTGATCGTCGATCAAAATATTTTTCTCGACTACCAATGTTTAGATTGCAAACAGCGCTTTGAAGTTGAGCAACAGCCTGAAGACGCTGCAAAGACTTCGGATCAAGACTAATTTCGATATTAAAAAAGAGCACATCAGCGCTCTTTTTTAATAGGTTATTGTTTTCTAATATGTATTTCTAGTCTATTGAAATGCCATTCGAAACCATGGCGAATCAATTATTTTGAAACATCAGTTAAAGATTTTGAGTCCACTTTAACTTGATCTTGTTTCACTAAAAATTCTTTTTCTTCGGCTTTTTCTCTTGCGGGAAATCCATACTGTATAAACTGGCATTGCCGTACACAAGGAAGATGCAGCCAATACGGAACACAGGAAAGTCATTAGAAAATTAATAATAGACATCACACACCCCAAAGAAGAAATTTAAATACAAATCATGTAATCAAAAAATAAAAATAACGCGCCCAAAGAGAGAGCAATATTCGACTCGAAACCATCACTGAGCAGGCTGTATTTAAAAACTTTCAATATATTGTTGATATCATTTATTTTTAATATTTCAGGAATAGTTCAACAGATTTATTTTTATATTTTGGTCGGTATACAACGACATAAATAAAAAGACGTCACACGTAAATAAAGCAAGAAAAGTGCAATATTTAAGCCTTTTCTTGCCCGTTCGCTACAAAGTTAGCGCAACTTCCTAGAGCAAGTAAGTATCAAATCAACTTTTTGACGACTTCGCCTAGGCGTTTACCCAGCTCTTCACACAAATTACGCTCATCTTGACTCAATGACTGATCATGGCGTGGACCACTGACATGGCTTGCACCATAAGGTGTACCACCCGTTTTGGTATTCGATAATGCCGGATGGGCATTACTTAAACCCATAACCATCATTCCGTGATGAAACAAAGGCGGCAGCATGGTCAGCAAAGTACTTTCCTGTCCCCCATGCATTGAACCTGAACTGGTAAACACACAGGCAGGTTTGCCATGTAATGCGCCATTGAGCCAAAGCGCTGTGGTTTGATCCCAGAAATATTTCATTTCCGACGCCATATTACCAAAACGTGTTGGCGAACCAAGGGCTAAACCTGAGCAATGCGCTAAGTCATCTAAGCTACAGTAAATATCGCCTTCGGCAGGAATACTGGGCTGCACGTCAGTCACCACAGTAGATAAATTTGGAACGGTTCGTATTTTTACCGCCATTCCAGACGCTTCAATTCCATTGGCAATCAAATGTGCCATCTCACGTGTTGAACCATATTTGCTGTAATACAGCACCAGTACATAAGCTTGCGTCATTTTTATAAATTCAATGAAAAAAGAAAACTATACGGTATTTTTCCTATTTTTTGGTTAAGCTAAGTGATGAAAATTGCATAAACATGACTAAAATAACTCGAGACTTGAACGAATGATCGAAGCATTTTTAAAAAAACTTCCCTTTTACGACAAGAAATGGTTTCAGTTTGTTTTATTTGTCATTCGACGTTTTGAAGCCGATCGCTGCCGTGAACAAGCAGGATCATTAACCTATACCACCTTGTTTGCAGTGGTACCCATGTTGACCGTATTCTTGGTCATCATCTCCTCAATTAAAGCTTTAGAACCTGCTCGTCAACAGCTTCAACAATTGATTTATAGTAATTTCCTACCGAAAACGACAATTGCTTTTGATAAAGCACTGAATGCATTCACCGATAAATCCAGTAACCTGACTGTTATTGGTGTACTGTTTTTATTCATTACCACAGTTATGATGCTGACCAGCATTGAGACAGTATTTAACCGAATTTGGCGGGTGCGTGAGACACGTGGCGGCATTATTGGCTTTATGCGCTATTGGACTATTATCTCATTAGGCCCAATCTTACTGGGTAGCGCATTTGTTGTGTCATCTACCTTGGCCTCTATGAATGTCCTCAGCAATAATTTTGCCGGCTATGAACTGGATGGGGCTTTTCTGCTGTGGATCTTATCTTTTTCATTGACCATTTTAGGTTTTTTCATTCTGTATTGGACGATTCCCAACCGCAGTGTGCCGATTAAGGCCGCGCTGATCGCGGGTGTCTTTAGTGCTGTGGTCTTTGAACTGCTCAAAAACCTCTTTGGTTTTGTCATGTCAAATTTCACCAGTTATCAAATCGTTTACGGTGCTTTTGCTGCAGTGCCAATTTTCCTGCTTTGGATATTCCTTTCATGGAATATCGTACTGATTGGGGTAGAAATTAGTTATGCACTGACAGCTTTCAATTCGGGCAACGACCAAAAACGCCATCCTGTGATTATGTTGATGGATTTGCTTGAATTATTTTATAAAAAGCAAAAACTCGGTCAGAGCGTGACAGAAAAAGAAGCGCTTGAGGTTTTAGGGCGTGATGAAATCGGCCGCCTGCCAAGCTATATTTTATTGTTTGAAGAGCAACACCTGATTAAGCGTACAGATGATGATCATTATGTTTTAGTTCGTAATTTAACCCAAGTGGACTTTTGGAGTTTTTACAGTAAGCTGCCCTATCCGCTCCCTAAACGGCAAGATTTAGGTCACGTCGATCCAGATGATGTTTGGATGGAAAAAATTGGGCCGCAACTGGTTGAATCGGATGATTATCTCGCGGCCAAACTCTCGATTCCACTTGCGACTATTTTTGAAGAAAAATAAGCGTAAATAAAAAAAGGAGAGCCGTAGCTCTCCTTTTTTATTTATACATGATCTTAGGTCGCTGTGCGCTGACGTCCCATCAATTTAGACAACCACCGATGCAAGGTTACCGTCATCACCCCGACCATTACTAAGGCCGTCCCCAAGATAAAATTCAGTTCAATCGTTTCGTTTAAGATCAATACACCAAAGACCAGACCAAAGATTGGGGTAAGGAATGAAAAAACGCCCAGACCATTGGCCAGATATTTACTTAACAGCCAAAACCATAACATCAGGCTGAAAAATGAAATAATGAGCACATGAAAAATCATGCTGCTAATGGACAGTACCGTCCAATGTACAGTCATTTGCCCTGTCAGCCACGCCACAGGTAATAAAAACACGCAACCACCAACCAACTGATAAAACAAGGTCTGAGTCGGAGGTGCATCAGAGAGTTTGGTGAGTCTTAACGAAATGGTGGTCAATGCCCACATCACCCCAGCAAGTAATGCCATCGTATCGCCCAACAGTGCTTGAGTGTTGACTGTAGTACGACTTTCACGTCCCATAAACGACAGTACTATTCCTGAAAAGGCAATAAAAATACCGACCCATTGGATCGCTGTAAGCTTTTCTTCAGGCAACTTCCAATGTAAACCTAGTGCCACGAATATCGGTGCAGTATACAGCAAGACAACAGTATGTGATGCAGAGGTATAGCGCAGGGATTCTGCCACTAAAATAAATTCGGCTGAAAATAAAAACGCCAACCAGATACCCGGCAGCAAGTATTCGCGTGTATATAAATGTGTTCCGGGCTTGAGACGAATCAGTGGAAAGACCAACAGCGCAGCCAAACCAGATCGGATGGCAATTTGCATGATCGGCGCAATATCAACCGCGGCCAATTTCAAAATGACCTGTTGAATCCCTAAAATCATGCACAAAATAATCATCAGACCAGAAGCTTTTGCATCTAGCGCCTTACGCTGTTCCACACTATTTACTCGACAATACGACAAGCAACACTATAGAACTGTCAGAAATAAAATATATACTTCAAAATAGACAAGTGATCTTCTTATTCAGGCAAAATTTCTCATGCGTCATAAAGCTCGTGCAGATCATACGCAGTTCCAACAACTTCCCACCAACGATGAAATTCAAGCAGCGCTATGGATCAGTTTTCGTGACGATCCTGCACTGTCTGTTTATCCCGTTCATGGGCATGCTTGGGGCGAGTTTGTCTATGCCTTTAATGGCGTGATGGAAGTGAACATCAATCAGATTGACTATATTACTCCACCGCCTTATGGCATCTGGCTTCCCCCACATTTAGAACATAGTGGTTTAAATCGTACAGCGGTTTCACATGGAACCTTATATGTACATGAATCTTTATGTACCCACTTGCCGAAACAACCGGGGATTTTACTCAGCTCCCCCTTAGTCACCGCGATCTTCAGCCATTTGCGTCTGTTGCACCAACAAGCCGACCTCTTGGAAAATACCGCCGAATATCAACGCTTACTTCATGTGATTTTAGATCAACTGCATCAAGCTAAACTGGTCAGTAGCTATTTACCGCATTCGGAACACCCTGCCCTCAAACAACTGCTTGATTATTTACATCAACATCCTGCAGATCAGAGCGCGCTTGAGCAATTGGCACAGCGGATAAACATGACGGAACGTACTCTGGCGCGTTATTGTCAAAAAGAACTTGGGATGTCGCTGCATGAATGGCGACAACGCCTCAAAGTCATGAAAGCCATGTCGATGCTCAACGCTGGCCAAACGGTCGAAAATATTGCTTTAGAACTTGGTTATGCCAATGCCTCGGCGTTTATAAATATGTTTAAAAAATGGATGCTTTGCACCCCAGATCAGTTTAGGAAATCTACCTTAAAGCCCTAAATGTGTTTAAATTTAGCTATAAGGGTCTCTATAAAGTGATTCAACAATCCGTTAAGATCAAAAAATCTACGAAAAATGATAAAGACTCCATTTCGAATGAATAAAAAAACCATTTTAGCGCTGTGTTTATCTGCCGTATTTTTAACGGCTTGTAGTTCCAAAGAACAGCGTGAATTTAAATCTGCACTCAAAATAGCTCAAATGGGCGATGCGACCGCACAAATGAAAGTGGGTGATTTATACCTCAGTGGAACGGGCACAGAACAAAATATCGAACAAAGTGTACATTGGTACAAAGCTGCTGTGGATCAAGGCACTACGGACGCATTCGCATGGTGATGACTCAAGCCTACCAAGGAAACCCGCATGCAGATCAAGTGATTCGAAAGATGCAGCAAGATGGTAATATTTTCCTTGCACACTGGGTGCTAGACCTTGCAAAAAAAACTCATGATCCTACTGCTGAATATACCGTTGGTTGGATGTACGACACTGGAAAAGGCTTAATTCAAGATAAGCACCAAGCGCAAATTTGGTATGAAAAAGCAGCCAAACAAAAGAATATCGAAGCGATCAAAGTCTTGGGAAATCAACATTATTTTTCTGAACATCCTTCGTCAACACCCGACAAAGCAGCTGAATATTTAAGCTATGCCGCAGAACAAGGGCAAGATGCTGACGCGGCGATGAAAATGGCACATTATTATCATTATGATATTCGAGATGGTGAAAAAGCGCGACAATGGTATGCCAAAGCAGGTGCATTGGGAGACACTGACTCACAGCATATGGCCGACACCTATGAAACATGGAAAGACACTGGTCCTTTACAACCAAATGAGCCACCGCCATCAAGTAGCACTGAATAGATCAATCAAAAAAGGCTGCATTAAGCAGCCTTTTTTGTATTTCGTTCACAGTTTATTTGACAAAGGTTGTCCAGACATAGTCCTGATTTTTGCCTTTTAGGGTCATTTTCAACTGCTCACCTGACTGTAGTGCCGCGACACCTGCAGGCGTACCCGTCATGACCACATCGCCCGCCTCAAGACTAAACACTTGGCTAATATTGGCCAACAAAGTACCCACATCAAAAATCAGCAAAGCAGTATCACCGTTCTGACGCAGTTCATCATTGACATGCAAGGTATAATGCACATCTTTCCAATCTTGAACCACCTCTTGGACATCGACCCAATCCGCAAGGATGCAAGAACCATCATAAGCTTTGGCACGTTCCCACGGCTGACCTTTTTTCTTTAAGTCATCTTGTAGATCACGCAAAGTCAGATCTAGGCCCAAAGTCACAGCTCCGACTGCTTCTAAGGCTTTGCGTGGATCAGTTTCAGCCGATAAAGGTCGATCAATACGTAAACTTAATTCGCATTCATAGTGGCAACTGCCCCATGCAGGATTCCATGAGATGCCTCGGTCTAATGCGGTTAATGCACTTGGCGGCTTCATAAAAAGTACAGGACGGTCAGGAATTGCATTGCCTAATTCTTTGGCATGATCTGCATAACTACGACCGACGCAAACAATTTTAGATGGACGTGACTGCATACTACTCCCTCTTTTGTTATGAATAGATTGTCTTAGTGCTGAAAAGTATTGCTAAAAGTCGCTTGGTCCGCAGTATTTTTAAATGCACTTTTCGGCACAATAATCACGGTTTTATTTTTCAGCTCAAGCATATAGGTCAATTTGCCTTCAGCAAAATTTGCCACTTCAGCATAATGAAAGACATTCTTACGCCCATTGGCATGAATTTCTGCATAGTCTTGAAATAAATCAATACCTTGTTCACTTTTGCCTAATTGGTATTTTACAAACTGGCGTTTAAACATCATCGGTAAAAACCAATAACGCATGATGCCTTGAAGAAGTAAAAAGAAAGCGCCCAGCCCAACATAGTAGGCACCAACTCCATCTACACCCAAGTAAAAACCCCAGATGATAATCCCAAGGCTAATAGCTGGCGTTAAAAAACGCGTAAATTGCTTTTTGCCAAAAGTAGCTAGTGCAAAACCATCCTGTGATTCTTCTAGATTTAAAAAATAGCGCAGCGATAATGCAGGTAGATTCTCAGACATAAGCGTATGAATATTTAAAAATGAATTGCGCTAAATACTACACCACAATTCAAACTTGCTTCATGCTTTTTAATGGTCGGTTGTAACACTTCACTACTTCCCTTCCACCTAGAAATACGTTAAAAACAGCAACAAATAAAAGATTGCATACGCAGGATGTGACATGCAGATAACAAAAATAATCATGATGCTAGCGTTTCTGAGTGGACTGAGCATATCGACCAGTTGGGCCAAATTCGTTCAATGGCAACCCCAGATTCCTAGTAGTTTGGACTTGTTTAATGGCAATGCCAAAGCCTTGGCAAATCTTGCCGGTGATCACATCGTGATTTTTGCACATCCTTCACAGCAGATTAGTCTGCCCACGATGAAAGCAGGTCAAAAAGTCGTTGGTAAATTTCAAAGTGCCGCCGTGGTTGTCCCAACCAACAGCAAAAATGTGTCCAGATTACTCAGTAATTATCCAAACTATGCTGGCTTATTTCCCACGCTAAAATCTGCTGAGGTTTTGCAACAGCAAGGTTCAACCAGCCAAGTTGAATACCGCATCCATATCCCGACACCTATTCCGGTTTTAAACTTTAAAGAAACCGTGGTGATGCAGCACCAAATTGATCACAACAACATTAATAGTTTGGTTCTACAAGCACCGGTGCCCTTTGGTGCAGGGAAAATTGAATGGTTTGAGATCGATGCTCAACACACCTTGATTAGTGTGACCCAATGGGGCGATTTAAATCAGCCCAAAGGTTTTTTGTTTAGCAAAATATTAAATGCCTTACACGATGCCAAGTTAGGGATTCCTGCGGGAACCAATGGTTTTTTACTCGAATCATTACAGCGCCGATTTAAAGCCTTTAGCAGTGAAACTCTCGCTGCAAATCAATTGCCTGAACTCAAATTAAATGCCTCTCAACTCGACAAGGTCACTCAATTAAGTCAAAGCTCGAAAGAACCTGTGTCCTTTATTTTGACAGCGCAGCGCGTTCCCTTTGGGCAAAACTATGAAGTGATGCGCTTTAGCACCAGTTTTCAATATTATGCACAAGAGCCTTCGAGCTTACAGCGCTGGATTAATGTGTCTTCGTTTAAGCACTTATTTCCTAGACAAGTCAAACACATGCAAGTGCAGAAAATTAATCCGCACCTCATGGATGCCGACTATAAAATTTCGGTGGGTTTAGGTGTGATCAATATTCCCTTCGATTTTAAAATGCGTTTTAACTATCCCGATTTATTGCAAAATCAATACACCGCAACAGGTGGGGACTTAAAGTTTGTCCGAGGTGCTATGCATATTCGCCCCTTACAACAAGGGTCGTTATTACAATTGACCAGTGCGGTGAAGATTGATGACAAAGCACCGTTTTTACTTCGTGCTATGCGCAGTATGCCGTATCACGACATGTTGCCGGCTTTAGGCGGAAATACGGTCTTTGCACTCAAAGTTAAGCAGAAGTTAAGTTAGAATCTTGATTGATGAACTGAATTTATTGGTTTTAGCTATATTTCAGACACAAAAAAAACCGCAACATGTGCGGTTTTTTCAATCTTGATCAAGTTGGTGCGCTCAGAGAGATTCGAACTCCCGACCCCTTAGTTCGTAGCCAAGTGCTCTATCCAGCTGAGCTATGAGCGCGACGTCTTGATGAGGCTCATTATACGTGATTTTTATTTTTTGTTAAGAGCTTTTTCATATAAATTTAACCAAACGCACAGCAAATAAACAATTACCCGTTAAACACGCTAAAAATCAGCTAGATTTACTTTTTTAATGGCTTTTTCATCACAAGTTTGGAATTTAAACTTAGCAATACTCACGTATAAATGCTCAAGATAGATAACAAATCTATCGACATCATTGAATCACTGCTTTAACTCACTCAATTCTTTTTTAAACTTAGATTTAAAAAAATTGCATCACTATGAATATCTGAAAAAAGGGTTATCTATAGAAGATAAGCAAAATTGAAATTTACTGATGGGTAGTTTTATGAAATAGAACGCTTAATAGAATCCAAACAAAAGACAGCAATATCAAAGCGATAAATCACAAGCACAAAAAAACCGCAACATGTGCGGTAATTTTTTCAAGTTGGTGCGCTCAGAGAGATTCGAACTCCCGACCCCTTAGTTCGTAGCCAAGTGCTCTATCCAGCTGAGCTATGAGCGCGTAACTTGTGTCGTCTTAAAAGACTACGTTTTCAGATTTACTTATTGGTGCGCTCAGAGAGATTCGAACTCCCGACCCCTTAGTTCGTAGCCAAGTGCTCTATCCAGCTGAGCTATGAGCGCGACATAAGTAAATCGTGGCGGTGAGAGAGGGATTCGAACCCTCGATACAGTTGCCCGTATGCATCCTTAGCAGGGATGTGGTTTCAGCCACTCACCCATCTCACCGTAACGTGCCGCCATAATACAAAGATCATGATACGACTGCAAGCACAGTCGTTATATTTTTTTCATTTTTTTACTCAATTAGATATTTTTTAAACGATTTTCAAAAAATTAGTGCAAAATTAGTTCAGCACGCACAGCTGTCCCCTACTTTTCAGCTTTAAACATTATAAAATATCGGCATAAAACACTTTATTGCAATCAATTGCGTGCAGTATCTGCTTGCATGACTTATGCTAATCCTAATCTTCTGATTTGAAGCCAAATACATATGAAAAACTGGGTCGACCCTGAAGCAAAAGCTGAAGCCGAACGTTATGACAATCCAATTCCAAGCCGTACTCTAATTCAAGAGACGATTGAACAACTGAAAACTGCAATGTCGCATGCCGATCTTGTAGAACATTTTGAAATTGCCGATCAAAAAAGTATTGATGCACTGAGTCATCGTCTGATTGCGATGGTTCGAGATGGTCAGTTGATGAAAGATGGATTTAAGTTCCAGCTTGCAGCTGAGCAACCGACTCATGAAGCAACGGTTTATATCAACTCAAAAGGTTTAGGCACAGCCAATATTAGCGGTGAAGATGACCTTTTACTTCCTGAACGTGAGTTGCGTCAGGTGTTTAATGGTGACCGTGTTAAAGTCCGCCAAACTTCGGTAGACCGTAAAGGCAAAGCATGGGGCTTTATTACTGAAGTTCTACAGCATCGTGTCAAAGAAATTATCGGTAAAGTGTCTGAGTATGAAGGTGAATATTTTATTCAGCCGGCAAATCCCAATGCACACCAACCGATTACTTTAGAAAAAGAATTAATCGAGCATGCCAAAGTCAAACTCGGCGACTCTGTACGTATTGCGATTGACAGCTACCCAACCAAAGAAGAATTTGCGACAGGTCATATTGTTCAGTCGATGGCTGATAAAGCAGACACTGAAATTATTATTCCACAAACCATTTTAGAGTTTGGTTTACCTTACGAATTCCCTGAAGCGGTACAACAAGAAGCCGACAGCTTTAAAGAACCATCAGAACAAGACCGTGAAGGTCGTGTCGATTTACGTGATTTAGCACTTGTCACCATTGATGGTGAAGATGCACGCGACTTCGATGATGCCGTGTATGCGGAAAAACGTCCGGGTGGTGGTTATCGTGTTGTGGTGGCAATTGCCGATGTCAGCCATTATGTACGTCCGGGTAAACCGCTGGATGACGAAGCTCAAGAGCGCGGTACATCGGTGTACTTCCCTCATTTTGTATTGCCGATGTTGCCTGAGGCGCTGTCGAATGGTTTATGTTCTTTGAACCCACACGTAGACCGTTTATGTATGGTCTGTGATTTAAACTTATCTCGCGCGGGTCGTGTCACTAAGTTTGAGTTCTATCCGGGTGTAATGCATTCAAAAGCTCGTTTGACCTATACTCAAGTGGCCGAATATTTTGAGGGTAATAGTCAAGCCATTCCTGAAGACCGTGATGTACGTAAATCGGTCAATACCTTATTCCAATTGTATCAAGTGTTGAAAGGCTTACGTGCTGAACGCCACGCGATGGAATTTGAAACCGTTGAAACTTATATGACCTTTGATGAGCTAGGCGGTATTAACGAAATCCTACCGCGCAGCCGTAATGATGCACACAAACTGATTGAAGAATGTATGTTGTTGGCAAACGTCGCAGCGGCAGAATATGCATTAAAAAATGAAATTCCAATGCTGTACCGTGTGCATGAGCCACCTGAGTTTTCACGCATTCAAAAGGTTCGTGATTTTGTGAAATTATTGGGGCTGCCATTCCCTGAACAGCCGACTCAAGCTGACTATCAAGCCGTGATTGATGCCACCAAAGACCGTATTGATGCTCCAAGTATTCATGCCGTTTTACTCCGTTCAATGATGCAAGCTTATTATGGCGCGAACAATGCAGGTCACTTTGGCTTGGCTTATGAAGCGTATACGCATTTCACATCTCCAATCCGTCGTTATCCAGACTTGTTACTTCACCGTGCCATCAAAGCACAATTGAAGAAAAAGCCTTACCCAATTTCTGGTGCTTCGCTGGATGATGCAGGTGAACACTTCTCTGCGACCGAGCGCCGTGCAGATGAAGCATCACGTTCTGTCACTACATGGTTGAAGTGCCATTACATGCAGCAACATTTGGGTGAAGAGTTTGTCGGCACTATCAGTGCGACTGCTGAATTTGGCCTGTTTGTAACACTCAAAGACTTATATGTTGATGGCATGATCCACGTCAGCCAATTGGGTGATGACTTCTTTGTCTATGACCAACCAAGTCAGAGCTTAATTGGTCAATCTCGCGGTCAAGTTTTCAGTCTCGGCGATGAAGTGAAAATTAAAGTCGCTGGTGTGAATCTAGAAGAGCGCAAAATCGACTTTGAATTGATTCAACAATTGAGCCATGCAGGTCGTGCTATTCGAGCGCGTGCCCCTCGTGTTGCAAAGCCTACAGCCAAAGAAGAAGTCTTTTCAGAGCGTAAAACCAACGCTGCTGAAGATGGAGAACAACCCATACGACGCAAAAAATCGAAATCTAAGCCCAGTTCATTCGGTAAAAAGCCTGCTAAAAAATCTGCAAGCAAATCTGAAGCGAAGGCTAAAGATAAAGTGAAGAAAAAATCTAAACCGAAAAAGAAAAAATCCAATGCTAAATCAGCTGCGGATTAAGGTTGAAAGAAAAGAGCGCTTCGGCGCTCTTTTTGATTCTTAAATTAAAATTAAATGCTTGATATTTCAACCAATATTACTATCTTCTAGCCGTCTTTTAACGGCGGTTATTATGAAAACAATATTTACTGTACTACTAACATGTTCAATTTTATTCAGCACAGGGTGTGCAACCATGTTTAATGGTTCATCTCAAACGGTCAACATTCGTAGTAACGATGCCGATGCAAAACTCTATGTAAATGAATAGTATATGGGTAAAAACAATGCTGTTTATACTTTTAAAAAGAAAGAAAACTATGTTTTAAAGGCTGAAAAAACAGGCTGTAAAACGACTACAGTCGTTCCTACAAAAACGTTTGACCCTACACCCCTTCTCGGGGTTTTAGTCGACTGGGGAATTATTTCTATTTTAGTGGTTGATGGTGCGGCAACAGGCTCGTGGCAGAAATTCAATCAAACAAATTTTGTGATTGATCCTGATTGTTAATTCATCATTAAGCCTGCATTACATGTAGGCTTTTTATTTCATAATAAAGAATAAAAATATAAACCTTGATTTAACCTGCAACAAACCCTACATCTATAAATAACTCAGGATTTATATGAAGTAGAAAATATGACTTTAGAAAAGGCAACTTTGCCCGTTCCTCAATTTGATCAAATCACTTTAGATCAACTCAAAGAAAAAATTCAAAATGCGATTCAACACGGTCAACAATTTCTAAATGAACTGACGGTTGTTCCAGATTCGGTACAAAAACAACTGAATACTTTAGAACAGGTCGATGACCTTGAAAATAATATGAGTGAAGCTTGGGGCGTGCTGTCGCATCTGAACGCCGTGATGAATAATGCTGAAACTCGAGAGCTCTACCAATCTTTATTACCCAGCCTGAGTGAGTACTATACGCAGCTAGGTCAACATACAGTGTTGTATCAAACGTATCAGCATGTACATGACAACAGTGTATTTGACACGCTTCCTGCAGCACAGCAAAGCGCGATTAAACTTGCGTTACGAGATTTTAAACTTTCAGGCGTAGCCTTAGAAGGTGAAGCGAAAAAACGCTATGCAGAAATATCTGCACGACTTTCACAGTTATCATCAGACTTTTCCAATCACGTATTGGATGCCACCCAAGCCTACTTCAAACCTTTAACTGAAGCGCAGCTCAAAGGACTACCTCAAGGCAGTATTGAACTTCTGAAACAATATGGTCAGCAACGCGAACTCGAACAGGCTGTAGCCACACTCGACTTCCCGTCTTATATTGCCATTATGACCTATGCAGAAGACCGCGAAGTGCGTGAAGCACTCTATAAAGCCTATACCACACGTGCTTCTGATCAGGCAGACTCTGCTGAATTTGATAATACAGCGGTCATGGAAGAAATCTTGAAACTACGTCAGGAAATGGCAAGCCTGCTTGGTTTTAACAATTACGCCGAATTGTCTTTAGCAAGCAAAATGGCACCCGATGTGGCAACTGTAGATCAGTTCCTGATTGAATTGGCAGAACATGCGCGTGAACCAGCAGAGAAAGAAATCGCTGAACTGAAAGCCATTGCAGCGCAAGACGGTATCACTGAGTTACAACCGTGGGATGCCACTTTCTATTCAGAAAAACTCAAAGTTCAACAGTTTAATTTGTCACAAGAAGACCTGAAGCCCTATTTCCCTGCACCTAAAATTATTCAAGGCTTGTTCAGCATTGTAAATCGTCTCTATGGCATCAATGTAATCGAGCGTGAAGCGCCTGTTTGGCATCCTGATGCACGTTACTTTGAACTTGAAGATCAAGGCAGCGTGATTGGCGGTTTTTACTTTGACCTGTATGCACGAAGCGGTAAACGTGGCGGCGCATGGATGAGCGGCTTCCGTTCACGCATGCAAACTGAAAATGGTCTGCAAAAACCAATTTGCTACATGGTCTGCAACTTTACCCCACCTGTCGGTGAGCAAGCTGCTTTACTTACCCATGATGAAGTAACGACGCTGTTCCACGAATTTGGTCATGGCTTACATCACATGCTCACTGAAGTCGATAATATTGCTGTGGCTGGTACACATGGCGTGGCGTGGGATGCAGTAGAGCTACCAAGTCAATTCATGGAATTTTGGACTTGGGATCAAGAAAGTTTAGATTTGCTCAGTGAACATATCGAATCAAAACAAACATTACCAGCCGATCTGCTAAAAGCATTACAAGATGCGCGTTTCTTCCAGTCTGGGATGCAAACGTTACGTCAAATTGAATTTGCCATGTTTGACTTAAATATCCATAAGGCCAACCCTGCTTTGGACGCTACAGGCATCCAAAAAACCTTAGATGATATTCGTCAAAAATATGCAGTTGCACCCACCACTTCGTACAACCGTTTCCAACATGGTTTCAGTCATATCTTCGCAGGTGGCTACGCTGCTGGTTATTATTCATACAAATGGGCAGAGGTTTTGGCAAGTGATGCCTTCGACCGATTCGAAAATGAAGGAATTTTTAATACTTCGACTGGCAAGTCGTTTAGACAATTTATTCTAGCAGTTGGCGGAAAAGATACGGCACTTGACGCATTTATCAATTTCCGCGGACGCGAGCCAAAAATAGATGCTTTGCTGCGTCATCAAGGTTGGACGAACGCATCTAAAAACGCTTAAACTAGGGACCTTAGTTAGATTCAAGGTAAGTATGATGACCATTAAACGACGCTTCATTGCAGGTGCAAAATGTCCAAAATGCCAAGCGATGGACCGGGTTGTCATGCTGACCTCTGGCGAAGACGAATGGATCGAATGCATTGATTGTGGTTACAGTGAAAATCGACCGACTAATGTCGATCAACCTGAACAACCTGCCGTGCCAGACGATATCGGTGTGATCCAATTTAAGCCACGTCAGCCTAAATAAAAATTAAGGTCAAACAATGACAGAAGATCAAAGACATAATCCAAAATTGTTAGTTGGAATCATTGGGGGCTTAACGTTATTGATTGCTATCTTTTTTGCATATCAATGGTTAAGCAGCAGTACAGCAGATAAATCTGCACTTCAAGAAGAAATGGTCGCTGCACCGGCTAAACCGCCTGTTGCAGTCCCAGTCCAATCTGAGACTGAAGCATCAGTCCCTACCGCAGAGACTGACACCATTAAATTGGTCGAAGAAGACATTTTAGATGCAGCTGTGCCTGAAAATGCCTCTTTAGCCAAAGAAGAAATTGCCAAATTAGATGACATTCAACAACAATTGAATGATCAGGAGCAAAGTTTAAAACAGCAACATTCAGATGCAGATGAGCTGATTAAACTGAAAGAAGAACAAATTAAATTACTCGAAGCACAGTTAGCACAACGAGCAAAATAACCGACTTCTGCTACACCATGTGTACTTATAGGCTAGAATATCATCAGATTTTCTAGCCTTTTTGTTATGTCCACTACTACACCACAAAATATCCCCAAAGCAATTGGCTTTCTTATGCTATCAGCGCTGCTTTTTTCCATAATGGGGGTTTGTATACGCTATGCATCTCACACGGTAGATAATGCCACCATCGTATTTTTTCGCAATGCGGTTGGCTTATTGATCTTTTTACCCCTGATTTTGCAAAAAGGCAGCACGTTTTTTAGAACTGAAAAACTGTGGATGCATACCTGGCGTTCAATCGTGGGCTTGGTGGCAATGTATGGTTTTTTTTATGCCATCGCACACTTAAAACTCTCCAATGCCATGGTCTTCACCTATTCCTCGCCGATCTTCATCCCCTTAATTGCATGGTTATTTTTAAAAGAAAAAATGACCCTGAGTATGCTCATTGCCGCCGTCATTGGTTTAATCGGCGTGCTCTTCGTCGCAAAGCCCGATGCAGGAATGTTCAATCAGTTATCACTCATCGGACTAACCGCAAGCTTCTTGGCAGCCATGGCATTTGTCACTGTCCGTGCCCTTACAGCAACTGAACCACCTGAACGCATCGTGTTTTATTTCTGCTTTTTTGGCACGCTCATATCGATGATCCCGATGCTCTGGCTCTGGCGTCCTTATAGTTTAAAGGAGTTAGCTTTTCTGATTACAGCGGGACTTTTGGCCAATATCAGTCAAATTTTTATGTCCAATGCCTATAAGCTTGCACCCGCAGGTCAAATTGGCCCCGTCAACTATATAGCGATTATTTTTGCCGGTATTTGGGGCTTTGCCCTGTGGCAAGAATTGCCAGACATTTACAGCCTATTCGGCTTTGCTTTTATATTTTTAGCGATTTTGCTTTGTAGTCCGATCCTACAAAATAAATTTAAAGAGTCATAATCGTCTCATTCATTTACCATCAATCGCACAGCCCCTTATTCAATAAAAAAGCACCTGAAGGTGCTTTTTTATAACTCACTGCGAATTTATTGGTACCAACCAAATAGTTTCAGAATATAAGGAGCATAAGTCACGATCACCAAAGCTGGGAACAATACAAGGATCGGTAAAATCCAACGTTCATAGCGATAATAGAAATTGGTGTATTGGGCTTTTGCTTCTGCATCTGCTGCCCGTACCTCTTCATCCCCGACGGAGAGTCGTGTCAGCAAGTGATTCAGCGCTACAGGTGGCGAAACATAACCGAGCTCAAAGGCAACCAAAACGATCATCCAGAAGTGAATCGGATGGATACCATTTTCGTAGGCTACTGGTGCAATCGTTGCTGCAACCAAAATTACTGCCCCGAATGGATCTGTCGTCATACCAATAATCGCCAATAACAATGCGATAAAGGCCAATGAAATATAGATATTGCCCAAATGCGTTGGTAATAATTCAACGATTTCTGTCCGTTCAATCAAACCGCCGACACTTGCCGACAAGGCCATTAAGATAATTAATGCGCCAATGTGTCCAACCGTTTCTGAAGAAGCAAACCAAATTGAACTACCGAAACCACGACGGTTAGCCCCATGTCCACCATGTTCACGCATGAACTCAGAACTTTGCTCATGTTGTAAGCTGAGTTGTTCATGTGCATCTACAGTTTGCGAAGTAAAACGATCTGCAAACCAACGGTCAAACATAATGTAAACAATCAGAATGATCGGTAGAACCACAGGCGCGGTGAACTCATCCATTTGTGTATCTAAACCGTACTTGTAGAAAGCAATGACAAGCAGTGTCAGTACGATATACGGAATCACAGGAATGAACGCTTTCAGCATGCCCGGAATAGCCACTTTCGGCGATGCAACACGGAAACGTGTTTCTGCCAAGAACAGTGAAATACCCAAGAACAAGAATGCCGTGAGCCAGAACACATAGATACCGTGATCAAATAGCTCATCTGAGGTGACATGGCGGCTATCAAGCATCGAAATCAAGATAATCAATAGACACGGACGAATGACCACACCTAAGGAACCTGACATTGCCGATACAGCCAGTGCAAACTGACGACGAGAGCCGGAGTTCCACACTTCTTTATAAATAATTGCACCTGCTGCTACAACAAAGATCCCCGAAGCACCGGTATAAGCGGTTGGAATCGCCGCGGCAATCAGAATTAACCACGTCAAGGTCTCAGGTGCTAAGTTCCATGGACGTAAAATCCCCAAGAACAAATCCATTACGCGCGTTTGGGTCAATAACATTCCGGCCCAAATAAACAGTGCAAGGTTTAGGAAAATCCCAGAGAACTCGACCAATTGCCCAAGGTAAATCCCCTGACCCATTGGATAGTCCATAAAGAAGGTAAACGCCACACCCGTAATAATCGCCATAAAGGCATACAGCGGTACACTCAATAGCGCAAAACCAATATTCCCCGGACCCGGCTCTTTCGCCGCAGGTGGTTTAAAGAACTGATAAATACTGATGAAGGTGACAATACCAAACAGGGCTAGCCACAACCAATATACCGCCAAGGTTTCCGTGGTCGATTTCACCCCAGAATTCAGGACTGAATTAAATTGGCTATACACCGAGAAAGTTAATAGACCATTACCAATCGCCATGAATAAAGCATAAACTTTATAATCCAAGCGTGTAGTTGGCGCACGTAGACCAATATGATGGAACTTCACTGAAGCGGTAATGGCAGATACCAAGACCATCAATAAAAGAATCAATACACGGTTTTCAGAACCAAATTTAAAGATGCCAAAGAATGTCGTCTCAATCGCACGATAAGTACGAATACTTGGATGCTCATCTAAATAAGCTTTTGCTTTGTCATAAAATTGGAATTTTTCTTCACATTGCTGTACACCTGCCATGACCGATGCACGTACATCGGATTCAGATGCTGTACCAAAAATGTCAGCAAATTCGTCAGCTGCATTGGCTTTCATTTGCGTTTGCACCATTTTTTCTACATCTGGGTGGCGGTCACAATCTGGCTTGGTCGGTTCTGCACGTAAAAATGAATACTGCATCCCAATGCTTTCATTACCATACAAACGCTCACCAGTACGCAGAAGCTGACCATGAATCATCTCCCCTGTCCCGATAATCAATGTAAGCAGAAGCAAGATCAACACGACTAGAGTCGAAATCCATTCTGTCCAGACATACCTTAACAGCCCGACGATGCCGGATCTGTTTTGTGTATCATTTTGCATGAGTCTTCCTATTTTTTATTTTGGAGCCTAGCGGGGCTAAGCATCCTTTTCCTTATCGGCTCGAGAAGTTCCTTTCCCTGACCTAACTGTTTTATTATTACGTTTAAATTTGCATCAATATTCAAAACATTAAAATGACAATATGTATTTTCTTTTCGGTTTTTTTTGTCAACCCAATCACCTAAAGTGCGTTAGCGATCCCAGAAATAATTACCAATAAGATAAAACACGGCGATGACAATGCCCCAAATCACCCCCAATAAATGGGCTTCGACTAAAACGGGGCTTCCTATTAATTCTGCCGTTCCGGTATTCCCTACGGTATTTTCCCACACCAATTTTGCCAAAATCAGCAAGAGGACAAAGGCTGCAAAATTTCGCTCCCGTTTATACATTAAATGTACGCAAGCGACTGCAACATAAGCGCCATGCAAGACACCAGATAATCCTGCATAGGCTTCAATATCGGGAAGGAAAAAATAGAAACTTAGACTGATTAAAGGGGATAAAATCAATAAGATGGCAACAAAGTGCCATATTGAAACTCTTGGAAAAATAAACGGTAAGCAGATAAAGGCCAACATATTTAAAGCAAAATGAATCCAACCGACATGAACCCAATGGGCCGTCCATAAGCGCCAAAAGTCATGAAATAAATCATCTTGCCAGTAGATAAAATAGTCTTTAAATACCTGTAGCGAGGCACAGATCGAAACGAATACAGCAAGAAAGACAATTTTCGGAATTAAAAATTGTGTTTTCATTTTCGCTCCTCCTGTACCTAACATTTGGACTACATGCTTTATTAATTTGTTGCAGCGCCACTCGTTTCTGTAGCACCACTGCTTTCAGCATCGCCACTAAACAAATCATCGAGTTCTGAACTATTGGCACTTTCATCCCAGAAATGTTCCATACCATCATCGCCGGTACGAACGCCTGTATGTTCAGTCCAATAGCGATCTGAAATCCCTTTCACCATGCTTTCAGCCATACTATCGATGAGCTTAAATTGCGGGTTAACAGGTTTTTCATCGCTACGTGCCTGTGCAAAGGTACGTAAGGCATCACGAATTTTCGTATCATCGCCACTGGCTTGTGCAGCAACCGCATATAACGCATGTGACAGTCTTACGCCTTTTTGCTCACCAATTTGCGCGGATTGTTTTAAGGTTTGGTATGGATCAGGTTTTCCATCTCCTGCACCCGGCAATAACGTCCAGATCACAGCGCGGGTTGCATTTGGTGCGCCCCAGAATTTTTCATTATTCAGACACACCATACCGCGTTCAACAATCGCAGCAATGTCTTTCGGAACGTTTACCGCCCCACCTGAGTTAATATCATTGGTCATGGCCTGTAAGCCACTTAACATTCCCAACATATACACTGTTTGGTCAATGTCGCTGTTCATTTTTGGACAGCCTTCACCTAGACTTTTCTTATACTTCTTTTCAAAACGATCTTGAAATAATTGATAGCCAGTATATTGACGCTGTGCCGCAAGTGCCGCCCAACGCTTTTGCTCAACACGGGCATCTTGTGCTTCTGTCACTTGGTTGGCTTTAGATGCACGTAAATAGCGTAACTCTGCATCTAAGGCTTTTTGTTCTGCACATATTCCTGCTGCTGAATACATCAACACTGCCACACGTGTTGGGTCTGCGCCCATATCTTTAGTGGCCATAATGGCTGGGGTTAATGAATTACCTGAATTACACACCATTTCAGCATCTTCCATGGCTAAAATTGGTGGCACAATATGTTTTTCGGTAAATCCGAGTGCAACATTAGCACCGGTTTTTACAACCTGCGAACAACCCGCGAATAATGTACTTGTTATTGCTACAACTGCCACACCCTGGCATATTTTTTGGACGCTCGACATTTTCCTGTCCTCTATAATTGTGTTTATGTCCATCACGACAAACATATCAGAAGCAAAAAATGAATAAAAGAGTATTTGCTCTAATTTGAACGACACACTGTGCCACGAATCACGCTGAATGCAATTGACTGATTTTTTAGAAAGACTAAATTTTAGGCAAAAAAAAGTAGCATAGCGACGGTTCGGCACATGCTACTTATTAACTGTGAAAGCGTTTGACTGCTTATTTTTGAGTTAACTGTTCCTTCAGCACTGTTCCTAGTCGTCCTATAACAATTGCTAACACAATCGCTATTACCAGAAACATCCAAGTTGGCATCATCATGATGATTTCCTTTAACGGCTGTTGGTAAGGCTAATATATAGGCAGAGAATCACCGCACAGCTTAAAATTGTCTGACAATTTAAATATTTTGCCAATAAAATCCAATCCTGTCAGACAAGATTATTTTACCTACAAGATAAGATAATGAAATATTTGTATTTTATTGAATTTTAAAAAATAAGGCTGTCTAACAATTAGATCATTTTGGCCAATACTTTGAGCGATTTCCACTGTTTCAATGACAATTGATCGCGCCAAATAATCACCGGTTTTGCACGTGCATGCATAAAGTACACCACAATATACATTTGATGATCCAAAATATGGCTAATTTGAACACGTTGTACTGGGCGGTTCAGTCGTTGCAAAGACCAATCAGTTCCATCCAAATATTCTAGACTGGTGACGTGTAAATGCTTACGGAAAAACAGAACATAAACCACTAGCCCGATGAGAAAAAATATCCCCCAAAGCATGGGCGTTAGTAACTGATAAAGCAGCGTCATCAATACCGCAAAAATAAAAAACTGAAACGCATGCGATAAAAAACTGCGTTTCAGTTTGAATTGCCGATTATCCATGAACGTAATGTTTTAATTTTTGAATAAACGTTTTTAATTCAGGACGTGGCGGTTCACTAACTTCCATAAACCAATCCAACAAATCTGGATCTTCTGCAGCAACGAGTTCTGCAAACATGTCTTTTTCAGCTGCATCGGCTTGTAAATAGTAATTTTTGACGTAGGGATCAAAATAAACATCAATCTCTTTTAAACCACGACGTGCACGGTAGATCACTTTACGCTCTTCTAAGCTGATTTCATCAGTCATTGTCTTCCCCAATCTTTGAACCCGTCTAGTGTAACTCATCCACCCCATTGAAGTGGAGTGTTTTCACAGATTGACCGAATGCTTCATCGCATTTCCTGCTTTTGAATGTTCTGCACATTGCAGTCACTCGCTGCATCTTATAAGTTGAGACAAAGCCATAAAAATGAATAGGATATTCAAAATGCAATCTGGAGCGATTCGCCCACTCAACAACATGCTGCCACGTCAATTATTTAATGCAGAACATGATACATTTCGTGAAACAGTACGAAAATTTTATGAAAAAGAAGTTGTGCCCAATATCGAAAAATATGAAAAACAACAACATGTTGACCGTGACTTATGGAATAAAGCCGGTGCCATGGGCTTGCTTTGCCCGACCATGCCCGAAGCTTATGGCGGCTATGGTGTAGACCGACTCTATAGCATGATTCTGATTGAAGAGCAGGCCTATGCCATGGACTCCTCTACTGGCTTTTCACTGCATTCCGACATCGTGGCCAATTATATTCATAACTTTGGCAATGAAGAACAAAAGCTGCATTGGCTGCCGAAAATGGCATCTGGCGAAACCGTGACTGCCATTGCAATGACCGAACCGGGCACAGGTTCAGACCTACAAGCCGTACGCACAACTGCTACAGAAGATGGTGATGACTATATTATTAATGGGTCAAAAATTTTTATCACCAATGGCTATTTATGTGACATGGCGATTGTGGTCTGCAAGACAGGCAATAGTGAAAAAGGTTCAGCCAATTTATCGTTAATTATCGTCGAGGCAGATCGCGTCGGTTTTAGTAAAGGCAAACCTTTAAACAAAATTGGCATGAAAGGTCAGGATACCTGTGAACTGTTCTTTGACAATGTCCGCGTCCCTAAAAGCAACTTACTCGGCATGCAAGGTATGGGCTTTATGATGCTGATGAAGGAGCTGGCTTGGGAACGTATGTTGGTCGCGATTATTTGCCAAGCCGGTGCAGAAGCAGCCTTTGCTCACACTGTTCAATACACCAAAGAGCGTAAGGCCTTTGGCAAAACGGTATCAAGTTTCCAAAACACCCGTTTTAAATTGGCAGAACTACGTACTGAAATCGATTTTTGTCGAGCTTATTTAGATCGCTGTATGGAACTACAACTTGAGGAACAGCTCGGTATTGACGCTGCTGCGGCTGCTAAATACAAAATTTCAGAAATGTTTTCCAAAGTCGTGGATGAATGTCTGCAGTTGCATGGTGGATATGGCTATATGCTTGAATATCCAATTGCACGGGCTTATATCGACAATCGAGCCAATCGTATTTATGCAGGTACCAATGAAATTATGAAAGAGCTGATTTCCCGCTCTTTATAACAACAAAGCCCATCATCTGATGGGCTTTTTTCATTCTTTCGATATCAACTTAAATCATTCACAAAATCACAGATCAGTGCAGTGACCAATGCGGGTTGCTCTTTATGCGGCATGTGATGAAGCCCTTCCAAAATCTCTAGTTCAGCATCACCTTGTATACTCGAAAAAAGTTTCTGAGCTTGTGCTGTAGTCCCGTATTCATCCAGTTCTCCATGGATGATCAAGCTTGGATACTGTACTTTTCCAACATATTGCTCGAGGTTCCATTGACGAAAACTCGGTGAGAGCCAAGTTTCAGTCCAAGCATCCAAAACCCATTGGGCTTTATCCCCATGATATTTAGCCAAGCGTTCAAGTTGTCCCAGCTGCGCAAACCCTATTTTGGCTTCACGTATACCCGATAATGTCAGTTCTTCCACTTCATACTGTGCTGCTATGGAGATCAGACCTCGACATTGTTCAGTATATTCACTGGCAATCACGACAGACATTCCCCCACCGACACTATGTCCCATCACGATAAACTGTTGAATGGAATAATGTTGAAGTAGCGCCTTAAAGCCCTGCTGTGCTTCGGCATAGACAAAATCAGTACTTAATACATCAGGATTTGCTGACGAACGACCAAAACTCAACCGATCATAAGCAATGACCTTTCTGCCAGACGCAGAAGCCAATTGCGCAGGAAAATCACGCCACAAATCCAAACTCCCCAGTGAATCATGCATCAATATAATCGGGGCCAAAGTTACATCTTTTTCTGCTGTTTCAGGCTGCCAAGCTTTGGTATATAGCTCATAATCATTTAATTTATAAATTCTGAATGTTCTTGAATATTCACATTAACCCTGTGTGCTTTTCCTTATTTTCAACATGATATATTTTTCAACAAATAAAGCGCATCAAATAAAACCCTAAAGTCACTCATCTAAAGCAAAAAAAAAGGAGCATGATGCTCCTTTTTCTATAACTGCCTTAAGAAACTAATCTTGGTTTAGCCGCCACTTGATCTGACTTTTTTTCAAATTTCAGCACTCCATCTTCAAATGAAGCATGCTTTAATTCTTTACGATCTGCCAAATAGTTATTGCTGACTTTCC
The DNA here is from genome assembly GCF_013416965.1 of Acinetobacter sp. YH1901134. Taxonomy (NCBI): domain Bacteria; kingdom Pseudomonadati; phylum Pseudomonadota; class Gammaproteobacteria; order Moraxellales; family Moraxellaceae; genus Acinetobacter; species Acinetobacter sp. YH1901134. Next base: position 167,984 of record NZ_VPEW01000008.1, on the reverse strand, counting down.
ACGGTGCATGTTTACCCTGTTTTGGCATCACATCTGCTGCACGTGCAATATAGCCTGAGGTCAAACTGCCCATCACCGTATCTTCTAACAACTCGGTCGCATCACCTTGAGGAATCACTTGGTTGTAACCATTTTGATCCATATAGTTAATCAATTTACAGATGTATTCAGAAGCGATATCAACTTTTAATGTCCATGAAGCATTAATATAGCCAATAATCATCGCCATATTTGGTACATCACTGACCATAACACCACGATATAACATATGTTTAGAGGTATTCAGTGGTTCTCCATCAATTGTGGCACTGATCCCGCCTAAAATTTGAATGTTGAGACCTGTAGCAGAAATTACTACATCTGCATCAAGATGTTTACCTGATTTCAATTGAATGCCATTTTCAGTAAAACTTTCAATTTGATCGGTTTCAACAGATGCACGGCCTTCACGTAAAATTTTAAACAAATCACCATCTGGCACCACACAAAGCCGCTGATCCCAAGGATTATAATCTGGGGTAAAGTGCTTCATATCCACTTTACCTTTCAATTGCAACTCAATTGATTTTAATAAAAACTTACGGAGTAATTTAGGTTGCTTTTGTGCAACAGCATAAACAGCCCGCTGTACACCGATATTCCGTGCACGGGTAAGTTTATAAGCAACATCTTCAGGTAATACTTTACGCATCTTGTCATAAATGATGTCAATAGAAGGTACTGAGGCAATATAAGTTGGAGAGCGCTGTAACATTGTTACATGAGCTGCACCTCCTTTTGCCATGGCAGGGACCAAGGTAATCGCTGTTGCTCCACTGCCAATAATCACCACTTTTTTGCCTGTATAATTAAAATTTTCAGGCCAATGTTGTGGATGAATGAAGGTACCTTTAAAGTTTTCCTGCCCTTTAAACTCAGGTTGGAACCCTTGGTCATAATTATAATAACCCGTACAGCCAAAGACGAAATTTGCAACCCAGGTTTGTTGTTTCTTCTTCGCATCTTCAATAACAACAGACCATTTACGAGTTTGTGAATCGTAGTTCGCACTCACAACACGGTGCAGAAAATGAATTTTTTCTTTAATCTTATATTCGTCAATTACTTCAGAAAGATAGCCTTTGATCGAAGGCCCGTCTGCAAGCACACTAGATTTTTTCCACGGCTTAAAATTAAAGCCAAAAGTTGACATGTCCGAATCAGACCGAATACCCGGATATTTAAAAAGGTCCCATGTACCACCAAAACTTTCACGACGTTCAATAATTTCAAATGAACGATTAGGACAATTTTTTGAAAGATGAGCAGCCAAACCTACACCGGAGATCCCTGCACCTACAATGAGAATATCAACTTGTTTTTCCATGTTGTTCTTTTAACCTATCTTAGATTTATATTTATTAAATCACATTTTTGACAATGCACAATGTCAAGTTTAAGCAAAAGGCGTTTTATTTTTATCTTTTAAGGACAAATTGAATTATTGTCTAACAATATATAGCCACCACAAAACTGCAGGCATTAAAAAAGGTCGGTTAAAAACCGACCTTTTTTAGAACAACGTACGCTGCTCTTCACGAAATTAGTTAACTTCGCGATCTACTAGCTCAACGTAAGCCATCGGTGCAGCATCACCTGCACGGAAGCCCGCTTTAAGAACACGTAGATAACCGCCGTTACGTTCTTTGTAACGAGGGCCAAGAACGGTAAATAATTTACCAACAGTTGCAGCTGAACGAGTACGAGCAAACGCTAAACGGCGGTTTGCTACAGAATCGACTTTAGCTAAAGTGATTAAAGGCTCAGCAACACGACGCAATTCTTTTGCTTTAGGAACAGTAGTTTTAATTAACTCGTGTTCGAACAAAGAATTAGCCATGTTTTGGAACATCGCTTTACGATGACTGCTTGTACGGCCTAATTTCACACCACTATTACGATGACGCATGGTGATAGTCCTACTTAATTAACGACTACGATAAGCAAAGCGATCGTCCATGCGGAGGCTAGCCGGTGGCCAGTTCTCTAAACGCATGCCCAATTGCAAGCCTTTCGATGCCAGAACATCTTTAATCTCAGTCAACGATTTTTTACCTAGGTTAGGAGTTTTTAGCAACTCAACTTCAGTACGTTGAACAAGATCGCCAATGTAGTAAATATTTTCTGCTTTCAAACAGTTAGCAGAACGAACAGTAAGCTCTAGATCATCTACTGGACGAAGCAAAATCGGATCAACTTCTTCACGAGGCTCTTGAGCAACTGGTGCTTGATCTTTCTGAAGATCAACAAAAATTGCAATTTGTTGTTGCAAGATTGTTGCCGCTTTGCGGATTGCTTCTTCAGGATCAACAGTACCGTTGGTTTCAAGATCAATGATCAGTTTATCAAGATCAGTACGTTGTTCTACACGAGCGTTTTCCACTGTGTAAGACACACGTTTGATTGGGCTGTAAGAAGCATCTAATTGCAAACGACCCACTGGGCGAGTTTCGCCCTCAGGGAAGCGTGAATCAGAAGTCTCATAACCACGACCTTGAGAAACTTTCAGGCGCATTTTTAATGAGCCAGAAGCACTTAAAGTACCGATCAAATGTTCAGGGTTAACCACTTCAACATTGTGTGGTAAACGAAGGTCAGCGGCTGTAACGTCGCCAGGACCTTGTTTTTCCAATGTCAGATAAGCTTCATTTTGATCGAACAGCTTAATAGACAATCCTTTTAGGTTCAGCAAGAGCTCGACGATGTCCTGCTGCAAGCCTTCCAAAGTACTGTACTCGTGCTCGACACCTTCAATCTCTACTTCAACCACGGCTGCGCCAGGTAAAGAAGACAAAAGGATACGACGTAAAGCATTACCAAGAGTATGACCAAAGCCACGCTCTAATGGTTCTAGAATAACTTTTGCCGAGGTCCCGCTTGCCGCTTCGACCTTAATCGCTTGCGGAGTTAGAAACTCATTTGCAGTACGCGTCATTATTGCTACCTCAAGGATTATTTAGAATACAATTCTACAATCAAGCTTTCGTTGATTTCAGCAGGTAAATCAGAGCGATCTGGTGCAGCTTTGAATGTACCTTCCAATTTAGAATGATCAATTTCAATCCAAGATGGAATGCCACGTTGAGTCGCTAACTCAACTGCGTTTTTAATACGCAATTGTTGTTTAGCACCTTCGTGAACCGCAACAACGTCACCAGCTTTAACTTGGATAGACGCGATGTTAACACGACGACCATTTAAAGTGATTGAACGGTGAGATACAAGCTGACGAGCTTCTGCACGTGTAGAACCAAAACCCATGCGATAAACAACGTTATCTAGACGGCTTTCAAGAAGTTTCAACAAGTTTTCACCTGTTGCGCCTTTAACACGAGCAGCTTCTTTGTAGTAGTTACTAAATTGACGCTCTAAAACACCGTACATACGACGTACTTTTTGTTTTTCACGTAATTGTAGTGAGTACTCAGATTGTTTGCCGCCACGAGCGCCACCATGTTGGCCAGGTGCTTTAGCAGCTTTTTTTGTTTTGACGTCAAATGGTTTAACGCCAGATTTTAATTGCAGGTCTGTCCCTTCGCGGCGAGAGAGTTTGCATTTTGGACCAATATAACGAGCCATGAATGTTTCTCCTTACACGCGACGTTTTTTAGGTGGACGGCAACCGTTGTGCGGGATTGGCGTCACATCGGTAATGCTGTTAATTTTATAACCCACTGCACCTAAAGCACGAACCGCAGATTCACGACCTGGACCAGGACCTTTTACAAGGACGTCCAAGTTTTTCAAACCGTAATCTAAAGCAGCTTTACCAGCAACCTCAGCAGCTACCTGAGCAGCAAACGGAGTTGATTTACGTGATCCACGGAAGCCTTGTCCACCAGAGGTAGCCCAAGCCAGTGCATTACCTTGACGATCGGTAATAGTCACAATGGTGTTATTAAAAGAAGCGTGAATGTGTGCAACACCTTCAGAGACGGTACGAGTGACCTTCTTGCGTGTGCGAGTATCTTTAGCCATCTTTTAGCTTCCAGAAATCTTATTTCTTAATAGGTTTGCGCGGACCTTTACGGGTACGTGCGTTAGTTTTGGTGCGTTGACCACGGACAGGCAAGCTGCGACGATGACGAAGACCGCGGTAGCAGCCTAAATCCATTAAACGTTTAATGTTCATGGAAATTTCGCGACGTAAATCACCTTCGGTAGGAACCTTAGTAACTTCTGCACGAATCGCATCAAGCTGAGCGTCATCTAATTCACGAATTTTAGTTGTTGGTGCAATACCAGCAGCAGCTAAGATAGCTTTTGCAGTGTGGCGACCAATACCAAAAATGTACGTTAGAGAGATAACAGCATGCTTGTTATCCGGAATGTTTACACCGGCAATACGAGCCATTCAATTTTCTCCAAAAAGGCAGTTAAGATAATCAACCGCCCGACAAAATCTTTGAGGGGCGGATAATAACCTAATTAGCCTACTGAAATCAACAGGTCTTGATCAGATTAACCTTGACGCTGCTTATGACGAGGTTCTGCGCTGCAAATTACGCGAATAACCCCATTACGACGGATAACTTTACAGCTACCACAAATTTTCTTTACAGAAGCTTGAACTTTCATAATGAAACCTCTAAGTGCGCTTATCCTTTCGGATGAGCAGTCGTTTTACGCATTAACGATTGATTGTCATATTGATGCGATGTGAGATGAGCTTGAAGCTGAGCCATAAAGTCCATCACCACCACCACTACGATCAGTAAAGACGTACCACCTAAGCTAAATGGAATACCAAATGAACTTTGTAGAATCATCGGCATTAAACAGATGATTGTGATATAAACCGCGCCAATAAAAGTCAAACGATTCAAAATATGATCTAAATAGCGTGCAGTTTGCTCACCAGGACGAATACCCGGTACATAAGCACCACTACGTTTTAAATTCTCTGACACTTCTTTCGGGCTAAATACTAGCGCAGTATAGAAGTAACAGAAGAAGATAATTAATGCGCCAAATAGCACCAAATACATCGGTTGACCCGGCGACAATACGAGTGCCAAATCTTGTAGGCCACGTTTAATCACGCCAGCATTTGGATCTGCGCTGCCTACCCATTGCCCTAAGCTCGCTGGGAACAATAGCAATGAACTAGCAAAAATTGCAGGAATCACACCCGCCATATTAATTTTTAATGGCAAATGTGTTTGCTGGGCAGTAAATACACGACGACCTTGTTGTTTTTGAGCATAGTTTACCGGAATACGACGCTGCGCCTTCTCAATAAACACAATTGCTGCTAACACTGCAACAGACAGCAATGCAAAAATTGCAAGACCAATTAAACTTGATTGGCCATTATCTACTGAGGTTAAAGATTGCAGAACCAAGTTCGGCAAACCAGCAACAATACCAGCGAAGATGATCATGGAAATACCATTCCCTACTCCACGCTCTGTAATTTGCTCACCTAACCACATCAGGAACATTGTACCTGCAACTAAAGAAGTTACAGCAGGAACGTAAAAAGCAAGTCCACTAGTCAAAGTAATATTTTGACTAATCAGACCTGCACACATCCCAACAGCTTGCACAAGTGCAAGAAACAATGTGCCTTGTCGCGTATATTGATTGATCTTACGCTTACCTTGTTCGCCTTCTTTCTTTAAAGCTTCCAGCGAAGGAACAACCGTAGACATTAACTGCACAATAATCGATGCAGAGATATACGGCATAATCCCAAGAGCAAGAATTGACATACGCTCTAATGCACCACCTGAGAACATGTTAAACAAACCAAGGATCGTACCTTGGTTTGCATTAAACAGATTCTCTAGTGCGGCATTGTTAATGCCCGGTACTGGAATATGTGCTCCCAGTCGAAAAACCAACAACGCCCCGATGAGGAACATCATACGGCGGATAATTTCACGATATTTCACATGAAAAGGCTGGCCTTTCATCATGTTAACATGACCTGTCGAACTAGGAGTCATAGACACTGGGGATTACTCCTCGACTTTACCGCCAGCAGCTTCAACAGCAGCTTTAGCGCCTTTAGTCAATGCAACACCTTGAACAGTGAACGCACGAGTAATTTCACCAGAAAGTACGATACGTGCACGTAACATATCTTTACGCACAACGTTAGCAGCTTTTAAAGTTTCAAGAGACACGATGTCGCCTTCAACTTTAGCGAGTTCTGATAAACGTACTTCAGCAGTTTTCAAAGCCATTTGGCTAGTGAAACCGAATTTAGGTAAACGACGATATAACGCAGTTTGACCACCTTCGAAACCAGGACGTGTACCACCGCTCTTACGTGAGTTTTGACCTTTGACACCACGGCCACCAGTCTTACCAACGCCAGAACCGATACCACGGCCTAAACGTAGGTTGTCACGCTTAGCACCTTCTGCAGGTGCAATTGTATTTAAACGCAGAGTCATGGCTTATTCCTCTACACTAACCATATAGTAAACTTGGTTGATCATACCACGGTTAGAAGGCGTATCTTGCACTTCAACTGTATGACCAATACGACGCAGACCTAAACCTTTAAGGCTAAGCTTGTGATTTTTCAAGCGATGCGATGAAGATTTAGTCTGGGTAACTTTAATCGTTTTCATGATTGATTACCCTTGAATTTGTGCTACTGATAAACCACGTTTCGCAGCAACTTTCTCAGGAGAAGTCATATCACGCAAACCGTTAAAAGTTGCGTTTACTACGTTAGCAGCGTTAGTAGAACCATAACACTTAGTTAATACGTTACGTACACCTACAGCTTCTAAAACTGCACGCATAGCGCCACCAGCAATTACACCAGTACCTTCAGAAGCAGGTTGCATGTAAACGCGGCTTGCACCGTGACGAGCATTGATAGGGTGCTGAACAGTACCGTCAACAAGGTCAACAGTAATCATGTTGCGACGAGCAGCTTCAAGTGCTTTAGAAATAGCAGCTGGAACTTCACGTGCTTTACCACGACCAAAACCTACGCGACCATTACCATCACCCACAACAGTTAATGCTGTGAAAGAGAAGATACGACCACCCTTAACAACTTTGGCTACACGATCAACGGCAACCAGCTTTTCAACAAGACCTTCGTTTTGTTCAACTTTAGCCATGATTAGAACTCCAAGCCGTTTTCACGAGCAGCATCAGCCAAGGCTTTGATACGACCATGATATTTGAAACCAGAACGGTCAAATGCAACTTTAGTTACACCAGCCGCTTTAGCACGTTCTGCAATTAAAGCACCAACTTTCTGAGCCGATTCAACGTTACCAGTAGTACCAGCACGTAGAGTAGCGTCTAAAGTAGAAGCTTGCGCTAATACTTTGCCACCATCTGCAGAGATAACTTGAGCATAGATGTGACGCGGAGTGCGGTTTACACACAAACGAGTCGCACCCAATGCACGGATGTGCAAGCGTGTGCTTTTCGCACGACGCAAACGGGATTGTTTCTTTTCGTTCATAAGAACCTCGCGCCTTATTTCTTCTTAGCTTCTTTACGAAGTACAACTTCGTCAGAATAACGAACACCTTTACCTTTATAAGGCTCTGGCGGACGGTAACCACGGATTTCTGCAGCAACTTGACCTAATTTAGCTTTATCAGCTGATTTAAGTACAATTTCAGTTGCAGTAGGAGTTTCTGCAGTTACACCTTCAGGAAGGTTGTAGTCGATCGGGTGAGAGAAACCAAGGTTAAGGTTAACAATATTACCTTTAACCGCAGCTTTATAACCAACACCGATAAGCTGTAACTTACGTTCGAAACCTTCGTTAACACCTTTTACAAGATTGTTAAGCACAGCGCGAGCAGTACCAGCCTGCATCCAAGCATCTTTAGATTCAGCTTTAGGAGCAATAACTAGAGTACCGTCTTCCTGTTTTAGCTCGACCAGCGCATGCAGGTTGAAAGACAATGTACCTTTGCTGCCTTTCACTTCGACCTGCCGGCCGTTCTGAGTAACTGTAACACCGTTAGGTACAGTTACTGGGGCTTTAGCCACACGAGACATGAGGAATCACCTATTAAGAAACAAAAGCAATAACTTCACCACCGATACCTGCAGCACGTGCAGCGCGATCAGTCATGATGCCTTTGCTTGTAGAAACAATTGCAATACCTAAACCTTGCTTAACGCTAGGAAGTGCATCTTTACCGCGATATTGACGTAGACCAGGACGGCTTACGCGTTTCACAGTATCGATAACTGGTTTGCCTTCGAAATATTTTAAAGTAATCGTTAAAGTCGCTTTGCCTTCATTATCAGCAACAGCTACATCAGCGATATAACCTTCTTGTTGAAGTACGTTAGCAATCGCAACTTTCAACTTTGAGTTTGGCATAGAAACAGTTTGTTTCTTTGCCATTTGTGCGTTACGAACACGTGTTAGCATGTCGGCAACGGTATCTTGCATACTCATTTATAGTGCTCCTTACCAGCTTGCCTTAACAACGCCCGGTACATCACCTTGCATTACTGTTTCACGTAATTTGTTACGGCTTAAACCGAACTTACGGAAGTAACCATGAGGACGACCAGTTAAACCACAACGGTTACGTAGACGTACTGGAGACGCATTACGTGGTAATGCTTGAAATTTCATCATCGCTTCGAAACGTTCTTCGTCTGATGCATTTACGTTTGCGATAATTGCTTTTAATTCAGCACGTTTCGCAGCGTATTTAGCAACAGTAGCTTCGCGTTTCAATTCGCGATTAATCATACCTTTCTTAGCCATATCGACCTCTTATTTGAACGGGAAGCCGAATGCACGCATAAGCGCACGGCCTTCGTCATCGGTGCGAGCAGTCGTAGTGATGGTAATGTCCATACCACGAATACGATCAATCTTATCAAAATCGATTTCAGGGAACATGATTTGTTCCTTAAGACCCATTGAGTAGTTACCACGACCATCAAATGATTTCGCAGAGAAACCACGGAAGTCACGGATACGAGGGATCGCGATAGAGATCAAACGGTCTAAGAATTCGTACATACGTTCGCCACGTAAAGTAACTTTACAGCCGATCGGCCAACCATCACGGATTTTGAAACCAGCGATAGATTTACGAGCTAAAGTAAGTACTGGTTTTTGACCAGCAATTGCTTGCATATCAGAAAGAGCGCCATCTAACAATTTCTTGTCAGCTGATGCAGCACCAACACCCATGTTGATGGTAATTTTTGTAATGCGAGGGATATCCATCACATTCTTAACGCCCAATGTTTCTTTTAATTGAGCCTTAAGTTCGTCGTTGTAACGCGTTTTAAGTCTGGCCATTGCCTAGTCAACCTATTACTTCGCTACCGCCACTGATTCACCATTAGATTTGAATACGCGAGTTTTCACGCCTTCAATCACTTGGTAACCAACACGGTCAGCCTTTTGGGTTGTAGCATTAAAAATTGCCACGTTAGAGATATGAAGCTCAGCTTCTTGAGTTACGATGCCGCCTTCAGCGCCAGTAGCTCGGTTAGGCTTTTGATGCTTCGTTACCAAGTTAAGGCCTTCAACCTTAACACGGTCATTTGAAACAGACAAAACAGTACCTTGTTTGCCTTTTTCTTTACCTGCGATCACAATTACTTGATCGCCCTTTTTAATCTTAGCCATGAGTGCCTCTTATAGAACTTCAGGAGCCAATGAAATAATTTTCATGAACTGTTCAGTACGAAGTTCACGAGTCACTGGTCCGAAAATACGAGTTGCAATCGGCGCTTTGTTGTTGTTCAAAATAACAGCTGCGTTATCGTCGAAACGAATAACTGAACCATCTGCACGACGGATGCCGAATTTTGTACGTACAACTACAGCATTCATCACGTCACCTTTTTTAACACGTGCGCGTGGAATAGCTTCTTTTACAGTAACTTTAATAATGTCGCCAACAGAAGCATAACGACGATGTGAACCACCAAGTACTTTAATACATTGTACGCGGCGAGCACCACTGTTGTCTGCTACGTCGAGCATACTTTCGGTTTGAATCATTGCCCTACTCCAAAACCGAGCATCACCGGTCGCAATTTCGAAAGGCTCAAAGAGTACTCGAAATTGACCGATGATGCAAGAACGTTTAATTACTCAGCAGCAGCTTCAACAACTTCAACTAAAGTCCAAGACTTAGTTTTAGACATTGGGCGGCTTTCTTTGATGCTTACTACGTCGCCAACTTTAGCAACATTGTTTTCATCATGAGCGTGTAATTTAGTTGAACGGCGGATTAATTTGCCATACAACGGGTGTTGAACGCGGCGTTCGATAAGAACAACGATAGACTTGTCCATCTTGTCGCTAACTACTTTACCGGTTAACGTGCGAACTGTTTGTTCACTCATTGTCCGTTCCCCTGTTTTTCGGTAAGGAGGGTCTTAATACGAGCAATTGTCTTACGAGTAAGCGCAACTTCGTGCGATTTACCCAATTGACCAGTTGCTTTCGCCATACGAAGACGGAATTGGTTAAGCTGTTGCTCATCAAGCAAAGCTGTCAACTCTTCTACCGACTTTTCACGTAGATCATTAGTTTTCATTACATTACCGTCCGAGTCACGATAGTGGTTTTAAACGGAAGTTTTGCAGCAGCAAGCGTAAACGCTTCGCGAGCAAGTTCTTCGTTAACACCATCAATTTCGTACAAGACTTTACCTGGTTTGATTTGGCAAACCCAGTATTCCACAGAACCTTTACCTTTACCCATACGAACTTCTAATGGTTTTTCAGTAATTGGTTTGTCTGGGAAAACACGGATAAAGATCTTACCACCACGTTTAATACGACGGCTGATTGTACGACGCGCTGCTTCAATTTGACGTGCTGTCATTTGACCACGTTCAACTGATTTAAGTGCAATAGTACCAAAAGATACTGAGCTACCGCGATGTGCTAGACCAGTGTTACGGCCTTTTTGCACTTTACGGAATTTAGTACGTTTAGGTTGTAACATGGATTATTCTCCTTTTTCAGCAGAACGATCATTGCGACGACCACGACGCTCTTGACCTTCACCACGACCACGGCCACGTTTAGCTGGACGTTCTTCAGCTGGAGCTGGGTTCATGACTTGTTTCATGCCGCCCAAGATCTCACCACGGAAGATCCATACTTTAACGCCGATCGTACCGTAAGTAGTCTCAGCACGCATAGTAGCATAGTCGATGTCAGCACGAAGAGTATGAAGAGGTACACGACCTTCACGATACCATTCAGTACGAGCAATCTCAGCACCACCTAGACGGCCTGAAACTTCTACTTTGATACCTTTAGCACCAGCACGCATAGAGTTTTGAACCGCACGCTTCATAGCACGACGGAACATTACACGTTTTTCTAATTGAGAAGCGATTGCTTCAGCAACTAAACGAGCGTCTAAATCTGGGCGATCGATTTCGTTGATACTTACTTGCGCAGGAACACCCATAATGGCTGTTAATTCGCGTTGTAATTTCTCAATGTCTTCGCCTTTTTTACCGATCACGATACCAGGACGTGCAGTGCTAATAGTAACTTTAGCTGCGCCTGTAGGGCGTTCGATAAGAATATTGCTCACCATCGCATTCTTAAGTTTTTTAGTTAAAAACTCACGAACTTGAAGATCTTTTAGCAAATATTCAGCATATTGTTTCGGATTCGCATACCAGTTAGCGTTATGACGTTTCACAACACCTAGGCGGATACCGATTGGATGAACCTTCTGACCCATATCAAACCCCTACCTTAACGGTAATGTGACAAGTACGCTTAGTAATACGATCTGCACGGCCTTTAGCACGTGGCAAAATACGTTTCAGGCTCATGCCTTCATCAACGTAGATCGTAGAAACTTTAAGGTCGTCTACATCTAAACTGTTATTGTGTTCAGCGTTTGCAATCGCAGATTCCAATGCTTTTTTAACTAAAACTGCAGCTTTTTTGTTGCTGAAGTTTAAGATATTTAAAGCATGCGCAACAGATTTGCCGCGAATTAGGTCTGCAACCAAACGTGCTTTTTGTGCCGAGATAGCGGCACCGCGTAATTTAGCAGTTACTTCCATCATAGCACCTATTAACGTTTAGACTTCTTGTCAACACCGTGACCACGATAGGTACGAGTTGGCGCGAATTCACCTAATTTATGACCAACCATATGCTCAGATACAATCACTGGAACATGGTTACGGCCATTGTGTACAGAAATTGTTAGACCAACAAAATCCGGTAAGATCATCGAACGACGCGACCAAGTTTTGATCGGCTTACGGTTATTAGCCGCGATAGCCGCTTCAACCTTAGCGAACAAGTGCGCATCGACGAATGGGCCTTTTTTCAGAGAACGAGGCATTGTCAGATTCCTTTACTTGTTACTTAACGCGACGGTCGCGAATGATCATCTTAGTCGTACGCTTGTTGGTACGTGTTTTGTACCCTTTAGCTTTTTGACCCCATGGACTTACAGGTTGAATACCTTTGTTACGTCCTTCACCACCACCATGTGGATGGTCTACTGGGTTCATCGCCATACCACGTACGGTAGGACGAACGCCACGCCAGCGTGATGCACCTGCTTTACCAAGTGAACGAAGGTTGCTTTCTGAGTTAGAAACTTCACCTAACACAGCACGGCATTCAACGTGTACTTTACGCATTTCGCCTGAACGAAGACGAATAATAGCGTAAGAACCGTCACGACCCAACAATTGAGCAGATGTACCAGCAGAACGTACTAATTGTGCGCCTTTACCGATTTTAAGCTCGATGTTGTGAAGAGTAGAACCGATAGGCATGTTGCGAAGTGGCAAGCAGTTACCTGGACGGATTGGAGCATCGTTACCAGACTGAACTTGATCACCAGCGCGAAGGCCTTTAGGTGCAATAATATAGCGACGTTCACCGTCAGCATATTTCAATAAAGCAATATGAGCTGTACGGTTTGGATCGTATTCAATACGCTCAACTACAGCTGGGATGCTGTCTTTGTTACGTTTGAAGTCTACGATACGGTAGTGCTGTTTATGACCACCACCAACGTGACGAGTTGTAATGTGACCGTTGTTATTACGACCGCCAGTACGTTTTTTAGCTTCAACCAACGGAGCATATGGCGCGCCTTTGTGAAGGTGGTTATGAACCACTTTCTCTACAAAGCGACGTCCTGGAGACGTTGGCTTACATTTTTGAATCGGCATAATTTTCGTCCTTATTCCGCTGCGTTTTCAGCGGTATCGCCCAAGTCAGCCATTTCAACATCTTGGCCAGCTTTCAGGGTGACGTATGCTTTTTTAACATCAGAACGACGTCCTAATGTTTTACCAAAGCGTTTAGTCTTACCTTTAGTGATCGTTGTGTTAACTTTAACAACTTGAACACCAAATAGTTGCTCAACGGCTTTTTTGATTTCAAGTTTGTTTGCATCTAGTGCAACTTTGAACACTTGAACACCAGCAGTTTCGCCTAAAACTTGTGCTTTTTCTGAGAATACAGGTCCTTGTAGGACTTGATAGATACGTTCGTTGTTCATCCGAGTTCTACCTCAATTTTCTTAGCAGCAGCAACAGACATAACAACTTTATCGAACGCGATCAAGCTAACAGGATCGATTGCAGCAGCATCAACCACATCAACGTGTGGAATGTTGCGAGCAGCAAGATACAAGTTCTCATCAACAGCATCTGTAACGATTAATGCACGAGGTGCATTCAAGTCGTTAAGTTTTGCAAGCAATTCTTTAGTTTTTGGAGCTGCAACAGCAATCTCTTCAACTAAAACAAGGCGATCTTGACGAACAAGCTCAGCCAGGATGCATTGCATAGCACCGCGATACATTTTACGGTTTACTTTTTGAGACCAGTCTTGTGGACGAGCAGCAAAAGTTTTACCACCGCCAACCCAGATTGGGCTACGAATAGAACCAGCACGAGCGCGGCCAGTACCTTTTTGACGGAAAGGTTTTTTACCACCGCCAGAAACGTCAGCACGTGATTTTTGCGCTTTTGAACCTTGACGACCACCAGCTAAGTAAGCTGTAACAACTTGGTGTACAAGAGCTTCGTTAAAATCACGACCAAACGCAACTTCAGATAACTCAACAGCAGAGCCGGAAACAGTATTTAAATTCACGTTATTTCCCCTCAGGCCTTGATAGTAGGACGAACAGTAACGTCGCCACCAGTAGCACCAGGAACCGCGCCTTTAACAACTAGAACTGAACGTTCTGCGTCGATAGCAACGATTTCAAGACCCTGTGTAGTTACACGTTCAGCACCTAAGTGACCAGGCATTTTTTTGCCTTTGAACACGCGACCAGGAGTCTGGTTTTGACCTGTAGAACCGATAACACGGTGAGATACAGAGTTACCATGTGTAGCGTCTTGAGTACGGAAGTTCCAACGCTTAACACCACCTTGGAAACCTTTACCTTTAGATGTACCAGTAACGTCAACAATTTGACCCACTGTGAACACATCTACACCGATAGTTCCGCCAACTTCACGACCTTCAAGATCAGCTTCTGTAGCGCGGAATTCTTGAACTAGACGACCAGCAGCAACACCAGCTTTCGCAAAGTGACCTTTCTGAGCGTTAGTTACGCGAGATTCGCGACGTTCACCAGTAGTGATTTGAATCGCTTGATAACCATCAGTTTCAAGCGTTTTGATTTGTGTGATGCGGTTAGGATCAACCTCAATCACTGTTACAGGTACAGAAACACCAGCATCTGTAAAGATACGTGTCATACCGCACTTGCGACCGACTAAACCAATAGCCATGTGCATAAACCTCTAAAAAAGCGGCCTAATTAACTTAGAGCGTTAATTAACCGAAAGCCTTAACCCAAAGCGATCTGAACATCAACACCAGCTGCAAGATCTAACTTCATCAATGCATCAACAGTTTTATCTGTAGGTTGAACGATGTCGATCAAACGTTTGTAAGTGCGGATCTCGTATTGGTCACGCGCATCTTTGTTAACGTGTGGTGATGTTAAAACGTTAAAACGTTCGATACGTGTAGGCATCGGGATTGGACCACAAACTTGTGCGCCAGTACGTTTTGCTGTTTCTACGATTTCTTGAGCTGATTGATCAATTAGACGGTGATCAAAAGACTTAAGACGGATACGAATTCTCTGGTTAGACATACCAGTTAACTCCAAGCCAAATATATAAAGAATCACCCTTGACGCATCTCACCCCACTTTAAAAGAGGCAAGTGTCAAGAGCAGTGAAATATCACTAAGGTCACGATCGATGCCGCGACTGTCACGATGTTAACTACTTTATTCGTAGCTAACCCCCTTCATCAAAGGGTCGCCCATTATAGCTATTGTTTAATGCATAAGCAAATCTCTTTTGCTGTTTTTCTTATATTTTTCATTTTTTATGCAAGATCAATTGCTTAACTTTTAATCAACAGGCATTTTTTCTTAATACATACTCTATTGCTTGGTTTAGTATTTGATTTCCCTCAATAAATTTGTTTTTTGCGCTTTTCCGTAGATCATGTACTGGCTGTACATGTGTTCCTGAAAAAAATGCCACTTCTTCATCATTTTCCAAAAATAAATCGAGTACTTCAGGAGTAATTTCAGGATGAAATTGGAAGCCCAAAACATTTTGCCCGATTTGATACATTTGATTACGACATGCATCATTTTCCGCCAGTAATACCGCTCCTTTGGGAATTTCAAATGTTTCACTGTGCCACTGCATGACTTTAAACTCTTCAGGTAGTTTGAAACAGTCATGCGGTACGTTAGCGACCTTACGGATGGTCGTCCAACCCAATTCTTGTTGTGCATTTCGACTCACCGCACCACCCAAAGCATTGGCAATCAATTGCCCACCTAAACAAAGCCCAATTGCGGGTTTACCGAGTGCTAAATAGCGTCGCAGCCATCGTTTTTCTATTTTTAACCATGGGAAATTTGCCTCATCATTTACGCTCATGGTCCCACCCATGATGATGAGTAAATCGACATCTTCAACATGCGGCAAAGCCTCGAGATCCAAGGCTTGATCGACTGGTAATGCAAAGAATTCTGTGGCCGTAATTTTGGCCTGATGCTGTTTTAAAAATTCATAACAACTGCCGAACCCTTCGCCAGCAATATGCTGAAAATAATGTACTTTTAAATGCGACTTCATGCGCTAAACCTATTGTTGTTGCTCTGATATCGGTTTTGCAAGAATGAAGCCAACTTTGCTTTTCACTTAATTTTCTATACAAAAGCATCGTAAATCCATGCGTTTTAGTCGTATTCTTTTGAACATTCATTATTATTTTGATCATTTCAGAGCGCCACGTGAAAAAGAATCCTCAAACTGAACTCATTCATGCACCAAGAAAGGCACCGCAATACATCAATAGTGTTCAACCTCCCCTGTTTCGTGCATCCACTATAATTTTCGAAAATACAGATGCGCTATTTAATCGCCATTGGACTGATGATTATGACTATAGCTATGGCACACATGGTACCCCCACGACATTTACCCTAGGCGATCAGCTTGCTCAGATTGAAGGAGGCTTGTATCACCTACTTGCACCAAGCGGTTTGTCTGCAATTAATTTGGTCAATTCATGTTTTTTAAGTCAGGGGGATGAGGTTTGGGTCGCAGATAATATCTATGGCCCAAATATGGAACATCTGCGTAACCTAGAAACCCGCTATGGCATCGTGGTCAAGGTTTATAACCCGATTGATGTGAACTCACTCACACCTTCAGCGCAAGCCAAGCTTATCTGGTTAGAGGCAGCAGGTTCTGTCACTTTAGAGTTTCCAAATTTAGTCGGCTTGGTCAAAAAAGCTCAAGCGCAGAACATTCTCACTGCACTGGACAATACGTGGGGCGCAGGACTTGCCTTTAATGCTTTTGATTTTAGTGCTGAGCACCTGGGTGTCGATATCAGTGTGCATGCCTTGACCAAATACCCAAGTGGCGGCGGGGATATTTTGATGGGTTCGGTAATTACACGAGATAAAAAGCTTTATCACAAACTGTTTCGTGCGCACGCCATTCAAGGCATTAGTATCTCTGGTGATGACGCCGCGCAAGTACAACGCAGTCTGGCTTCTATGCGCCTGCGCTATGAACACCAGTCACAAAGTGCTTTAACTTTATTAAATTGGCTAAAACAGCAACCAGCCTTTGTACAGGTTTTACATCCTGCTGATGAAGCTTCCGCAGGACATCAGTATTGGAAAGAAATTTGTACAGAACAACACAGTGCCGGCTTGGTCAGCGTGGTATTTAATGAAAAATATAGCTTGCAAGATGTACGCCGTTTTTGCGATGCGCTGAAACTATTTAAACTCGGTTTTAGCTGGGGTGGCCCAGTCAGTTTAGTCATGTTATATAACTTAAAAGATATGCGTGTACTCGAACATTCACATATTCAAACCGGCTTACTGGTTCGCTTTTGTATAGGACTAGAACATCCTGCAGATTTAATACAAGATATAGAAAACGCACTACAACATTTAAATAAACAGCAACTCGAATAAATACAGGAACATCTATGGGTACACCAATTGTTATTGGCAAAAAAACACAAGACACTACACAAGATGTGGTGCTTCATTCACAATTTGCGAACCGCCATGGTTTGATCGCTGGGGCTACAGGTACTGGTAAGACGGTGACGTTGAAGGTGTTGGCAGAAAGTTTTTCTCGGCTGGGTGTACCCGTATTTTTAGCCGATGCCAAAGGGGATGTTTCTAGCCTTGCCAAAGCAGGTGAAAGCAATCCTAAGTTTGACGAACGAATTAAAAGTTTAAATATCGAGAGCATTCCTTTTGCTGCCTCCCCTGTGGTGTTTTGGGATTTGTTTGGTGAACAAGGACATCCCATTCGCACTACCATTTCTGAAATTGGTCCACTGCTCCTTGCCCGAATTCTGAATTTAAACGACACGCAAGAAGGTGTGTTATCTGCGGTCTTTCGTATTGCCGATGATCAGGGCTTATTGCTCATCGACTTTAAAGACTTAAAAGCCATGATTAGCTACGTCAGTGAACATGCATCCGAATTTAAAAATGAATATGGCAATTTATCACCTGCAAGCTTAGGTGCAATTCAACGTAATTTGCTCGCATTGGCAGATCAAGGTGGTGACAAGTTTTTTGGTGAGCCTGCTCTCAATATCATGGACTTTATCCAAACGGATACACAAGGTCGTGGCAACATCAACCTGCTCGCCGCCGACAAGTTAATGAATACCCCTAAGCTCTATGCGACTTTCTTACTGTGGATGCTGTCAGAACTGTTTGAACAATTGCCCGAAGTTGGAGATATGGATAAACCCAAACTGGTGTTCTTCTTCGATGAAGCGCATTTATTATTTGATAATGCCAGCCCTGCTTTACAAGAAAAGATTGAACAAGTGGTTCGTCTGATTCGCTCTAAAGGGGTCGGCATTTACTTTGTAACGCAAAATCCACTTGACCTACCTGAGAGTGTTTTAGGACAACTGGGTAACCGTGTTCAACATGCCCTACGTGCATTTACCCCCAAAGATCAGAAAGCGGTCAAGACGGCAGCAGATACTTTTCGAGCCAATCCTGCGTTTAAAGTCGATCAAGTAATTACGGAACTGGCTGTAGGTGAAGCATTAATTAGCTGTTTAGATGAACAAGGCACACCACAAATCGTTGAACGTGCTTGGGTGATGCCACCCTACTCATCATTTAGCCCAATTGCTGTAGAAGAACGCAAAGCACTCATGACAAATAGCGTTGTTGCAGGCGTGTATGACACCGAAGCAGACCGTGAAAGTGCCTATGAACTTTTACAAAATAAAGTGGCGGAGCGCCAACAACAAGCCGTCAAAGCGGAACAAGATAAAATACAAGCCAAAGAACAAGAAGCGTTAGCCAAACAACAAGCCAAAGAAGCAGATGCACTCGCCAAACAG
Organism: Acinetobacter sp. YH1901134; assembly: GCF_013416965.1. Taxonomy (NCBI): domain Bacteria; kingdom Pseudomonadati; phylum Pseudomonadota; class Gammaproteobacteria; order Moraxellales; family Moraxellaceae; genus Acinetobacter; species Acinetobacter sp. YH1901134. Next base: position 149,072 of record NZ_VPEW01000008.1, on the reverse strand, counting down.
CAAGCGCGTGAACAAGAACGACTTGCACGCGAACAACAAAAAGAAGCTGAGCGTTCAGCCAAACAACGTGAAAAACTGATTCAAGACACGGTAGGAACTTTTGCAAAAAGTGCTGCACGCAGCTTGGGTGGGTCGACAGGTCAGAAAATCGTACGCGGTTTGCTAGGTTCACTGTTTGGTAAAAAATAATTCGCCATTACGATTATCTATGCTGAATTTATGGGATATTTTAATATCCCATATTTTTTTTATGGTTTTTACTAAAACATGTATTGCGCGGATGTATTTAAAAATGTATTTTAAATACATCTTATAAATAACAGCCATGAGAGATCAGCTATGACTCCGCAGCAAATTGACCTAGTAAAAGCTACTGTTCCTGTTCTACGTGAAAATGGTGTCGCGCTGACTGGTTACTTCTATAATCGTATGTTGGGCAATAACCCTGACCTCAAAGAAACCTTTAACATGGGACATCAGCGCAGCGGTGCTCAGGCACAAGCTTTGGCGGGTGCTGTATTGGCTTATGCTGAAAATATTGAGGACCCATCTGTACTTTTACCAGTTGTAGAATTAATTGCGCATAAACATGTGAGTCTTAACATTCAAGCTCCAGACTACAATATTGTCGGCGAAAATTTGCTGCACTCGATCAGTGAAGTATTAAGCATTTCAATGGAAGATCCACTGATTGCAGCTTGGGCAGCAGCATATGGACAATTGGCAGACTTGTTTATCAGCACTGAAAAAGCGATTTATGAGCAACATCAGCAAACTAAAGGCAGTTGGTTAGGTTGGCGTAATTTCAAAATCGCGAAAAAAGTGGCTGAAAGTGATGAAATCACCTCATTCTACCTTGAGCCTTCTGATGGTGGTGATTTACCAAAATATGAAGCAGGTCAGTACATCTCTGTACGTGTATTGGTCGATGAGCTGGGTCTAAAACAACCACGTCAATATACACTGTCTACCAGCCCACAAGACAACTACTTACGTATCTCTGTAAAACGTGAAGATCAGAAAGGTGACTTGGTTCCAGGTTGGGTATCAAATACACTGCATGGCTTGGAGATCGGTTCAGAAATCGAAGTGTCTGCACCAACAGGTAATTTCTTCCTGATTGATTCACAAAAACGCAATGTCTTTATCAGTGGTGGTGTAGGTCTAACACCAATGATTGCGATGCTGAATCAGTTGGTGACTTTAGACATGCCACAACCTGTAACCTTTATCCATGCCTGCCGTAGCAAACAAGTGCATGCAATGCATAAACACATTCAGGATTTGGAAGCAAAATACCCACGTCTTAGCACTTTTACAGCGTATGAGTTCCCTCATGCTAATGATAAATTAGGTGAAGATTATGATGCTGCTGGTCGTCTAGACTTAGGCAGCATGGATACTGCACTGTTACCGATCAATGCGGATTATTACCTTTGCGGTCCAATGCCATTTATGGCTGAACAACAGAAAGCTTTAATTGCTCGTGGTATTCCTGCTAGCAATATTCACAGCGAAGCTTTCGGCACTGGTGGTGTAAAACACTAACTAAGCTATTCACCTGAAATACAAAGGGTTAGTTTAGTTATGCTAGACTAGCCCTTATTTATTTCTCTCAGACTCACAGTATTATCATGCAACTCAATAAATTCACCGATTATGCATTACGCATTTTGCTCTATATCGCACGTCCTCGTGATGTGCCTTATAACATTGCTGAAATTGCAGAAGACCTGCACGTTTCGCGTAATCACTTGGTGAAAATTGTGCATTTTATGGCAAAGCAAAACTGGTTAATCACCAGCCGCGGCAAAGGTGGCGGCATCCGCCTTAACCCTGAAGCACTTGAGGCTCAGCTCGGTCAAATCGTACGGATTTTGCAAGGTAATCACCAGATTGTTGAATGCAATGACCCACCCTGCGTACTGCGCAGTCAGTGTGGTTTAAAAAGCATTTTAGACCAAGCTTTAGAACAGTTTTATCAAAGTCTCGATCAGTATAAACTTGCTGACGTCTTACAACCAAGCAGCGCATCTAAATTTACAACACAATCTCCGATTCAACTGATCAATCTCTAATTTCACTTTGCCTGCGACAAAATTCGCTTGCCTGCCCGACTTCCTTTATAATGCGTGTTGTTAAATCAGTTATTGAAGTTGGGTTATGCATCAGCACAGAGGAAAATCACGAAACAGTAAAGCGGCCAATGCGCCGAAGCAAAAGATTACTTACGAGAAAAAAGTAGACTCTGCGATTACTGAATATGCTGTGCGCTCGCTCAACTGGCTACGCAAAGCTGAGTTCTTAATGAGTGCGCCTAAACTCAACCTCTGCGTTGAAGATACCGGCTATGAAATTGCCTTTGCTGGCCGTTCCAATGCGGGTAAGTCGAGTGCCATTAATGCGCTCACTAACCAAAAACAATTGGCACGTGCGTCGAAAAAACCGGGTCGTACCCAAATGATCAACTTTTTCAGTCTAGGAAATCCTGATCAACGTTTGGTCGACTTACCGGGTTATGGCTATGCCGCTGTACCTGAAGCAATGAAAATCGTGTGGCAAAAAGAGTTAGAAAACTATCTAATACACCGTGAAAGTTTACAAGGTCTTGTGCTGTTGATGGATATCCGTCATCCACTACAACACTTTGACGTCATGATGTTGGAATGGGCACATTCACGTAAATTGTTCGTACATGTACTCCTGACCAAATCAGATAAATTAAACCGTGGCCCAGCCTCTAAAGCACTACAAGAAGTGAAAGCAGCATTGAAAAAAATGAAGCTGAACTTCTCTATCCAATTGTTCTCATCATTGAATAAACAAGGTTTAGAAGAGTTAGCGAGTGTCATGGCGGGTCGTCTAAACTTCACTCTAGAGCAATCCACAGAGTTTGATCTCGACAGCATACCTGAAGCATCGGAAGATGATATTGAAATCGATGTGGACGCGGAAGCATTCAATGACTTCCACACTACATCTAAAGATTTACCCCAAGCTGAAGACAAAAAATCAGACCACTAATCCATTATTTTTAAAGTCAGCGCAAGGATGATTGTCTGACAAAAAGTATCATCTGAAGATAATGAAATGTCCTGTATTGCTAATCACAATGCAGGATTTTTTTTGGATACTGAATACATCAGATGTGCACTCGATCACATAAAAACAAGGATAGGTCATGAAATTACTCTCCCGCTTGAGAAACACAAAACTTGGATCATCAATCGAATATAAAATTAAGCCACGCAAAGTGAAATTTGAGTGGCAAGATACTCAAGTTGACTGGGTGCCTAACCAACCTTTTGTCAGCTATTTTATTAATGAAATTAATATGATCTTACCGGCTGGTGAGTTTTGGTTTTGCCGACTGTATAACAAAGTATTGCCACAAATTAGAGATGAAAAACTAGCAGAGGACGTTAAAGCATTTATCCGCCAAGAAGCCATGCATGCTCAGGCACATAACTCTGCTAATAAAGAATACTTATCTCAGCGCAATATCAGTATTCAACGCAACCTTGAGATCATGGACTTTCTCTTTGGCAAACTGCTTGCGGACCAACCTCTAGGGCTCAACGTACCTAAAGCTTTGGATCATCAATGGGATCTCTTTCGTTTAGGGGTGATTGCAACTGTTGAACACATGACCTGTGTACTAGGCAAATATGCTTTATACAACAAAGAGTGGGAACGCCTCGGTGCCGATCCGAATATGCTCGATCTAGTAAAATGGCATGGTGCAGAAGAAATTGAGCATCGTACCGTGGCCTTTGATTTGTATCGTCATCTTGGTGGGGGCTATATTTCTCGCTATTATCAAAGTGTGATCGTGATTGCTGCCGTACTTGGTCTCTGGGTCGATGGTGCTGCACATATCATGAAGCAAGACTCGCGCTATGCATCGATTAAACCAGCCGTATATAAACCGTGGATTTGGCGTGAATGGGCACATATCGCGCAAAAAGACAATCGCTTATTACCACATCCACTTTGGTTAGTGTCGCAGCAATTGGGATATTTAATGCCTTGGTACGATCCTGTGCATGAAGCAAAAACTGAAGATGCGATTGCTTACCTCGACAACTCTCCTGCTGCAAAACGTGCCGCACTGAAAGTTGCATAAACACCATTTAAAATCTGTATTAAGCAGGGTTCGCCCTGCTTTTTTTGTGCTCACTTCCATTACGCTCTATTTTTTTATTGAGCAATCAACAAACTTAAGATGAATAGGGTCGTCATAAGTTCGAGGTTTAAAGTACAGTTCTTCCGAACTCCCTATTCTCTTTAAAATGCATTTATACTCAGCCTCATCCTAAAATAAAAATAAGCCATTCAGGAGCATCTCCATGCACGCTCACATCTCCGTCATTACACTGGCCGTGAAAGATTTACACGCTGCATTCGCGTTTTATCAAGAGGGTTTAGGTCTAAATAGCACAGGGATTATTGGGACTGAATTTGAACATGGCGCTGTGGCATTTTTTGATTTACAACACGGTTTAAAGCTTGCACTCTGGCCGCAAGATAGCTTTAGTCATGACATCGGAATCAGCACTTCAGCGTTTTGTCCAACTTAAATGTCTCTGGGACATAACGTTAAAAGTCCCGCAGCCGTCGATCAAATCATGCAACAAGCCCAACGCGCTGGTGCAAAAACAATTAAGCCCGCACAGCCCACGTTTTACGGTGGTTAAGCAGGCTATTTTCAAGACTTAGATGGGCATCTGTGGGAGATCGTCTACAACCCACATTTCAGTACTTTATCTGCTTAATTCGACAATGCTGGTTCATCTACATCTCGCGTATGGCGATCAACCACCACGCTAATCATCATATCGCCCTGTACGTTCACCACAGTCCGTACCGTATCTAAGAGTCGATCTATCGGCAGTAAAATCGCAATGGCTTCCGCAGGGAGTCCGACTGATTGTAAAACCATAATCATTGTCACCATTCCAGCACTTGGAATACCCGGCGCACCGAGTGAAGCAATCATGGCGGTTGCACAGACAATTAACTGCTGCCCCAAACTCAAATCTAGTCCCATCAAATTTGCAATAAAAAGTGCGGCAGCAGCTTCATATAGCGCAGTACCATCCATATTCAACTGCGTGCCCAATGGAATCACAAAACCTGCCGTTTGAGGACGGACGCCTAAATTTTCCTGCGCACATTTCATCGACAGTGGCATCGTTGCTGAACTCGAACTGGTTGCAAAAGCAGTGATTAAGGCAGCTCGTGTTCCTCTAAAAAACGTCAGAGGACTCATTTTCCCAAAGATCCAAAGCAGCAAAGGTAACACCACTGCCCCATGGAAAATCGTGGTCCCTGTGACTACGGCAGCAAACTCCGCGAGGCGACTCAACACCGAAATATCTTCTGTAGCAATCAATTTAGCCAATAATGCAAAAATACCAATCGGTGCAAGCTTCATCACCCAGCCGATGATCATCATCATGATGTCGAAAAATTGCTGACTGAGCTTTCTCACACTTCGGAACTTTTCACCGCCTTTGACCAAGGCCACACCGAGAAATAGTGAAAACACCACGACTGCGAGTACGTTGCCATCACTAAAGGCTTTAAACGGATTAATCAGTGTATTTTGAATAAAATTGGTAAAGAATGAACCTGCTGTGAGGGTGTCAGGGCTCTGATGCTGTTGCATTGCATCTTGGAACATGACGATGTCCACGCCCTGCCCGACTTTAAAAATATGCGCACATGCTAGACCCAAGATCAGTGCCAAAGTTGTGGTAGTGACACAGCACGCTAAGGTAATTTTCCACGTTCGACTCAGCTGACCACCCGCTTGTAAATTCGATACCCCCACCACGATCGAACTAAAGATCAGCGGAACCAAGATCATTTTCAGCAAGCCAATAAAAATACTACTGGCAATCCCCAAGCCATACAGGCTGGCAGACAAAAACTGCGTCTCTGGAAACTGAATTAATAAAAACCCAAATGCCACACCCAATATTGCGGCAATTAAAATCTGCGTATTTAAGCTCATTGTGCCTTGCATTTATCATCCTTTATTCAGGCACTATGCCATGCGCCCCACCGGGAATCGAGGAATTTTTTGTCACATGCACTGCTACAATTCTGCAAAGCACGAATTCAGCTCCATTCAACTTATACTGCACCCTAACTAGAGAACTCGATTCCGTGAGTAGCTCCATACCCAAAATTGACGGCATAAAAAAACCAAATCAGGAGATTCGGTTTTTTCAGTATTCAGCTTTTACGACTTAACACATAGTGCTTAAAGCTTATTGTGTTTCAATTTCGCGTAAACGGATCAAGCCTTCTTGTGTCGTACTACAGACCAATTCACCGTTTTGCCACATGCGACCGAAATTTAGACCACGTGAACTGGCACTGACTGTGGCATCCATGTCATAAAGCATCCATTCATCCACACGGAATGGCTTATGGAAATACATGGCATGATCAATACTCGCACACTGCAAACTTGGTGATAAATAACTTAAACCATGTGGGCGTAGTGCAGTCGTCATCAGCGTAAAGTCTGAATAGAATGCCGCAATAGCCTGATGTAATGAGATATCATCAACGTCAGCAGCAATTTTGTCATGGGTACGAATATAGTGTGCATACGATGGCGCAGCAGGCTGCGGTTGGTACGGGTTTTGTGGATCAATCGGGCGAATTTCTACATGACGGTCGCGCATAAAAGACGTACGGACGTTTTCAGGGACAAACTCCACCATCATCCGTTTTAGCTCAGCTTCAGATTTTAAATCCTCTACAGCTGGATATTCTGGCTCTGCAACTTGGTAGTTCAACCCGTCTTCTTGCTCTGCAAATGACACCATACACATGAAAATGGTTTTACCATGTTGAATCGCACGCACCTGACGACTCACAAAACTGCGTCCATCGCGAATACGATCCACTTCATAAATGATCGGTGCATTGATATCACCGCCAAATAAGAAATAGGCATGTAAAGAATGAGCAGGTCGATCTGTCGTATAAGATGCCGCACGTAGCGCCTGACCTAAAACCTGTCCACCAAAGACACGTTTCCCGACCAAATTTCGGCTTTGCCCACGAAAAATATTTTCTTCTAATTTTTCAAGGCTGAGTAAATCAACCAACTCTTGTGTTAAGGCATTCATAACAAACCTATCTATCATTCGGGATTAAGCTAATGCAGGCAACATCAACAGATGTTTAAATATATTTTCCATTTTGCCATAAATCCAGACTAAAACCCTAAAGATTCGCTGACTGATCTGTCACCTTGCTGATGCAATATAACTGCTAAAAATACGTTTTTTAACGATAAAATCTTACAATATCTATGCAATTTGTCAGAAAATGACATACAGTTTTTAAGTACAATTACGCAGAATAGATTCCCCTCAGAATCTCTGTGGTTTGGTCATGAAAAGTAGGAGTTTGTATGTCCAAGAGCGGCTTTGGTCAGATGTATCGAAAGCTTTCGAGTAAACTGCTTGACCTTGTGGTAACACCGCATGTTTTAGGTGAAGTCCCTGTAGAACCTGTAGTGACTGAAACCGATACAGATACCGGCGTACAGACAACGAAAATTACCTGCTACGTTCTGCAAAATCATTCACGGAGTAATGCTTTAATTGTCGATGGTGAAACCCGTCGTTTAAAGCTACACCCTGCACTCGACCCAATGACTGTGGGTACGCAAACAGAAAAAGCCTCTGTGGTGTTTTTACAACATCATGATGAAGACAACTTACTCAATCCACCGCCACATGCCTTTCCACCTCGTTTATTACGTTTAATTGAGGTTTTGGAAAAAAATCCTGATGCGGATGTTGAGCTCGTTCCTGTAACCGTGCTGTGGGGCCGTGAACCCGATAAAGAAGATTCTTGGTTTAAATTATTATTTACCGATACATGGTCTACACCAAGCAAAGTGAAGCAGCTGGTCAATATTGGTTTGCACGGTCGTCAATCGTACCTTGAATTCCATGAGCCACAGTCTTTGCGTCGTTTGGTTGAATATGCCAAAACTACACATCCAAACTTGTCACCTGCGACTTATATTGTTAGCACACTGAATGATTATTTAGATGCGCAGCGTGAAGTGGTTTTGGGTCCGGATTTATCTGACCGTCGTAATGTGATGCATGGCCTGATCAAATCTACGGATGTGCAAGATGCGATTCGTCGTGAAAGCATTCGCAGTAAAATCAGCATGGTTGAAGCTGAACGTCGTGCGATTGGTTATTTAAATGAAATCGTTTCTGACTATTCTGCATCAACAGTACGTTTTGCTGACTTAGCCCTGACTCGTCTGTGGACACAGCTTTATGATGGCGTCGAAGTGCATAACTTCAGTACCGTTCGTGAACTAGCCAAAGACTACGAGATCATTTACACCCCATGTCATCGTAGTCATATTGACTATTTGTTATTGTCATATGTGATCTATAAACGTGGCTTGATGGTGCCGTACATTGCTGCGGGCGATAACTTAAACATGCCATTTGTCGGGCAAATTTTACGTGGCGGCGGCGCGTTCTTTATTCGTCGTTCATTCCGTGGCAATGGTCTCTACACCACCGTATTTAAAGAATACCTCTACAGTATTTTGGCGCGTAATACGCCGCTTGAATACTTCATCGAAGGTGGGCGTTCACGTACTGGTCGTTTATTACCACCGAAGACCGGCATGCTCGCCATGACTGTCCATGGTCATTTACGTAATCCAGCCAAACCGATCGTGTTCTTACCGACCTATATTGGTTATGAGCGTTTAATGGAAGGTGCGACCTACGTTGGTGAAATGAATGGTAAGCCAAAAGAAGGCGAATCAATCATCGGGATTATGAAAACCCTGCGTAAGATCGAACGTATTTTCGGTAAAGTTCATTTGAATTTTGGTGAGCCGGTTTTCCTTGATGATATGTTGAAACAGCATAATGCAAGCAACATCAAAATCGAGAAAAATGACGACCCAATTCCGCCAGAAGTTTCGGATGCCATTAACAGTTCTGCACACGTGATTTTAGAAAATATTAACCGTGCAGCAGTGGTGAACCCAGTTTCATTGCTTTCACTGATTTTATTGGCAACATCTAAACATACTTTAGATGAAGAGATTTGCATTAAGCAGTTAGATACCTATCGCGATCTTTTAACTGCCTTACCTTACGATGAGCGCATGCAAGTGACACCGCTGTCAGGTAAAGAAATCATTGCTTATGGTTTAAAACTCAAGCTGATTAAACGTGTTAATCATGTCCTTGGCGATATTATTGCCATTGCTGATAATCAAGCGGTGTTGTTAACCTACTTCCGTAACAACATCCTGCACGCATTTATTTTGCCATCACTCATTGCCGCTTTGGTTGAACATAATGGTTCTATTCGCCGTGGTGATTTGATTAATGTCATTCGTACACTGTATCCGTTCTTAAAAGCTGAGTTATTCCTCAAATGGAATAATGAAGAGCTTAAAGATCAGATCTGTGCGTACGCAGGAGTACTGATCAAAGCTAAACTGATTTCTGAAGATGCAGAAGGCAACCTGATCTCCCCTGCGCCGAACTCAGAGCAGCACAATCAGTTAGTGGTCTTGGCTGCACCTGTAATGCAAAGTCTAGAGCGTTACTACATGACTTTGGCTTTAATCACACAACGTGGTTCGGGCAATATCTCGACGCGTCAGGTTGAAGAACTCAGTCACTTGGTTGGTCAACGTCTGTCTGTGTTGTATGAATTTAACTCACCAGAGTTCTTTGATAAGGCCTTGTTCCAAAGCTTTATTAAAGTCTTAACACAACAAGGTTATATCAGCACCAATGAAAACAACGCCATTGTGTTTGATGAAAATTTCCAAAATGTTGCGCAATATGCCAACCTCGTTTTGGATGATGTGACACTCCAAATGTTGCAGCACATTACAACCTTTAGTGATGAAGAGTTAAAAGAAGCACTTGATAAAGTGGCTGCTGAACAAGCTAAAAAACGTTTGAAACGTAAGAAAAAATAAACCGTTCTGATTTTTTCGCCATAAATGCGGAAGAAGATGAGCAAAATCAGGGACAAGTTGTAAAAAACTTGTCTCTTTTTTTGGATTATACAAAAGTATTTAATATTTTCTTTTTTAAAATTAAGGTATGTACATTCCAAAATTTTGGAGTGCCATTGGCTAGCGGTTTATTGCCTTTAAATTCATCGATATAAATAATATCAAAGTCCGCATCAAACAATTGTTTAAGCTCTTCCTGCTCAAAACCTATAAACTTTTCAGAAAAATTATTTACCCAATCATCATCTTTTCCTAACAGTTGTATGAGTAAAATGCCTTGCTCACTTAAGGGTTCCTGCATTTTCTTTAAAACACTTTCAAGCGAATCCATAGAACAAAAAAATAAACTGAATAAAGCAATAATTAAACTAGCTTTAGGAAAGCTATAGTCTTCAAAGGCCTGATTAGAAAATAAAAAATTCTTATTGTCTTTAAATTTACTTAGACAGATATTTTTAGCGTCAACAGTTGGATCAAATGTATATACTTTAAAATTATGACGGAGTAGAAATGATGATTCATTTCCTGCACCACAACCACAATCAATCGCGATCTTTGGTAAATTCTCAAAATAACTCAAAGCTTTTTCCAAAATCGGTCTATGGGGTAAATTCTGAGTAAGTTCAGCAAATGATTTTGTCATTATTTAAATTTTATCCTTTGAGATCCATTCGAAAATTTGAACAATACATGTTTTAAAAGACCTATCTTATTCATTTATAGAATTTCTTTTAATACTCACAAAGCTGCACTGAAATTTATACGTCACACCAATTTTACACTACACATCACAATCAATCGTGCGCCAACTTAAAACCACTCTCCATCATCCGCGTTGCATAAAGTTTTTTCCCTGTTTCTGCTTCGCTCTCTAAAACCAATTCGGGTAAATGCATAGCTCTTTGCAATTCCAAGATTCGCTCATGCAAGGGTTGAGGTTGATTATTATTACAAATATATGATTTCTCAGGATGTTCCACGTGAAGTAGATGACACAGAAATTTTGCCAAATCATCGATATGTATTCGATTTGACCAATGGATATTGGGATAGCGATGAGTCGTTTCTGCCAGTTTCTGCATTCGTTTTGTCGATGTGCCATAAATCCCAGATGGACGTACAATCACGCATTCGGTAGGAAATGCTTGTGAGTAGCGATGCTCCATTTCGCGTAACAACATCCCCTGCTCATCGATCGGTTGTGGCACAGTGTCATCATCAATGCGCTCCCCCGCATGCTCACCATAGACACGAGTGGACGACACCACGATTAAACGTTGTATTGGATGATGTGCTAATGCTTGAACAATTGGCTGTACAGAATCGACATAAGTGTGTCGGTAAACATCCACAGCATTGCATTGAGCATGACGTGCAGGAGCCAAAAGAACATAGACAGCATCAATCGGTTGAACCTGCGACAAATCCAGTTGGTGAATATCTTGGATTAAATGTTCTGCAAAATCATCCTCTTTCGCACTACGACTCACTGTGGTAATTTGGTGACCTTGCTGAAATAATTGTTTAGCAACACGTTGCGATGTTTTACCATAACCGATAAATAGAATATGCATCAAACGACCTATTCTCAGAACTGATCCATTTAGATCATATAAACCGAAGTTGAGGGGACATGGCTGCCGTCCATCAATTGCAAGGGGTTGGCAATGCCGCCGCTGCTTTACTTGAAAAACTAAATATTTTCACGACAGATGATCTTTTGTTTCATCTGCCACGCGACTATGAAGATCGTAGCACGATCATCCCCATGAACCAATTGACCGTGGGTCGAAGTTATTTACTAGAAGGCACGGTCAAAAGTATCGACTTTCCACCCGGAAAGCGTAAATCGATGGCTGCCCTACTGGATGACGACTGTGGCAAAGTTACTTTACGTTTTTACCATATCTACAAAGGCATTACTGATCGGGTAAAACCGGGCATTCGTTTACGGATTTTTGGTGAAGTCCGTGTTGGTGCTCGTGGCTTAGAAATGTATCATCCTGAACTACAGGTGATTACTGAACACACGCCTTTACCACAAACCCAACTCACTGCGATTTACCCCGCAACCGAAGGCTTAACGCAGTCCAAACTGCGTGAATATGTCAAACAAGCACTACAGTTATATAGTGATGACTTACCTGAATTATTGCCGGAAAAATTCACCAATGGCTATGCCCTAAAACAAGCACTGGACTATATTCATCACCCCCCTGTCGATGCCAATATGTTGCAACTCAGCCAAGGTTCTCATCCTGCACAGCAACGTTTAATTTTCGAAGAATTGGTTGCCCATCAGGTCAGTTTGCTCAGCCGCCGTGCTTATATTCAACAAATCGAAGCACCGTCATTCTCTACAAGTAAGAACTTCACCAAACAACTTTTAAGTACACTACCGTTTGAAATGACCGGCGCACAAAAACGCGTGTCCAAAGAAATTGCGGTCGATCTGAAAAAGAACAAACCTATGCTGCGACTCGTACAAGGTGATGTAGGTGCAGGTAAAACCCTAGTCGCAGGCGTTGCAGCCTGTCATGCGCTCGAGGAAGGTTGGCAAGTGGCCATGATGGCGCCAACAGAAATTTTGGCCGAACAGCATTATCTAAATTTCAAAAAATGGTTTGAGCCTATGGGTCTAACCGTGTCTTGGCTTTCCGGCAAGCAAAAAGGTAAAGCTCGAGCTGCTGCAGAACAAAGTATTCAAGATGGTTCAGCCAATTTAGTGGTCGGCACACATGCTTTATTTCAAGACAATGTACAATTTGCCAAATTGGGTTTAGTGATTATTGATGAACAACACCGTTTTGGCGTCGATCAGCGTTTGGCGCTACGAAACAAAGGTCTCAATGGCATGACACCGCATCAACTGGTGATGACAGCAACCCCTATTCCTCGTACCTTGGCCATGTCGGCTTATGGCGATTTAGATACCTCCGTCATTGATGAACTGCCACCCGGTCGTACACCGATTCAAACAGTCACTATTCCACTTGACCGTCGTGAAGAAGTGCTACAGCGGATTGCCAGCAATTGTGCTGAAGGTAAACAAGCCTATTGGGTCTGCACCCTAGTGGAACAATCAGAAACTTTAGATGCTCAGGCCGCTGAAGCGACTTTTAATGAAATTAAAGAACGCTTTCCAGACCTCAATATTGGTCTTGTTCACGGCAAAATGAAGGCCGATGAAAAACAAGCAGTGATGCAGCAATTTAAAAATAATGAATTGCAATTACTGATTGCAACCACAGTGATTGAAGTCGGTGTTGACGTCCCAAATGCCTCAATCATGGTAATTGAAAATGCAGAACGCTTAGGGCTTTCACAATTACATCAGCTACGTGGTCGTGTAGGGCGTGGTGCCAAAGCCAGTTTCTGTGCTTTGCTGTATAAAAATCCTTTATCGCAAAATGGGCAAGAGCGTTTACGCATCATGCGTGAAACCAATGACGGCTTTATTATTGCTGAAAAAGATTTGGAAATTCGCGGCCCCGGCGAGCTCCTCGGCACTAAACAAACGGGAGATATGGGCTTTCGTGTAGCCAAATTGGAGCGAGATGACCATTTACTCAATCAGGCACACTATGTGGCTCAACAAGTCCTAAATGATTATCCTGCACAGGCTCAAGCGCTTTTAAAACGCTGGCTGCCTGAAGCACCCCGTTATGCCTATGTATAATTAGGATGATGGTTCGATCATCCTAATTATACAGATTGGCTTTAACGAATAAGCTTGTCGAACAGGTTTCTGTGGTGTCGTGATTGCACTTCACAGCAATCTGTGCAAAATACTCAAAAAAGAATGATTAGAATAAAAATATGCTCCAATCCATCCAACATTTCATCCGAAAAGGAATGCAGAGCGTTTCCCCTTGCCTGCTCTGTGGTATCGATCGACAACAACATCATTCGCTTTGTATTGACTGCTGGGAACAACTGCCTTGGTTTAAACAAATGGTTAAACGCCATGAACACAGCATCTCTTGTGCCTTTCACTATGATTTTCCAATAGATCGCATCATCCAAAGCTATAAGTATGAGCAACAATTGCACTATCAAAATTTACTGGCACAAAGCCTTTTAAGCTTGCGCTTAGCTAGGGCTCAAGCCATCGTCCCCATGCCTATTTCAGTAGAACGCCTCAAAGACCGTGGGTACAACCAAATGCTGCTTGTTGCACAGATGATGGCAAAGCAATTGCACATCCCTGTTTGGCAACCGGTGATTCGTCAAGCACAGCACGCTCAAAAAGGTTTAAGTCGGCTAGAACGCCTAGAAAATATCGAACAGCAATTTATTATCGACCCAACCGAAAAACGCCGTTTCCGTAAAGTCCTCATCATCGATGATGTGGTGACCACGGGGAGTTCAATCCATGCATTAAGTAAGCTGTTACATCAGCTACATTGCACGCAGGTATATGCCGCATGCATTGCTGCGGCACAGCCTTAGTTTCAAACATCAACCACTAATAAAGAAACTGAGCAAGCGAAGCGGTTTAGCTTTCAGCAAGAGATCGCGCCTGCTGCTTCACCCAAGGAATCACCACCTCACGTGTTAAAGGTGCAAGTTTTGTTTGTGTATCATCCAAGCTGACCCATTGCATTGCTGCAATTTCCGCATCAATTTTCGGTTCACCTTGCAACTGAACTAAATAGACATAACTCACCAGTAGATGATCAGCTTCGTTCGCAGCTGCCGTTTCAAAACGACCAATGAATTGTTCAATCTGTGCAGCGCAGCCAATTTCTTCCTGAATTTCACGCAGCATGGTGATTTCAGGAGCTTCATGGGGTTCTAACTTTCCACCTACTTGCATAAAGAATGCCGTGTGTTTTTTACGAACCACTAAAAGTTCATGCTGTTCATTTAAAATAATGGCTGCGGCAACAGTGATAATTTTCATCTATCTTGTTCCAAATCGGCGATAAAGGCTGTACGTTCAACCATGCCCCATTTCGGCTCTGGCGCAGTGAAATGTTGAAACTGCTCAACAATCGTTTCAATATTATCTTCTGCAATTAAGCCTTCGATAAAACGCGGATGGGTAAAGCCTTTTTCTGCGGTAGTTTTCAGAAAATTCAATAAATCGTCATAAAAACCATCTACATTGAGAAAGGCACATGGCTTTAAATGAATGCCCAATTGAGCCCACGTCCACTGCTCAAAAATTTCCTCTAAAGTCCCAGCTCCACCTGGAATCGCCACAAAACCATCCGAGAGTTCAGACATTTTAGTTTTCCGTTGTTGCATATTTTCTACCACATGCAATTCGGTTAAATCTGGATGTGCCAATTCTTTATCGACCAAGACTTTTGGAATCACTCCAATGACTTGCCCACCTGCACGCAAAGCACTATCTGCCACAACCCCCATCAAACCTGAACGACCGCCACCATAGACTAGTGTGATACCTTGTGCCGCCAAATGACGGCCGACTTTTTCTGCCACCTGTAAATAGGCAGGATTGTTACCAAGGGCGGAACCACAGAAAATTGCGATAGATTTCATTTATAATCACCATCAGATCAGGAACGCTATGCTGGAAAAATCAACTTTAAACAGATTTTTTCATAAATTAAGCATTAGAACAGTGTTTTTCAGCAAATCCTTGTCTAAAATACACCCATTCATTTTTAACTTACTGCGTAAGGGGAAAAGACAACATGCTTGAAGCCTTTTACGCGACAGAGCGCGGTAGCTTAGAAGATGTCACCATCAATGGTGACTTCGATTTACATCAGGATTTAGTCTGGCTCGATCTCATTGCCCCATCCCAGGAAGAACAGCAATGGATTATGGATGCCTATGATCAAAATTTACCTACATTAAAATCATTAGAAGATATTTCGTCGAGTGCACGATTCTACCGTGATGACGACGGTATTTTGCACATCAGCACCTATTTTTTAACGAAAAATAAAAATTTTCAGGTCGATGGCGAACCCGAAGAAAATGCCAGCACCTTAGCTACCGTGCAGACAGTTGCCTTTATTTTGCATAAAGAGCGCTTATTCACTTTACGGGGTGAAAAGCTGGTGGCTTTCCGTGCCTTTCGTGCCCGCGCGCGTCGTAACGATTATGAAATTGACTATAAAGATCCAACTTGGATTTTATTGGGTCTTTTAGAAGCCAAACTCGATGAACTTGCGGATATCTTGGAAGATATCCACAAGGACTTAGAAAAGTATTCCACAGAAGTACTAAATAACCGTCATCGTGAGATGATTTTAGACTTAGATGACATGATTACCCGACTTGCGCATTTAGAAGATATGCTCGGGAAAGCTCAGCTGTGTCTGATCGATTTACGTCGTGTTCTCACCTTCCTATCACGTCCTCGCGCCTTGGGCAGTCATATTTATGATGCCGACATCCGAGAACTCAGTGAAGATGTGCGCTCTCTTGTTGAGCATGATGCCTTCTTGTTCCAAAAGGTTCGATTCTTACTGGATACCACTTCTGGGTTCATTAACACCGAACAGAACGATACGATTCGTCGATTCTCGATTTTACCAAGTATGCTTGCGCCACCGATGTTAGTGGCCAGTGTCTATGGGATGAACACCGACGTACTACCCTTTGCGCATGGTACAACCAGTTTTATCGTGGTCAGCTTAATCATCGTGGCATTCTTTATTGGCCCATTGATGTACTTCCGCTGGAAGAAATGGATTTAATCCTTTCCTATTGCGTGGACTTGCGAGAGCTTCTTATCGCACTGCAATAAAAAAAAGCACCATATGGTGCTTTTTTTTAGATCAATTGCAAGTCATGCTCAAGATGACAGGCTTGAATAATCTTCATCATTTTTTCAGGGACTGCCTTAAACTGTAAACCTTGCGCTTTTGGCGTTTGACGTAACCAACGGACCAAAACAGCTAAAGCCAAAGTACTGCCATGCTCAAGCTCAGCAAGATTGACCACCAAGGGAAAAGCTTGCTGTTGTTGAATCAATTTCAAGCCGTCTTGATAATACAATTCGGCATTGTTGTAATCGATTTTGCCTGAAACCATCAATTCTTGTTGATGAAGTTTAATCACACATCACCTATCTTATTTTTTCTTGTCTAATGCAGCATCAGCATCAGGTTTGAAGTTCGCAATTGCTTTATCTATGTTACCGCCATTACGTTTTACAGTGGCCGCAAACTGATTACGGAATTGTAAGCCTAGATCGATACCCGAAACGTTGATATTACGGATTTTCCATTGTGAACCTTTATCCGCCAACTGGAAAGAGACTGGAATTTTTTCACCGTTGTTATGGAAATCAATCGTTACAACAGGGTTCTTACTGTTAGATGCTTTATATGGACGCATGCTATATGTTTGGTTACTAAACTTGGCAAAAGCTGAACCATAGTTTTCGATCAGTGTTGCACGGAAGTTACGTTCAAACTGCGCACGTTGAGCCGCTGAGCTGTATTGATTCGTTGCATACGTACCCATCACGATACGTGTGAACGCTTGTGAATCGATATACGGGTCTAGGTTTTGACGAACAATCGTTTTCACAGCCGCAGGGTTATTTTGTAGTTTTGCGTGGTCTGCTTTTAAACGTGTAATGAGGCCATCAGCCACTTTTTTTACAAATGCAGGTGGTGCTTCGCTTGGAGCAGCAAAAGCTGTACCTGCCATCATAGTTGATAAGATACTTGCTGTAAGCGTATGTTTTAACAATGTGTTCACTTAATTTCTCCTAAAAATTATTCAACAAATGCAGGTTCTTCTGCCGTTGTTGTGTCAGCAGCTTCTGTTTTTTGTTCAGCATCTGCTGTGTTGTCAGATTTGTTCCCTGCACCACCGGTCACAAATTTAGACACCAAATCTTCGATTTCCATCGTACCTTGGGTATTACCAATTTGGTCACCACGTTTTAAGAAGTTGACACCACCACCCGGTACAATTTTCAAATATTTCTCGCCCAATAAACCATTGGTTGCCACCATAATGTAAGCATCTTCATCGATATTGGTGATGGATTTCATGTTAGCAATCAGTTGCTGTTCCATTTCTTTTTGTTTCGCAGGTGTTGCTGCTTCATAGTCTGATGTGTAACGCAGTTCTTCGAGTGCATTCTTTTGCACTTCTTTTAACTGTTCTGCGTTATAAGAGGTTAATGAGCCATCCATAATCAGATGTGCTGTCACTAAGCGCGTCACAGGATCGAGTTTCAATGATTCCACTTGACCAACTTTGACACCACTTAAGGTGACTTTGGCACGGGGTTTAATCCCGTTTACATTTTCAAATGTCGCGGTCAATTCATAACTGTCTTCGATGTTATTGCCGACCAAACCACTCACACGCATCGCCAAGAAGAAAATAGCGATAGCAAACAGAATGACAAAAAAACCGACGGCCAGTTCACTCGTACGTGATTTCATTAAATACCTCCGAACATGACCGCAGTCAACACGAAATCTGAACCTAAAACACACAACGAAGAATACACGACAGTACGTGTGGTCGACGTTGCAATACCTTCTGAAGTTGGGACACAGGCATAACCCTGATAGACCGCAATCCAAGTACAAATTAATGCAAAAACAAAACTTTTGATGATGGTGCCATTAAAGACGTCTTTAAAGAATTGCACACTGTTCTCGATGCCACTCCAATAAGAGCCTTCATCTGCACCCAGAAAATCAACACCCACCAATTTACCGCCCATGATGCCGACCGCAGCGAAAATCACCGACAACATTGGTAAGCTAAAAATACCGGCCCAAAGTCGAGGCGAGATCACCCGTTTTAATGGATCGACCCCGATCATTTCCATACTCGACAACTGCTCAGTGGCTTTCATCAAACCAATTTCAGCTGTCAAAGCAGAACCTGCACGACCAGCAAAGAGTAAAGCCGCAACCACAGGTGCAAGTTCACGCAGTAAGGTCAGTGCAACGGCGGTGCCGAGCATTGCTTCACTACCAAAGGTCGACAGAATGCTATACATTTGCAAACCCAGTACCGAGCCAATAAATAAGCCAGATACCACAATAATCAGTAATGAAAGCACACCAACACGGTACATCTGATAAATAAACAATTTCACGCCAAGTAAAGTCGGCATGGAAAAAAGAATCTGCAGCAACATAATGGTTGCTACGCCGATTCCTTGAACACGTTCAATGACGCGTCTACCTAATGCGGCAATAGCATTCATGAACGAACCTCATGATTTAAATAGGGCTGATGACTGAATTGATAATCGACTGGACCTTCTACCGAACCCGTCAAGAACTGCTTCACAAACGGCGAGGCATGTGCTTTTAACTGCTCAGGTGTTCCCTCGCCCTGCACTTTCCCTTCAGCCACCACATAGATGTAATCTGCAATTGATAATGTTTCAGCCACATCATGAGATACAATAATCGTAGTTAAATCTAAAGCTTCACGTAGCGAACGAATCAAGCGAGTTAAAACCCCCATCACAATCGGGTCTTGCCCTGCAAAGGGTTCATCATACATGATCAGCTCAGGATCGAGTGCAATTGCACGAGCCAAAGCCACACGACGATTCATACCACCCGATAGTTCAGAGGGCATCATTTGTTCTGCACCACGTAAACCAACCGACTCTAATTTCAACGCAACAATTTCAGCGATCAAATGCTCTGGCAACTTGGTATGGGCACGAATTGGAAAGGCTACGTTTTCATATACCGACATATCGGTAAATAATGCACCGCTCTGAAACAACATCCCCATACGCGCACGCGCAGCGAAGAGTTCCTGACGTGACATCTGTGCAATGTCCTGCCCATCAAGCAACACTTCTCCATTATCGGGAGTCAATTGACCACCAATTAAACGGAGTAAAGTCGTTTTACCTGTACCAGATGGACCCATAATTGCAGTGATCTGACCACGACGAATTTTTAAACTGACATTGTCATAAATGACGCGCTCTCCTCGCTTAAAACTCAGGTTTTTCACTTCGATCAGTGCCTGAGTCTGAGAAGACGTTTGATTATTCATAGCTGAGGATTTTCCTGCATTTTTTTCAGCATGCATACTATAAAGGATTGAAGTTTAAAATGTTACCATTGCATGAGCGCATATCCCTGCATTCCGTCAGGTAAATTGTTTTTTATTATTAATGCGATTTTATAGAGGCTGTCTTCAACCCAATAGAAGAATTTAGTTAAAATAATTGTATATATAGTAAACGATATTACACAATAAGAGTGTCAAACCGATATAAGGCATAAGTACCTCGATCATCACTGTACGCATATTTGCCAACGCGTTTCCATTCATATTAATTATCATTAAACACATAAAGTTTGATCAAGTATACATTTTTCTGATTAAAAAGCTAATTTAAATCCATAAAAAAAACCAGTGTTTCCACCGGTTTTTTCGATATTTCTTTCGAAATTCAATTAGTCATTGAATTTACGACGTGGACGATCTTCACTGAAAGTGCGTTCGCCACGTGGTTTATCATCACCGAAACGTTTTGGACGGTCATCGCCGAAACGTTTTGGACGATCTTCACCAAATGAACGTTGAGGACGGTCACCGTTGAATTCACGACGTGGACGATCTTCACCAAATGAACGTTTTGGACGATCGCCATAACCTTCACGAGCTGGTTTGTAATCTACACGGTTACCACGGTTGTCATCGTTAGAACGACGGTCAAAACCACCTTCACGACGTGGACGATCGCTGTTAAATTCGCGACGTGGACGATCTTCAAAACCGCCTTCACGACGTGGACGATCGTTGTTAAATTCACGACGTGGACGATCTTCGAAACCGCCTTCACGACGTGGACGATCGTTGTTAAATTCGCGACGTGGACGATCTTCGAAACCACCTTCACGACGTGGACGATCGTTGTTGTATTCGCGACGTGGACGATCTTCGCCACCGAATGAACGACGTTCGCCATCACGGTTGCCTTCACGACGTTTGAAGTTTGATTCACCTTCAAAACGACGACCGCCACCGAAGCCACCACGACCACCGCGACCACCATCACGACGACCACGACCGCCATCACGGCTACCGCGTGCAGGAGGTGGAGATGGCTCAAGACCTTCAATTTCAGACACATTTAAACGTGCATCTAAGAAGTCTTCTAAAGCACGGATTTTACCGCGTTCACGGTAAGTCGCTAAAGTAATCGCGTTACCAGTACGGCCCGCACGACCTGTACGACCGATACGGTGTACATAGTCTTCGTTCTTCATTGGAAGACCGAAGTTAATTACGTGAGAAATAGTTGGTACGTCTAGACCACGTGCAGCAACGTCAGTCGCAACTAAGATTTTTGCACGACCTTCACGAATACTGCGTAAACGACGGTTACGTACAGTTTGTGGCATTGCACCGTGAAGAGCGACAACTGAGTGACCTGCTTCTGCAAGTTCTTCAGCCAACATATCTGTATCTTCTTGAGTAGATGCGAATACAACTGCTTGATCTACAGACTCATCAGATAACCAGTGAGTCAAAAGTTTTTTCTTGTGTTCGAAACCATCAGTCCAATGAAGAGTCTGAGTAATGTCAGTATTTGTAGAGTGACCAGTTTCAATCGCAATACGCTGTGGATCATTCATCATGCGTTCTGCAAGTGTAATGATACGCGGCGCAAATGTTGCAGAGAACATTAATGTTTGTTTACGGTTAGCAGCCAAGTCGCTGATCGCTTCTAGGTCTTCAGAGAAACCTAAGTCAAGCATACGGTCAGCTTCGTCAACGATTAACGCATCAACGTTGTCTAGTTTAATTTGACGACGGTTAACCAAGTCAAGTAAACGACCTGGAGTCGCTACGACAACTTGTGCACCTTTAAGCTGTTGAATTTGTTTACCGAAAGGCATACCACCCATAATTGCAGCAATACGAACACCTTTCATATGACGTACTAAAGCAATTGCGTCTTGGCTAACCTGTTGAGCCAATTCACGTGTAGGGCAAAGTACAAGAATAGACGGTGCAGTTACCGCTTTCATGCGCTCTTTGAAAGACATCAAAGTGTCTTGACCAGCCAAAGCATTCACAGTTGGGAGTAAGAATGCAGCAGTTTTACCAGAACCAGTTTGGCTTGATACAAGAAGGTCTTTACCTTCTAATGCAGCTGGAATTGATTGTTCTTGCACTGGAGTCGGAGTAGTAAAACCTAGACCTTGTAATGCTAGTTGTAACGACTCATGTAAAGGAAAATCAGCAAAAGTTTTGCTCATAGAGTATTTCACCCCAAAAATGGGTGCTCCATTAAAAATATAAATTCAGATGGACATCGGCAAAAAGCGGCACAGCAAAAAACGCTGAAAATATAGAATCAGCGGCGATCCGAGAACGACGATGTGTATAACGCACACATGATTACAGCCGCAACCTGAAGGAATCGCTTAGCGATTGGGTGGGGCGCGAAATATCGTCCTCTCTTTGGACCGGAACGCGCATACACAATGATAGAAGAGAATGTTCAGGTAATGAACGAAATTTAGTGCGTGCGGGGATTATAGCAGAAAGTTTTTAAATGTCACCTGTTTTAGTCAACTTCAGAATGTTTTTTGTAAGAAGCTTTAAATTATAGGTGTTTAAGCCTTTATTTTTGACCAATTAGACAAAATAAAGCCCTCATAAAGAGGGCTTTATTTCATTATTCTGTCAATAAACTCGAACTAAGCGTTCTATTATTTAGCAGCTTCACCCCAAGCTGGAACAACAGCTTGCATAAGTGGTTTAAGCATTTTCATAGAACATGCAAGTACTTGACCATTGTCCATTGAGTCGTTACCACCACGAGCATCAACCACAGTACCACCCGCTTCTTTCACAATAAGTTCACCCGCAGCGATGTCCCATGGTTTCAAACCAAGTTCGAAATAACCATCGAAACGACCAGCAGCAACATATGCTAGATCAAGAGCAGCAGAACCTGAACGACGGTATTGAGCACCGGCTTCAGTCACATTTAACAATGAGTTGAAATGGTTTTTCGCATAAGAAACCACTTCGCCATTACGAATTTTACGATACGCATGACCCACTGAAAGGAAAGTGTTTTCTAAGCTGTCTTTTACATTTACACGAATACGGCGTTGGTTCATCATCGCACCGCGACCACGGCTTGCAGAGAACAACTCATCTTTCACAGGGTCATAAATAACACCGTGCTGAGTTACACCTTTATGTTGAACTGCGATAGAGATGCAGAAATGTGGAACACCATTAACGAAGTTTAATGTGCCATCAAGTGGGTCGATGATCCAACACCAATCAGCGTCATGACCTTTACCTTCTTGAAGACCAAACTCTTCGCCTAGGAAACTGTGATTTTTATAGCTTTTACGTAGGGTATCGATGGTCAATTGTTCCAAATAACGGTCTACACGCGTTACTGGACCATCAATTCCTTTTTCTTCGACTTGTAGATCGAGTTTATGACGATTTTGATGCGCTTTTAAAAGCTCTTGACCAACTAATTGAGCCGCACGCGCAGCCATAACCACCATAGGTTCCATTGAACACCCACTACAAATTTGAAGATACTGATAAAGAATAATGCATAAAAGCCCTTATATCTTATCAAATATAAGGGCTTTTAGGGAAAAAATGTTTCTAAAAATTAGAAATTCAGCAAACTACAGTTGACTTATGTTTTATCCAGCTTTGTGTCACAGAAGTGATAATGCCTTCAGCATCTAGTCCAGCTTGTTGTAGCATTTGAGCATGTGTCGCCTGATGCATAAATTCATCTGACAAACCTAAATTCAGCATCGGTTTAACAATACTAGCCTGCGCTAAATATTCATTTACCGCACTACCCGCACCCGCCATCACTGCATGCTCTTCAACTGTCACAAATAGTTGCGTGCTTGCCGCGATTTGATCGATCAACTGTGTATCTAATGGTTTTACAAAACGCATATTTAGCACACGAACTGCAACATCCAGTTTTTCAGCCAATACTTCAGCCGCCTCAACCGCTGCCTGAACACGGCTACCAAATGCTAAAATCGAAATTGTTGCATCTTGCTGATCATTGAAGTTTGCAAGAACTTCACCACGGCCAATTTCAAGCTCGGTCATCTCTTGCTGAATCTCAACACCTAGTCCATTACCTCGTGGGTAACGTACTGCCGCTGGGCCTTTATACAAATAAGCCGTATGCAACATTTGACGACATTCATTTTCGTCTTTCGGCGCCATGATCACCATGTTCGGCACGGTACGCATAAAGGCATAATCATATGCACCGGCATGCGTTGGGCCATCTTCACCAACCAAACCTGCACGGTCGATACCAAATGTCACATCAAGATTTTGCAAAGCGACGTCATGAATCAGTTGGTCATAACCACGTTGTAAAAAGGTTGAATAGATTGCAACAACCGGTTTTACCCCTTCACAGGCCATACCCGCAGCCAAAGTCACCGCATGTTGTTCTGCAATGGCAACATCAAAAAAACGCTCAGGGAACTGCTTTGCAAATTGCACCATGCCTGAGCCTTCACACATCGCAGGAGTAATCGCTAATAAACGATCATCCTGTACAGCTTCATCACATAACCACTGACCAAAAACATCTGAATATTTCGGTGCAGTTGCCACAGCAGCAGGTGCATTCAGTTTACTGATGGCATGGTATTTAATTTGATCTGCTTCGGCAGGTGCAAAGCCTTTACCTTTTTTGGTATAGACATGCATTAAACGTGGGCCTTTGCGTTTTTTTAAGGCTTCAAACACGTGTGTTAATTGTTCAACATCGTGCCCATCAAAAGGACCAAAGTAGTCAAAGCCAATGGCTTTAAATAGGTTGTCTGCAGCATCGGTCGCAGCACAATGTAGGCGTGAGTTATACGCCCATTCAGGATGAGGTTGAATATAAGCTTCGCCATTTTCAGAAATATTCACCGATTGACCACTTTCCCAAATCGCAGCCAAATGCTTAGCAAAACCACCTGTACTGCATGAGATCGACATATCGTTGTCGTTCAATACCACCATGAGGTCAGCATTGTGTGCCACCGCATCGTTCATGGCTTCAAAAGCCATGCCCGCTGTCATCGCGCCATCACCCACGATTGCAACCACATGACAGGGATCTTGCTTGAAGCGACGTGCCAATGACATCCCAAGACCAGCAGAAATCGCAGTTGATGAATGGCCTACGCCAAAGGTGTCAAATTCAGATTCTTCACGGGCAGGAAACGCTGCCAAACCATCTTTGGCACGAATCGTCACTAATTGTTCACGACGACCCGTTAAGGCTTTATGCGGGTAGGCTTGATGACCCACATCCCAAATCAGACGATCACGTGGTGTATCAAAACAGTAATGCAATGCCACGGTTAATTCGATCACCCCAAGATTGGCACCAAAATGCCCACCACTTTGTCCGGCCGCATACAAAATAAATTGACGTAACTCATCCGCCACTTGCTCTAATTGGCTGCGCTCGAGTAAACGAAGTTGTTGAGGATGGTTAATCGTATCCAGCAACGGTGTTACAGGGCGTTGAAATGGTATTTCTTTATACAGCATAATGTGGCAAAGCCTTCTAAAGCCTGGCAAATTCCTAAGCTCGGTCTAAATGGGTAACTCGATCATATCGTCGAATTGTATCACCTTACAATCAGCCAAACTTGTAGCGATGTAATTTTTAGCAATGATCTCGTTGGGGAGATTTTGAATGAGTCAGATTATCCTGAATAATCTTCCTATTTATCAACTATTATCGTTCGCTTTATACAAAAAAGAAAATGTTCTGCATAAATTCGTCGTTGCAATTCTACCAATGTCCAAGCATTACGCTATACTTTAGCCAATTTATAATCGAATAAACGGGTTAAGCAGTGCCTATAGAATTTGTCGCAACGTCAAGATTACCGACCGCTTTTGGTGAATTCAATATTACGGTTTTTCAGGATCCTGAAACCGGTGAAGAACATGTCGCACTCTCTAAAGGACTAGAACAAGCTCCCACTGAACCTGTTTTAGTTCGCATCCACTCTGAATGCCTCACCGGTGATGCCTTCGCTTCACTCAAATGTGACTGCGGCCCACAGCTTCAAGCGACCCAAAAATTAATTAATGATGCAGGTCAAGGGGTGATTTTATATTTACGCCAAGAAGGTCGTGGTATTGGTTTAACCAATAAAATCCGTGCTTATGCCCTACAAGACCAAGGCCATGACACAGTGGATGCCAATTTATTATTGGATCTTCCTGCCGATGCACGTCGTTATGATATGTGCCCTATCATGTTGAATCATCTCAATATTACTGCTGTGCGTCTCATTACCAATAACCCATTAAAAATTGAAGCGCTCCAAGAGCAAGGCGTGAATGTCGTTGATCGTGTTCCGCTGACTGTGGGTTTAAATCCCTTTAACGAACAATATTTAAAAACCAAACATGATCGTATGTCGCATATGTATCAAAAGGACGATTTTTAAAAATCATTTAAATTCTCCATAAATTAATCCCTCCAAACCTCCCTTTACAAAAGGGAGGCTTTCCCCTCTTTATTAAAGAGGGGTTAGGGGAGATTCAAATCGTCATCGAAAAAATACGATTTTCAGGGACACGTCGTTTTAATCGTAAATCAAAAGCCATGCAGATATTACGGACAAAAGGCTTGCCTGCATCACTCACCTGAATGTGCTGATCAAAAATCTCGAGCAAGCCATCTTCTTGCATTTCAGCCAATTGCGCTAATACTTCATCAAGCTCAGGAAATTGCATTTCTGGACCTGCCCAAGAAGTTTGGAAGGTACACATCAAATTGAGAATATGTTTACGAATGATTAAGTCCTCATCTGTCAGCACATGCCCCCGATAGACTGGAATTTCATTCGCTTCTAAACGTGCATAATAGTCTTCAATTTTCTTTTCATTTTGTGCAAAGCTGTACCAACTGTCACTGATCGAAGATAAGCCGAGACCAATCATCACTTGGGTTTTCGATGCGGTATAGCCCATAAAATTACGGTGCAAACTGCCCTGCTGAAAAGCTTGATACATTGGATCTTGGATTAATGCAAAATGATCCATTCCAATTTCATGATAGCCATGTGCAAGTAATTGCTTCTTACCTTCTTCATAGCATTGACGTTTTAAATCATCTTTCGGCACATCGGCATCTTTAAAACCACGTTGCCCATTGCCCTTAATCCACGGCACATGCGCATAGCTATAAAAGGCTAAACGATCTGGCATCAAACGATTGGTCTGTTCAATAGTATGCAACACGTCGTTTAAATCCTGAAATGGCAAA
The DNA here is from genome assembly GCF_013416965.1 of Acinetobacter sp. YH1901134. Lineage (NCBI taxonomy): Bacteria > Pseudomonadati > Pseudomonadota > Gammaproteobacteria > Moraxellales > Moraxellaceae > Acinetobacter > Acinetobacter sp. YH1901134. Next base: position 121,773 of record NZ_VPEW01000008.1, on the reverse strand, counting down.
CCAAAAACCAAGTCATGCGAAATAGAGGTATAGCCAATATCACGTGCCCACTGTGTCACTTGTTCAACATGTGCAAAGGGCTGAATACGGTGGATGGCTTTTTGCACCTTCTCATTATAATCCTGCACTCCATAACTTACGCGTCGAAAACCAACATCATACAAAGCTTGTAAATGCTCACGTGTGGTATTGTTCGGATGCCCTTCAAAGCTAAATTCATGTGTATCGGCAATATCAGCATGCACTAGAATGCCTTGAATCAACTGGGTGAGATGCTCAGGAGAAAAGAAAGTAGGCGTTCCCCCGCCCAAATGAATTTCTTTAATTATTGGCCGGTCGACCAAGAGCTGACAATATAAGTCCCATTCTTTCAGCACCGCCTGAATATAAGGCAGCTCCATCTCATGTTTTTTCGTGACTTTTTTATGGCAACCACAAAACGTACATAAGCTTTCACAAAATGGTAGATGGATGTACAGACTGATGCCTTCAAGGTGATTGCTCTCATTAAAAGATCGCTTCAAGCCCTGTTTCCACTGTTGTAATGAAAACTCAGCTTCCTCCCAATACGGCACGGTTGGATAACTGGTATAGCGTGGACCTGGTACATTGTATTTTTGAATTAAAGAACTCGCCTGCTGAGACATCGATGCACCATTTCAATCAATGAGATTCAATTTAAATCTACCTTATGATTATTGTGCTGAGCTTCAGATGTGAATTCAACCTAGCAAATTTGTCGGAATAGGCCCAATTTCAGCCGGAGCAATTGCTGCTAACTTTGCATGATCTTTTGGTTTAATCACTAGATATCTAGATTTAAAGCAAAGATCCGATGCTGAGTATCGGGAAAAATGCCTTAAGTTTTCACGTAATTTATGCTTTGATGACACTTATCTTTAAATTATTTTAATAAAGGTCACCATGCAGAATCCAACTTCAGCCGATATACAACGTGTAGATGAATTCCTTCGCGATTTACAGGCACAGATTTGTGCCGCATTGGAACAGCAAGAACGTGCTGGTGGCGGAAGTGCCGAATTTGCGATCGATGACTGGGAACGCCCTGAAGGTGGTGGTGGTCGCTCACGTGTTCTTCAAAATGGAACGGTGATTGAAAAAGGCGGCGTGATGTTCTCGCACATTAACATTTCAAAATTACCGGCCTCTGCGACTGAACGCCATCCCGCTATTGCAGGTGCAAAAGCGCAAGCCATGGGCGTGTCATTGGTAATTCACCCGAAAAACCCCAACGTCCCGACCTCACATGCCAATGTGCGTTTATTTGTCGCGGAAAAAGAAGGACAAGATCCGATTTGGTGGTTTGGCGGTGGTTTTGACCTCACTCCATTTTATCCAAATGATGAAGATGTCTTGTCTTGGCATCAAACTGCCCATGATCTTTGTGCCCCATTTAGTGATACACTCTATGATGAACATAAGAAATGGTGTGATGACTATTTCTATCTCAAACACCGTGATGAACAACGTGGTGTGGGTGGTTTATTCTTTGATGATCTCAACCAATGGGACTTTGAAACCTGTTTCAAATATATGCAGGCCGTCGGTAATGGTTATTTAGAGGCAATTTTACCGATCTTCCAAAGAAACCAAGACAAAGCCTATACCGAAGCACAACGAGACTTCCAACTTTACCGTCGTGGTCGTTACGTTGAATATAACCTAGTGTATGACCGTGGCACCTTATTTGGTTTACAAACTGGTGGGCGTATTGAATCCATTTTAGTAAGTATGCCACCTTTGGCGGGCTGGTCGTATCGTCCTGAATGGGAAGAAAATTCTCCAGAGAAAAAGCTCACCGACTTTTATTTAAAACCGCATGATTGGCTTAATATATTGATATAAAATAGATAGACATGTATTTGCCTCTGTCCATCAGGGGCTTTTCATTGCCTTTTAATTAAAGTATTTATATTTCTAGGTAATATCTTGATGCATAAATAAATTTTTTAAGCATTTACTTTGTAATCATATTGCTCAACAATGACACATCTTTTAAACAGCTTTACGCTATGTCATTGCACAATGTGTCAATAAACTCATGGCTGTAACTTTCTTGTACGGAGTACAACGCACATGACACATCAAACACTCAATAAAAAAGCAGTCAGTCTTACTGCCTTGGTGTTTTGGAGCTTTGCTGTTGTGCTAATCAGCGCTATCAGTACTAATATTTTTTCCGAAACGTCTTTGAATGACAATTTGGCTATTGGCTTCATGGTGGTTGCCTTGATTGGTCTAGTCATCAGTGCTGCCAGCATCTTGATTCAAAGCGTCTTAGATATTTGTAATCCTTAATTTTCCGCCTTTATTTCACGATTTTAAGACTGCCCGAACTTTAGCCATCATCAGATTTGGCGTATATTGTCTGCTCTTTCACATCTACATGGACGCTGTGCAATGAGCAAACAATTTGCCGTGATTGGCAACCCGATTGAACAATCACGTTCACCTGAACTTCATCATGCCTTCGCTGAAAAAACAGGCCTCGACATTCAGTACAGCAAACGACTTGCGCCACTCGATGGTTTTCAGCACAGTGTCGAATCTTTCTTTGCCGAAGGTGGCATCGGTATGAATGTCACTGTTCCATTTAAAGAACAAGCCTATGCACAATGTGCCGTCCTTACTGAACGTGCCAAAATTGCAGGTGCGGTCAATACATTATGGATGCAAGATGGCACACTCCATGGCGATAATACCGATGGACAAGGCCTAGTCGATGCCATCCGTGCCTTAGATTGGAATTTAGAACAGAGCGATATTTTAATTATTGGTGCAGGTGGTGCGACACGTGGCGTGATTTATCCACTGGTACAAGCTGGGGCCAAAAAAATCGTGATTGCCAACCGTACTTTAGCGCGTGCTGAACAATTGGTCGCTGACTTAAAAACTGCCGTACCGAATGCCGAACTTGCAGCCATTGCCCTCACCGAATTAGCAGGTCAATTTGATCTGGTGATTAATGCCACATCGGCAAGCTTAACGGGTGATCCGCTAATTTTGCCTGAAGCTTTACAATTCACCCACGCCTATGAAATGGCCTATGGCAAACCATCGACATTTTTGGATCAAGCCAAAGCACGCCATGTTCCAACCTCAGAAGGTTTTGGCATGTTGGTTGGTCAAGCGATTGAATCTTTTTCCATTTGGAATGGCGTCAAACCTGATCTAAAAGACTTTCTATAATTCAAAATGATTTGCTCAATTTACTTTCAAAGCAGTCGAAACACCTAAAAAAAGAACCTCAATTGAGGTTCTTTTTTTATCCAACTTAGTTCTTGTGTTTTTGTATGGCTTTATAGGTTTCATAATAAGCCGATTGGCTGAACAACTCTTCGTGTTCTGCTGTTAGGCCTTGTAATGACGCTTCTGATAATTTTCCTTTGATATCATCAGCAAAGGCTTGCGCATAGATTTTTGATGCTTTCACCAAATGCGCTTTTTCAGTTCCTTCCAGTTCATAGCTAGCTAAAAAGTTTTGTTGATATAAATGTGCAAAAATCGCCTGATCAGTCTTATAGGTTTTTTGCAACTGCTTCCATTCAACCTGAGCTTTGTACTCACCAATCCCCGACTGCACATAATGATTGACTGAAGAACCTAAGTCATCAAAGTCTTGATAGCGATGCAAAGCATGCTTATCACGTAATTGATTTAAACGTTTCAGCGCATTACCTGTTGGCTCTTTTAAGCCATCAACAAATCGATATGCATAAACTTCAGCAATTTCATTCAAATCATTGGCTGAGTAATAACGCACATACTGAGCGCGATAATTAGCAAATGCCACGACAAATGCCGCTTGATAGGCTTTCACTTCAGATTGATGGCGCTTATAACTTTGCAAAGCCACATTACTTAGATATTCAGGTAGTTCGATTTCTTCATTTGCAGCACGGACATCATCAACCGATGCAGTTTCTGCTTCAGCAAGCAGAGGATCATTTCCTGTGATCGGCGCAAGCAGGCCTTTCAACATATTTTCAAAGAGTGAATCTTTACTGACTTCCTCAATGGATTTTGCCTGTTTCATGGCTTGACGATCAATTTTAGTCGCATTGCCATAATTCAAGATTTGGTTGCTACTTTTCAGCTTTAATTGACCTAAACGTGGCTCATTAAAGGCCAATTGATAGTCCATTACTTGGACACGACCTTTATGATCTAAGCCTACATCCATCACGACATTCGAAGATGATTTATCCTGTGTATTCAGCACCTGTGCAATTTCAGCTTGATGCTTTTGCCATAATTGCTGGAATTGTTTTACATCGATAAGTTGTTCACTTTGATATTGCTGGAATACTGGTTTTAACTGCTCAACAGCATCCGAAATCTCTGAATCTGTATTGGATGCGTCCGCAGCAGAGGCCGATGGTACAGCATCTTCTTGCAGCGGTATCACCCGAACATCTTGATAATCCTGACACAGTGTGACTTTACCAATCGGCACCTGTTTGGTGTTCATCAAGGCTTGACAGACTTCCTCAGATAAGTTCGCTGTTTCATCATCTTCTTCTGAAGCCGCATAAGCTTCGGTTACTTCAGTATCCGTACTATAGGCTTCTTCGTCATCACCCGCGGTCGCCTCCGCATATGCACTTGCAGTATCGATCGCGTATTCAGCAGATTCAGCAGCAGAAGACGTTTGTTCTTCTTCCGTTTCGTGTTGGTGATAAATCAGGCCATGCATTTTCGCATTGAGCAGCTCATTCACACGTTCTACAGATGCATAAGCCGCATCAAAGTCTTCATCCTCAGCTGCTGCCACAACTGCAGTCCCTCCCGCCGCTTCAGCCGCAGCCATCGCCTCTTCGGAAGCACTGTGATGCACAGCAGCGTCCACAGATTCATCTTGCTCGGCGTCACTATTACGCTGACCTTTGATTTGCGTGGTGTAATAGTTGGCATTCACAAAATCGAAAAGTTCAAGCTGGGTGTATAGCGCATTAAGATCACCCACATAGCGGATTTTTTTAGTCAGCCCTGCATTTTTTTCATCACGTGTTAAAGCAATATTTTGCACTTGATTCGGCTCTGCCAAGACATAAGGCAAAGCATTCATTTGTTTTAAATAGTCAGCAAATTTTTTCAAATCGTACTGAGCAATCGTCTCTTTATGTTTTGAAAAATCCACATAAGCCAAGCTGCTTTGGCTTTCACGATTTACCATAAACGGCATGAACGCAAAGTAGTTGGTATAAAATTTATGTTGATTAAAATCAATGATCATCGGCAACTGTGCATTGACCTGCAAAGTCGGTTTTTGATAACTCAGTTGTAAGGTTAAGGCGGCAAGTTTTTCTCTAAAATGTACTGAACCGCTATAGCTAAACTGTAAATCATTCAACACATTCAGCAGTGATTGTGCAATTTTAGATTGCGGAGAAACGCCATCCTCTTCATCGCTATAACGCGCTGATGGTGGGATCGATTCATTGGCAATGGCTTGATAGAGCTGTTTCTTTTCTTTTTGGCTAAACGGAATATTTTGGGTTTTAATCAACTGATCCAGTTGTTTTTTAAGTTTAGGATCCAGCTCTGGCTGTGTGCTTATCGCAGGTTTTGACTTGGTTTCAGGCTTTTTTTCATCGAACTGAATATCGGTCTGAATTGAAAATTGCCCTTTCATGTCATAACTGGCATTTTCAAACATTGCGTTTAAGCCTTGAGTGGCTTGTTGCCCGAGAGACTGATCCGTTGAATTGGTTTTTATGACATGTTGAGCACACCCAGTAATACTCAAACCCAGTAAACAAAGTGTTATATATTTTAATCGCATAATTGTACGAAAGACCTAAGTTCTTTATGATTTATTAAAAGAAAAAAATGATCAAAAGATCAACATCAAGTCTATCAGAAGTTTACATTTCACATGTTGGTTAAATATTACAATTCGCCTTTCTGACATTTTTTAAGGGCGTATTCATCAATGTTTTTTGGATAAAATTATGAATAATCAAATCATCAATACAGATAATCCAAAAAAATTTAGATATTAGGATTAAGACTATGCCTGCATATAAAGCGCCTTTACACGATATTCGTTTCTTAATGAATGAAGTGCTCGATTACCCAGCACACTACAAAACTTTGTCTAATGGTGAAGCTGCTGATGCAGATACTGTCGACATGATTTTAGAAGGTGCAGCGGATTTTTGTGAAAACATCCTTTCACCTTTAAACCAAACGGGTGATGAAGAAGGCTGTCATTTTGAAAATGGTGATGTGAAAACACCAAAAGGGTTTAAAGAAGCCTATGACCAATTTGTACAGGGTGGCTGGCAAGGTCTGTCTTTCCCTGAAGAATTTGGCGGTCAAAACTTGCCACAGTCGTTGAATCTCATCAAATCTGAAATGATGGGTACAGCGAACTGGTCATTCCAAATGTATCCAGGTCTCAGCGTAGGTTGTATCAACACCATTCTTCAATTTGGTTCAGAAGAACAGAAAAACCAATATTTACCGAACCTTGTTGCTGGAACTTGGTCAGGCACCATGTGCTTAACTGAACCTCAATGCGGTACCGACTTAGGTCAGGTAAAAACCAAAGCGGAACCTCAAGCTGATGGTAGCTATGCAATTTCTGGTACAAAAATCTTCATCTCTGCGGGTGAGCATGATTTAACAGAGAACATCGTACATATCGTTCTTGCACGTCTTCCAGATGCACCTGCAGGTACAAAAGGCATTTCATTATTCATCGTTCCAAAATTCCTTGTGAATGCAGATGGTACTGTGGGCGAACGCAATCCTGTAACGTGTGGTTCGATTGAACACAAAATGGGGATCCGTGCTTCGGCAACAGCTGTGCTGAACTTTGACAATGCCATTGGTTACTTGATCGGTGAAAAACACAAAGGCCTACATGCAATGTTCACCTTCATGAACACTGCACGTATTGGTACAGCAATTCAAGGTATTGCACATGCTGAATTGGCATTCCAAGGCGCACTTCCATACGCCAAAGAACGTATGTCTATGCGCGCACTTTCAGGTAAAAAAGATCCTGAAAAAGTAGCCGATGCGATTATTCACCATGCAGACGTACGTCGTATGCTTTTAACTCAAAAAGCGATCGCTGAAGGCGGCCGTTCAATGATTTACTATGCAGCTCAAATTGCGGACAAAATGACTGATGCTTTAACCCGCGGTGATACAGCAGCGTTTGAAGCACATGATGACCACTTAGGCTTCTACACCCCGATTCTCAAAGGTTTCTTAACCGAAATGGGTTATGAAGCTGCAAACCATGGTATGCAAGTATACGGCGGTCATGGTTATATTAAAGAATGGGGCATGGAACAAATTGTTCGTGACTCACGTATCTCTACTCTCTACGAAGGCACAACCGGTGTTCAAGCACTAGACTTGATTGGTCGTAAAGTTCTGTTGACCTCTAAAGGTAAAGTGATTCGTGACTACACAGCTGAAATCTTGAAGTTCTGTGGTCAACATGCACGTAACAAATACATGCGTCGTTTTGCGTGGGACTTAACGAAGCTTTGTGCACAGTGGAATGCATTAACGGTTCGTATCATGCTTGCAGCACGTAAAGACCGTGACATCGTATCTTCTGCTTCTGTAGATTTCTTGATGTTCTCTGGCTACGTGATGATGGCTTATTTCTGGGCACAACAAGCTGCCGTAGCTTCTGAAAAATTAGCAGAAGGCAATGGTGCAGAAGTTCCTGAGTTCTATAAAGCAAAAATCAAAGTGGCTGACTTCTACTTTGAACGTCTATTACCACGCTCACAAGGTCACGCTGAAGCAATGGTTAACCCATCGAAGACCATGACTTCTTTGGCTCCTGAACACTTTAGCTTTGACTACTAAGCTTTAAACCGAGTTAAATGACTCTATAAAAAGACCGCTTCGGCGGTCTTTTTGTCTTCTCTTTTAATTTTCATCTATAGCGATAATGAGCAGCATTCTTAATTTCTTCATGAGGTAATAACAATGTATAAAGATGAACTTTATATGGAGAAATATTGTTGTATTTTTCAAAAAAATAATTTTATTTAATAAATATTAAATACTTAAATTAAATTTCACTCGATGATTTTAGCTTTACATTTGTATCTCATACAACTTCATATCTTCTCCATAGCCTCCCCCTATGATGACTTCATTGATTCATAAAGAGCGTAACCTTGAAAAAATTGATGTCTTCATTAATGATTGGTCTGATTGCAACAACTGCGACAATGTCTGCAATGGCAGCGCCTGTATTCGATCATAAAAATCCGCCACCTGCTCCATACTTTGATAAAAAACCTGTACCGCCTAAAGCAATACATCACAAACCTGCTGGGCCCCACATGGTGAAAAAAGAGCATCAACACGCTCATGCAAAATTTGCCAAACAAAATCATAAGGCAGTAGCTTTTAAAGGCAATCAACACAAACCTGTTTCGCAGCATAAATTACCGCCAATACCACCGAAACATCGTTAAGTAAATTAAAAAAAGACCGCTCATGCGGTCTTTTTTAATATTTACTTTGCTTTATCAGCAATAAATTCTTTAATCTCTATGGGTTTATCTTTTACCAACTCAACTGTGCCTTCATTCACACCATTAAAGTTCTTAAAGTGAATTGAAACACCTTGGTCGTTGGCAAGTCGCACACCACTTCCTGAAACTGCTCGTTTCAATTCATACACACGATCAGAATTATCAGTCAATTGTGCGGTTTCAAAATTATCTTTGGTTTTTAACTCAAGGCTTAGATCTTGTGGCCCTGTAAAGTGAATCACTTGCTCATCTTGAGCTACTGCAACATCGTTTGTTTGTGCAGTTGTGGCCGTTGCCTCTGTTGCAACATTTTGTTCTGATGGCGCTTTTTTATCGGTGCAACCCACCAAAGCTATAGTTAATAACGTCGCAGTTAAAATATATTTCATTTTCTGAAGTTCCTTTATGCCATGTAAATTCAATTATCAACTGAATAATTTCATACACATTCTGCAAATTACATTCGAAATATGAAAAATTACTTGTGGCTCAAATTTTAAACAAGTTTGACATAGCTTTCATTACAGGAATTCTTCCAACACTGAGTTTAAAAAGATATGTCCCTGCTCGGTACAAGACAAAAGTGTTGGATCACTGACCATCAATTTACGTTCACGTAATGAGTTCAATAACTCGGCAATTGGCTCTAAACTTTCCCCTGTACGCTCGCTATATAGCTTGGCTTCCACCCCATGATTTAAACGAAGTGCATTCATCATAAATTCAAAAGGCATGTCGGCTGCTTCGATGCGCTTAAACTGAAGATGTTCAGCAGGTACTTTGGCTAAATAGTCTTTCGGCAATCGGGTTTTTTGGAAACGATACACCCCGTCTGGCATGGTCACTTTACCATGTGCGCCTGCGCCAATCGCCAAATAATCGCCAAACTGCCAATAATTTAAATTATGTGCCGACGGCTTTTCTTTACGCCATGCCGATACTTCATAATTGATAAAGCCTTGCGCTGTTAAATAGGCTTCGCCCTGTTCTTGAATATCTTCAAGCACATCATCGACAGGTAAAATTGGTTTTGTGCGGAAAAAAACTGTATTGGGTTCAATGGTCAATTGATACCACGACACATGGGTTGCCCCATTTTCCACAGCAAGTTTTAAATCCAAAAGCGCTTGCTCAATGGTTTGTTCAGGCAGGCCATGCATCAAGTCGACATTTATCCGTTCAAAACCTGCCTCTTTTGCATGCTGAATGGCAGAAATCGCATCATCATTCGAATGAATCCGCCCCAGCTTTTTCAGCTGGTCGGTATTAAAACTTTGCACACCGATAGATAGACGATTGATCCCTGCATCTAAATAACCCGCAAAAGGATCGTGCTCAACCGTGCCCGGATTGGCTTCTAAGGTAATTTCACAGTCCGCTTCAAATGGCACTAACGCTTTGAGTTGAGCAAATAACCATTGATAGCCTTTGGATGAAATGAGCGATGGTGTACCCCCACCAATAAATACACTATGAATCAAGCGACCCTGAGCAAAATCGACTTGCGTTTTAAAGTCTTCAACCAACGCCTGTAAATATTCTTGTTCTAAGTCTAAAGACAATTCACCATTCGGGACCGCATGCGAATTAAAGTCACAGTATGGACATTTGCGCACACACCACGGCATATGAATGTATAAAGATAACGGAACAACTGCAGGATTTAATTCAGCCAAGGAAAATGCTCAAAAGGAACAAAAGAAGTAAGCGCATTTTAACATGACTGCATCAGAGCGCTTATGAAAACTCATCCACAATACAGTAGACTAATAAAATTAAAGAAGAATTAGATGATTAGAAGATGAAAATAAGCAGCCATTTATTGTACTTACTGCCGCTCGCGATGGGTGTTGGTATCGCCATGACCATTCAAACAGCGATCAACAGCCAATTGCGTGAATATTTATATTCACCGCTGCAAGCTGCCCTTTTTTCTTTTTTGGTTGGTACAATAGTCCTCGCCTTTATGGTGTTTTTTCAATCGGCCGAAAAACCGGACTTTGCAAGTTTTGCTCAAATCCCTTGGTATTTATGGCTGGGGGGATGTTTGGGTGTTTATGCCATCAGTATCAGCATTTATACCGCACCGAAACTGGGTTTTTTATCCCTCTCCGGTCTGATTATTTTTGGACAGATCTTAATGTCGATGGTATTTGACCATTTTGGCTTGCTCGGCACTGAAAAAACCCCGATTAACTGGCAACGCTTATTGGGTGGCGTGGTGATTTTTATTGGTGTGCTTCTCACTTTCCAACGCTAAGACCTCATTCCTAAGCACCTCACAAGAAATGAGTACATTCTGTGTCTACTGTCACGGCTGTAACAAGCAGCAAGTATGAATTAAAACAACTGTTTCATTTAATGATCCCGATATTAATTACGCAGTTTGCGCAAGCGGGATTTGGTCTCATTGATACCATCATGGCAGGACACATGTCCGCCAATGACCTTGCAGCCATTGCGGTCGGGGTTGGTTTATGGATACCGGTCATGCTGCTGTTTAGCGGCATTATGATTGCAACCACCCCATTAGTGGCAGAAGCCAATGGTGCTCGCACGCCTGAAAAAATTGCCACTATTGCCCGTCAGTCTTTGTGGGTTGCGTTGTTTCTTGGCATTATCGCTGCACTGGTTTTACAGGCAATGCCGCTTTTACTTCCTGTACTTGGTGTACCTGAGGCCTTGCTTCCGAAAGCCAGTTTATTTCTACACGCCATTAGTTTAGGTATGCCTGCTGTCACCATGTACGCAGCTTTACGTGGTTACTCAGAAGCATTGGGGCATCCGCGTCCAGTCACTGTGCTGAGTCTGATGGCCTTATTGGTGTTAATTCCACTGAACTTTATTTTTATGTATGGTTTAGGCCCAGTCCCTGAACTGGGTTCTGCTGGATGTGGATTTGCCACCGCGATTTTGCAATGGTTAATGTTCTTTGCTTTGGCGATGTACGTTTTCAAAGGATCGGCCTATCAAAAAACCCAACCTTTCGCTGCTTTTGAAAAAATGAACAGTGAATGGATCAAACGTATTTTAAAACTTGGCTTTCCCATTGGCTTAGCCATTTTCTTTGAAGTCAGTATTTTTAGTACAGCCGCTATTGTGTTGAGTCCTTTAGGCGAAGTCACCATTGCCGCGCATCAAGTCGCCATTTCGATTACCTCGCAATTGTTTATGATTCCCATGTCACTAGCGATTGCGCTGACCATTCGGGTCGGTACCTATTATGGGGAGAAGAACTGGCTAGCGATGCGAAAAGTCCAAAAAGTCGGTATGTTGACAGGGACGGTATTTGCCCTGATTACCATGTTGCTGCTTTGGCTTTTACGTAATGAAATTGTGTCACTGTATACCAATGACTATGATGTGACTCAGCTTGCAGTATATTTGGTCTTGTTCGCGATTGCCTATCAGTTGATGGACGCATGGCAAGTCAGTGCCGCAGGGTGTTTACGCGGTATGCAAGACACTAAAGGGCCGATGTGGATCACCATGATCGCGTATTGGATCATTGCCTTCCCTATCGGGATCTATCTTGCACGCTTCACCACGACTGGTGCTGCAGGCGTTTGGATTGGCCTAATTGTGGGTCTGACTGTCGCCTGTATACTGCTACTTACACGTTTATTTATGATGAATAAGCGTTTAGCTCAAGCGGGATAAGCCCTTAAAAATCATCTAAAAAGTTACTTAAAAAAGACGGCTAGGCTATGCAGAAGATTAATGCAAATTAACACGCTGCATAGCAACGCCATAAATAAAAAGCACGAAGAAGAGGAAAATAAACATGTCCCATGTATTTCGCTCGATGAGTCTCTGTCTGAGCTTGGGCTTCTCCATGTCACTACAGGCTGAACAAACAATCAACCGACATGAATTTCCTTTGTATTACGCACCCATCAAAGTCCAATCACAACCTGAATTTGATTACATCAATCAAGCACTTTGGACAGCCTTTCGCTTTTATCATGAACAACAAGCAGACTCATATACCGCACGTTTAAAGTTAAGTTGTCAGCAGTCTGGTATGGCATATACCTATCAGGACTTCATCAAGGCCAATCAAAAGTTTGCCTCTGCGGGTGATCAGGATTTTATCGTGACGCAAAACCTCATCACCTTGAATGAAAACTTACACCATAACCAATGCAGTAAATATCTCAGTCCACATTTAGAACTGGAAAAAACTGAAGCAACTGATGTTACGGAGTAACATCAGTTGCTCAATTTGATTCAAAAAAAGAACGATACACGAAAAAGTCATCTGCAATTGTTTGAGACAGGACTAGTTCTAATCAAAAATGTTTTTGCGATACTTTAAATAATTAGACGCTAGCGAACGAGTTTTGTCGGTGAGGTGCATTGCACCGCAAGATGGTTTCCTTGCGAAGCACGCTTCTCATTTTGCCGAATGAGAAACAACGTTTCGTAAGAGTACCTCCAGCTGAAGGCTAATCCCTTTATTCAATCCCTAGATGAAAGACTCCGTCGAATAAAATTAAAAATCTTTTTTTAAATGCGTAAATACTTTCACAGGCATAACATCAGTAAAGCAACTAAAGCAGCAAAGCCAACTAATTAAGCGCCTCAATGGCATTTTTTAAACCTTGTGGCACTTGGCTGTCGTCCTCTACGTCTTTCACGATCGCCTGCCCGACAATCACCTCTGTCCCATTAAAACTCATGGTCGGTGATCCATACAATTCATAGCCTTCATTTAAAGCTTTGGTCACACGGGCACAGAAATTGACATCATCTTTACCGGTTAAATAGCGATACACTTTCATCGTTCAGTTCTCTTCTAGCGACGCGATATTTTAAACCATTCAGCACGTGGCTTAAATTTGCCTGAATTATTTTCAGTATTTACATTTTTGCCCATCATTTTATCAATGGAAATAAAGTCTTAACAATTTAAAGTAGGCAGTTTGTGTTTTGTCGCCTATGATCGGTATTAGATAATAAATGATGATCTTGAGGAACATCACATGGCAAAAACGGCTAGCACACCGGGTCGTCGCTTTATGAAACTTGCCAGTATGACGGCAAGCATTGCTACTAAAACCGTTTCCAATTCCATCCGCAATATCACTGCCGATGAAGAACAGAAAAATGCATCTCGCAGTAAACTTTTTCAGGACATCGGTCTGCAAATTGCAGACACTTTGGGTGAAATGAAGGGTGCGGTGATGAAAGTCGGACAAATTGCCTCGCAGTACAAAGACATTTTTCCACCTGAAGTCGCAAAAGCGATCAGTAAATTACAACGCCAAGCGCCAGCCATGCCTTTTGCTGAAATTAAGGCTCAAGTAGAACAAGAACTCGGCAAACCCCTCGCGCAAATTTTTAAAAGTTTTGAAGAACAACCTTTTGCCGCTGCATCCATTGGGCAGGTGCATAAAGCCGTGTTACCTAATGGTCAGCAGGTTGTAGTGAAAGTCCAATATCCGGGTGTCGAAGAAGCCTGTGACAGTGACTTAAAACAAGTTCGGCTTGCACTTCGTCTGATGGGCGTATTGAAAATTGATCGGAAGTTACAAGACAAGCTATTTCGTGAAATTCAGGACAGTTTAGACAACGAATTGAACTATGAAATTGAAGCGCAAAACTTAGATGTGGCCCGTGCGTTTCATTGTGCGCTGGATGACAAAGTCATCATTCCACAGGTCTATAAAGATTATTCTTCACGTCATATTTTGACTCTAAGTCTAGAGCTTGGCGACAGTATAGAAACTGCCAGCACATGGTCACAAGAAACACGAAATGCCTTGGGAAGGCGCTTATTCCGTGCCATTGGCCGTGAAATTTTCTTCCTTAAACGTTTCCACTGTGACCCACATCCGGGCAACTTCGCCTTTCGTGAAGATGGTTCAGTCATCGTATATGACTACGGCGGTGTGAAAACCCTGTCTCCTGAAATCGTGTCGCACTTTAAGCAATTGATCAATGCTGCACGCAAGCACGATATTCCGCTGATGGAACAGCAACTCGATGCCTTACATTCACTCAATGAACTCGGTAAATTCCCTACGGAGTTGTATGAGCAATGGCTTGAAGTACTGATGCGTCCGCTGACCACACAATACGACTTTGCTGAAAACTCAGCACACCATGACGGGGTAGAATTAATTAAGCCTTCTCTTAAATATTGGGATGTGTTTAAACCGTCGCCAGACACCCTGATGGTGAACCGGACTGTTTCAGGACATTATTGGAATTTGATTCATTTGAAAGTGAATGACAATCTGAATGATCTCTTTGATGAGTTGGTCCCACCTAGCGCTTAAGAGAACATGAAGCGCTGATTGCCTGATGAATTTCGGGCAATATTTGCATTTTATATTGTTATGTTATAACATTCCCTTAATCAATAAATTTAAGGAACAGAAGAATGCGTGCCAACATCCATCCCGAATACCGTGAAGTGCTCTTTCATGACACCAATGCCAATGCCTTTTTTGTGATTGGCAGTACCTTAAGCACCAATCAAACCAAAGAGTTTGAAGGCAAGACCTATCCATATGTGACACTCGATATTTCAAGTGCATCACATCCTTTTTATACAGGTGAACAACGTCAAGTGAATAACGAAGGACGTATTGCGAACTTTAATAAACGCTTTGCGCGTTTCAAACGCTCACAATAAGTTCAGTTTAGATTAAGTTTTTTCTTTTAAAATTAAAACATTAAAGAAGTTCAGGGTTCCCCTCCTCCAGCCTGAGCTTCTTTTTTTTATGTCTGAAATTTTGTGGTTTTCAAGCGTTGTTTTAAACATCTATTTTTAAAATCGAATGAAATAAGTAATATCCCAGCCCCAATACGATGACACCAATCACCACACTGGAAATGGCATAACTAAATGCCAGCCCACTTTGCCCTTGTCTGAGCAGTTGAAAGGTTTCTAAGCCGAAACTGGAAAATGTGGTAAAGCCACCTAAGATCCCGACCATAAGCAATAAGCGTGCTTCATTTTGTAGAACGGGATATTTTTGGCTAAATGCAAACAACACACCTGCACAAAAGCAACCTAAAATATTCACCCACCATGTTGCCCACGGAAAGAGCACGGTTGGCTTGGCCAATAACAGTCCTGCTGCATAGCGAAGTGTTGCCCCAATTGCGCCGCCACATGCGACCAAAAGCCAGTTCATAGTTGTCCTACTTCAACATCATTGGTATCTACAGTTTAGGCAACAGACTGCCTAAGGTCGCCCTTCAATATACACGCATTTAATTTACGCAAATAGTGTTAAATGTTTGGGCCAAAGCTTGCTATAGTCTGCAACACTTTGCGGTATTTTTTATTGAAAGAGGACATTATGGCTCAGGAATTATTAGATCAACTTCAAGCAGGGACTGCGAAATTTTCAGATGTGATTGCATTTATTGAAGCGCGTTATAACCACACACCAACTGCTTTTACCAATGGCAAACAAGCCAATGCAGCGACTGAAAACCAAGGCAGTGCCAAAGTATTTTCTTTTGCCCAATTGAATGGTCTAAACCAAGCTGAAACATTAAGTCTTTTTGCTGAACATTATGCTGCTGTTTTGGCGACACCAGACGCAACTGACCACCAAAACATTCGCCAATTTATGCAAAATGGTTGGGAAGGTATTCAATTTGACGGTCAAGCGCTCAGCGCGAAATAATACATACGTGGACGTTTTAAATCAGTTCGTCTGCGATAAAAAAGCCAGTATAAATACTGGCTTTTTTATCTTTTCATCAGTGGTTCAAATCAAGACACTCGAACTCTGCAAGTCCATTCAGCCATCGCGGTTTTTTCCCAAGCTCGTGCATGCTTCAAATGTAGTAATTCTTCACCGGCAGTCAATGCGGTAAAACGATAAGTTTTTTGACCACCGGCACCAAGCACTGGTGTCGCATCTGCAGCAGCAGCTTGTTGTTGTTGTTGTTGTTGAGCTGATTGAAACACTTCTTCAACTTTAAAAAGTTTCGGTTGCTCAGCCAAAGACCATACATATCCGGTACTTGGATTTTCGTTTAACAGTACTTCTAAAGTTTGTCCACGATCCATCTCAAGCAAGGTCGGACAACTTTGCTGTTCAGTAAATACATGGGTTTTCCCATCTACAGTTGAACTCATACTGGTACATCCACCAAGCGCTAAACCACTCGCCAACATTAGACTCAAAATAAGCTGTTTCTTTATCGTCATTTTCATCATCAAATTATTTTACCTTGAATCTAATGCACACCGATTTCAATACGATCTCGATGTAATCGAAGTTTAGCCTTTGACTTTTTCAATCCACTGAATCGAACTTACACGAAAAACTTCACAAGCCCCATCACCCGTATCTGTTGGGGTCAAAGATGAAGTCCAAACCAAATCTTTGTCTTTCACCTCAACCAAATCCCCTTTTAAACGCACAAGATCACCACGTTTCACTTGAGTAATTTGTTTAGCAATTTGCGGATTTGCAGGAATGATGTGCATATTCGACACCATCATCATGGCTTGCTTTTGCGGTACAGGAACACGATCCATTTTCCAATTTAAGAAACGGTCATATTGATTGACTGAAATCGTCCGAGCAATTTCTGGCTCTGCAAATAAGCCCCAACTGACGGCATAATCGATCGGAGAAAATTTTGCTTGTTCATCTGTTTGATAGGTTTTTGAACCTAAAATTCGGAAATCACCTTTAAATTCTTTCAAGGTAGAAATCGACTGGCCTTTGGCAGCAGGTGCTAAGCCTTTGGCAATATTATAATCTGAAGACGCTTGGACACCGATATTCAATAAAAAGCCTGCAAGCACAGTACTTAATGCAATTCGCTTGATCATCGCGTTATCCTCTTACCCTGTAATACTTCACATTACTCAATTTTAATTCTGCAATTGAGCCGACTTCATCTATTCATAATGCCCCAACCTGAACATAAGCTTAAAATCGCGTAGGTTGAGCCTGATGAATGTCGTTTTCACTAGTTGTAACTCTATATTACGCACACAGTCTGCATAAACCTTATGAACTTGGTAACAAAATGCTGTTATTCAGTCAATTGGCCCATATTCACTTCCTACCACATGATTTAAAATTAAAAAGACATGATTTACACTTTAAAAAAACCAACAACAATGCCCGCTATGATTTATAAATTTTATCAACAACACATTTTTCCGCATCTTTTAAATCAAGTCATGCAAGTACCAAGCTTGATGGATAAACGACGCGAACTCCTGTTAGCCGTATCTGGTGAGGTGCTCGAAATTGGCTTTGGTACAGGTTTGAATTTAGCGTTTTATCAAAATGTCGATACGGTTTTTGCCCTAGAACCCAATCCTGATATTTTTCATTTAGCTGCTGAACGTGTACATGCAGCGCCCTTTGAGGTACAGCATATTTTAGCCAGTGCTGAAAAATTACCCTTTGCAGATGAAAGTCTAGATCATGTCGTGAGTACATGGACCTTATGCAGCATTGCCGATATTGAAACTGCGCTTGAAGAAATCTACCGTGTCCTTAAACCAACAGGAACATTTCATTTGGTTGAGCATGTACAACACAATGAAAATCGGAAAATTAAGCAGTTACAAAACTTACTGACGCCCATTCAAAAGAAAGTCGCGGATGGCTGTCATCTGGATCGTAATATGCAAAAGTTGCTTGAAGATGCCCAGTTTGAATGTTTTGAAACGCAGTATTTTGATGCTGAAGGCATTCCAAAAATTGGACAGCGCATGTTGCTCGCCCACGCACGGAAGTTGAGTTAAAGCTTCCAAGGCCATGTTTAAGCAAAATCAAATCTAGTTAAAAGTACCTAGTCTTTGATTAGTCGAATGGCATTAATTTTTAGGATATGACAGGGCTTTTTATTCAACACATTAAAGGTGCTATACGACTTCCCTGTTTTGGTGGAATGCACATCCACCCATTCACCCAAAATCTCCACACGATCCCCTGATTTCAAACGCCGAATACGATTTGCGACGTCTTCGGATTGAGCAATCACACTGACATTTTGCAATTCGGAGTTGAGCTGTTCAACTTGTGTCGAGGGTACATTTTTCGCTTGTACGTTAAAACAGCGGTTCTGCTGCGACCATTCAAGATGATATTTTAAAGACTGGAAATCATTTGCGCCTGAACTCAGTAGCAGATCAATATTGCTGACATAGGCCAAGTCTTGAAAGCCACCCACCACGGTCGGTGCTGCCGGATGTAAAGTACGACTACTTGCACTGTAGTAGCGTTTATCCAACAGCAAATATTCACCGGAAAATGCCTGAGTCGGTGTGACCTGAAAATTTTTCAGCACACCAGTTTGCTCTAAATGTGGAATGGCACGAAAATATTCAGACCATATCCACAGCATGAGCGCAAAAACGGCTGCAGTCGCTAAGAGTTTTTCCATGTGGATATTCTGTCCTTATTACTTTTCGACGGTTCTGAGCCTGAATCAAGCGAGCTTAAATATGCTCAAAATCAATTCGGATGGTTTCAAAACGCACTCGCCCTTCAGCAATGGCTTGAGCAATCGCTTGTTGCCCTTTGGTCAAACGTGCCCCACCACTTTTAATATCAATCAGCACCACTTCAATGTCTTCAGCGAGTCCATCACCATCACGAAAATCAGTGTAACCATCAAAAACCACATAATCGATCGGGTCACCGAGAAACTTTGCATCGCTAGGTAAATACTGAAATTCAGGCATGATCGGCGCCATTTGTTCAGCCATTTTGCCTTTTAAAACAGCACGACTGGTATTTACACTGCGCTTTTGTGCGTGGGCCAATGCCTGCTGATGTTCCAATTCTAGTTCTGCAATATATTGCTCGTATTCTGCCTTAATCCTTCCATTGCGACTGCCACTTAAAATTAAGGTGGTCAGTACAATCCCAATACATGCGCCAATGAGCATGGCCATCCAGACAGACATTTAAAATTCCTAATCTTTTTAATATATTACAGCGAAACGTATAGAAAAAACTTAGACTTTGGTTCTTTGTCATATTCCCCGCATTAAACAATGATATGCTAGGGATGAGCAGAATAAAATCTATTTAGGTCGATGAAAACGATATTAATTGCCAATCAAAAAGGTGGTTGTGGCAAAACCATCACAGCAATCAGTTTAGCCTCTGCACTTGCGCAAAAAGGTTATAAAGTGGCCTTGGCAGATGCTGACAATCAAAAGTCTGCACGTCAATGGCTCAAACAGCGCCCAGAGACTGCAGCCCCAATTCAGAGCCTAGATTGGCGTCATGAAAAATCGATTGGTGATGTGCCGAAAGGGATTGAATATCTAATTATCGATGCACCGGGTGCGTTATCGGGTGAACATGCAGATCAGTTGGTGAGTGAAGCTCATGCCATCATTACCCCGCTACAACCATCTTTCTTCGACATCGACTCGACCCGTCGTTTTTTAAAGCATTTACAAGAAATTAAACGGATTCGTAAAGGTAAAGTCCAAATCTTATTGCTTGCCAATCGTGTCAAACCCAATTCTGCTCATTCCAAAGAAATTCAAGATTTTTTCAATAAAGTTGAACAACAGCCCGTTGCTTGGATTTCTGAACGTACCGCTTATGGTCAACTTGCCATGCAAGGTCTTTCGGTTTTTGACAAAACGCAAAAATTGTACCTCGGTATGCAACAACAATGGCAACCTGTGCTCAATGCCATTATTGAAGACGAAGCCGAGTGGTTTTAACCCATCATTCCACATTTTGTTGATATAAAGGCCAATCTTGCAAGGATCTAGCCTGAAAGATATTCACCATAAGTTAACAAGCTCTCGTTTTCGGGAGCTTTTTTTTCGGTTAAGATTGAACACAACATGATGAAAAAATCAGAGCACGCATTGCCAACGTTCGCACCTACATTACAAAAAGTCTTATTGTTCGGATTATTTTTTATCCTGATTTTTTTGAGCTTTAGCGTACTCAAATACTTTATTGTGCCCGTTGTTTGGGCAGCGATTATTGCTTATATGACTTGGCCGCTGTATCAATCGGTGCATCGTTTTTGTGGCAATCGTGCAAATCTAAGTGCGGCGCTGATGATCTTACTGGTGGTGCTCGTGGTAGGTCTGCCGGTGATTTTTGCGATCTTCTTGCTACAACATGAAGGCCGTAACTTGTATTTTGAATTACAAAAGCAAGTTTTCTCTGGTCATGTCAATGTGCCTGATTTTATTCGCCAACTGCCGTTTATTGGTAAAGAAGTCAGTCGTACCCTGCATGAGCTGAACAATGACCCAAACAGTATTATTCAATCGGTACAAATTTGGATTCAGGGGCATTTGAACTACGGTAAAGTTCTGGTCGGCGAAGTCAGTAAAAATATCTTTAAGCTGTGTTTTGCCGTGATGTCTTTATTTTTCTTCTATCGTGATGGTCAAACTATTTTAAGTCAGGTCAGTAAAGCCCTCGAAATGGTGATCGGGCCACGTATTCATCATTATCTTGCCACCATCTCGGATACCACACGTGCCGTAGTGTATGGCATCGGTCTCACCGCCATTGCCCAAGCTTTACTTGCCGGTCTCAGCTATTTTGTTGCCGATGTGCCTAACCCAATGTTATTAACCATCATTACCTTCATGTTGGCACTGATTCCTTTTGGCCCACCGATTTCATATACCGCTGTGTCGTTGTGGTTATTTTCACAAGGTCAAACCATTGAAGCCATTGGCGTCATGGCTTGGGGTGTTTGTATCGTGAGTACGGCCGATAACGTGATTCGTCCTTTAGTGATTTCAGGGGCAACGCAGATTCCATTCTTATTAATCATGTTTGGTGTTTTAGGTGGGATCGCCAGTTTCGGTCTTGTTGGTTTATTTATCGGCCCAGTGATTTTGGCAGTATTGTTAGCCATTTGGCGTGAATGGTTGCATGAAACCCAAATTGAACCCGTCATGATGCCCAAAGCAACATTGGCACATAACTTAGACAATATGGATGATAAGCCTGAACAACCTTAATTCAGGCTTAAATTCATTAAACAAATATTACAATCAAATACTTAAATTATCTGTCATCCTGTATCCGCATCTGTTTCAATGGTTGAAACTCCATAAAAACAGACAGGATGCCAAACATGTCTTCACTATTTAAATTCGGTGCGCTTGCTGCGGTCAGTGCCCTGATGTTTACAGGCTGTGCGAGTACCTCGACTTCAACAGGTCTGAATGCAAAAACCGTGACGGTCAATGCCGTGACTACTCAAGGTATTGGTCAAAGCATCGGTCAAATTAACTTGGTTGATAGCCCTGCTGGCTTGGTTATTCATACCAATTTAACCCAGCTTCCTCCGGGTCCACACGGTTTCCATATTCATGAAAAAGGCTCTTGTGCCCCAGCTGAAAAAGATGGAAAAGCGGGTGCTGCTCTTGCTGCAGGTGGTCACTTTAACCCTAAAGCTGCACCTAACCACGGTACGCCGCTAACAGGTCACTTGGGTGACTTACCGATCCTTCAAGTTCAAACCGATGGCACAGCAAAAGTGAATTTAATTGCACCACGTTTGAAATTGGCGGATGTACAAGGCTTAGCCATTATGATCCATGCTGGTGGTGATAATTACTCTGACGACCCTAAACCTCTAGGCGGTGGCGGTGACCGTATTGCCTGTGGTGTGATTCAATAATCGACCTTGCACATAGATTTGAATAAGCGGACTTTAAGTCCGCTTTTCTATTGAATAAAAATTGACAGTTCACAGAAAAAAGCTCAGTCTAATTTACAAAATCATTCGAATACTTCATAACTCTGTGAACATGCGACTCTCTTGGTTTCAACAGTTTCAATCCAGTGCAATCATTATGTATTGCCTGCAAATTTGTATTGTTTTGAGTGGCACCACGCTCGGATTATATTTTCTCGGTTTTCATAGTGTTATTGTTCCCGTCACCTTAGGTGCGATTGCCACCGCGCTCACGGACTTTGACGACCGACTCAGCATCCGACTGCGTAATTTGCTCTATGTCTGCGTACTCTTCTTTAGTGTCAGTAGTATTTTAGATTTTCTCTATCCCTATAAGCTGCTGTTTATATTGTATCTTTCACTGTCCAGTGCAGGATTTATTTTATTAGGAGCTTTGGGGCAACGCTATGCCACGATATCTTTTGGCACGATTTTACTGTCGATTTACACCATGTTCGGCTTGGGCGAATATGACACCTGGTATTTTCAACCCA
Organism: Acinetobacter sp. YH1901134; assembly: GCF_013416965.1. Classification (NCBI taxonomy): domain Bacteria; kingdom Pseudomonadati; phylum Pseudomonadota; class Gammaproteobacteria; order Moraxellales; family Moraxellaceae; genus Acinetobacter; species Acinetobacter sp. YH1901134. The sequence continues at coordinate 99,059 of NZ_VPEW01000008.1, read as the reverse complement.
GCTGCTTTGTTCTAGGGGCCTTATGGTATGGCCTGACCTCAATTCTCTTTTACTTGATTAAACCCACCCTACCTGTACAGGACAATCTTTCGCGTTGTTTTTTACAAATCGCCGAAGTACTGAATGCAAAAGCACGCTTATTTGACCCAGATAATGTCGACAATGTGGAACACTTACTGTATGAATTATCACTCAAAAACAGTGATGTCATCCCAAGTTTAAACACGACTAAAGCTTCTTTACTCACCCGTTTAAAAGCCTCAAGGGCCAATAAAAACACCATCTACTGGCTGAATTTATATTTCTTGGCACAAGATATTCACGAACAGGCCAGTGCGAATTATTTACACTATGAACAAATTCATCAAAATTTTAGCCGTACCGATTTAATTTTCCGTTTTCAAAAAAATATTCGATTACAAGCGCAGGCTTGCCAACAGTTGGCCTACTGCATTTTGCATCGACAACCCTATCAGCCTGATCCGATTACTGCGCAAGCACTGGCACATTTGCATGCCTCTTTGCAGGAGTGGATGGCCAATAATCCGCAAAATATAGAAGTGAAAAATCTACAGCTGATCTTGAGTAATTTGGACAGTGTGCAAGAACGCTTTTCGCATGTGCAGGATTTAGATCATTCACAGCAACAGGCCTATCAGCAGCATATCGACAACCTCAATTTACTCGACGACGACATTCACGGTTTGCACGATTTATGGCTCAAACTGAAACAGCATTTGAGTCCAGAATCTGCCTTATTTCGCCATGCCGTTCGCATCGCTTTTGTCTTTGCCATGGGCTATGCCATTTCACTACTGCCTTTTGCCAAAAATGGCTACTGGATATTATTGACCAGTTTATTTGTCTGTCAGATGCGCTATTTTGCGACCAAAAGTCGTTTAAAAATGCGGACTTTGGGAACCATATTAGGGGTCTTACTTGGCATTCCTATTTTGTATTTTGTGCCGAGTGTCGAAGGTCAATTACTACTGACGATTATTTTTGGCGTGTGCTTTTTCTATCTGAGTGCCAAAAAATATGCCATGGCGACCCTCATGGCAACCTTAATGGTCTTGCTGATTTTTAATTTAAAAGGCGCTGGTTATGCGGTCATTTTACCGCGTATCGTTGATACCCTACTCGGCTGTTTTATTGCATGGTTCGCAGTCAATGTGATCTGGCCAGATTGGGACTTTCGCAATATTTCCAAGACCATTCAAAAAAGCTCTGCTGCGACTCTACATTATTTTGATGCCGTAGTTGAGCAATATCTCCATGGGAAAACCAATAGCATTGATTATCGGCGTGCCCGTCGTTCAGCCCATAATGCCCAAACTGAACTATCGAGCATGATTTCAAGTTTAAGTACCGAGCCTGAACCCGACCAAACTTTGATTCAACATGCTTTTCGCTATTTGGTCTATAGCCATAGTCAGCTCAGTTATATTTCGGCATTGGGGAGCCACCGTGAACAGGTACAAGACCAACAAGTCCTTGAACTGCTGAAATGGTGTCAAAGCACCTTAGACGAAGTCTTAATTCAGCAAAAACCGCTTAACCCTGAGAAAATTCAGCAAAAACTCTTTGAAATTAAAACACTCAGCACTGAAGAAATGCGGTCTAATCACCTACAACTGGTGCTCAAGCAAATCAGTTTATTATTAGAAACATTAGCCGAACTGATTCAGCTTCGAACACAGCTGATTCAGGCGGAAATTAAATAAAATCATTCGAGACTCATGATGAAAATGCTTAGTTTAGGTTTTAGACGCCTTATATTACCTACGATTGTGGCGACCTCATGTTTAGCTGCGTCTTCTGTTTTTGCAGCACTGACAGCACAAGATTTGAAGCGTATTTTGGAATGTCAGGCCGATTACGACACCTACCATGACACTTTGCTCGACTATGAAAAGACTCTGGAGCAACTGGGCTGGAAACGCCATGATGACCCACATCAACCGTTTATTTATATCTATAAAAATAAGCAAGCGGTTGAATTTTTTGGCATGCCAACCCAAGAAATTGGCCTGTCTTCCAATGCAGTATTCGCGATCTATCGCCAAGCCGATGTGAAAAAACTTGCCCAAAAATATGGTATTGAGCAGCATCCAATGTTTGCCAATATGCCATTTTTCCGTGGTGAAAAAATCTTGCGGACAGAAGCAGAAACCGATGAACTTCATGCTGTGAATCACAAATTGAGCTTGTCTGAAATGACCGGAAAAAGCCCAATGATTTTACTCGGCTGTAACTATGAATTTGATCAGGGTTCGATTGAAGATGCCTTAACGGATCTAGAAGGTTAATCCGAGCAGACGACTCAGAATTAACTTTAAATACATCAACTTAGATTCAATATGCGGATCAATTATTTCAACGGGAATGCTTCGTTCCTGCAGTGCTTTCAGGTACACTCAAGGCTGAAATCACTTTGAATTTAGACTTCGCATGAATATCAAGACCTTACGCTTTGTGGGCCTACTCGAAGGCATCTCCTTTTTATTATTATTGTTCATTGCTATGCCAATGAAGTACCTGATGGATAATCCAATATTGGTCAAATACGTCGGTATGGGACATGGCGTCTTGTTTATTGCCTTCTTGGTGGTGCTATTTGTGGTCTGTGAAAAGCAAAAATGGTCGCTCAGTGTATTTCTAATGGGCCTGATTGCATCGATTTTGCCTTTTGGCCCGTTCATTTTCGATCGCAAATTAAAAAATGCAGAACAACCGGCAACATCAAATTAAGACTGTTTAAAGAAAATAAAAAAGCCCAATTTTGTTCTACACAGCATTGGGCTTTTTCTATGATGGCATGAACTCGAATTTAAAATTCACCCGTCAATTTACGTTGTCGCATAATATCTCGCACCACCAAGCGTGGTAGGCTGAACCACAAGATAATGAGGGTAAAGCCTGCCAAACTATAGGCCCAAAGGCCAAAATTTTCATACAGCACGCGAACAATTTCGATCACGGCAAAGAACGTCAGCATCATGATTACAGACACTGCCGCAGCCACTGTGCCCTTCGACATTTCAGACGACATTAAGGCAAAACGATAGAGCACAGAAAAGCTAATCCCTTCACCAAAACTGACCAAACTCATGCCGAGAATGAGAAAGGTCAGAAAATAACTTTCAGTCATCGTCCCAATCACCACGAGGCTCGTTCCGAGTAACATCAGCGGTAGCCCGATCATCACAGACTGACCTAGAGGCAATTTGTCGATGATTTTAATCAGGACAATATTACCGATGATCAGCCCGCCCAAAACAGGAAACTGTGCCATGCCATATTGCATGCTACTCAGTCCTAGCTGCTCCACCAATATCACCGGAGATAGCGCAATCCACAGCATCAGTGGCATTGCCACCATCGGTAGGCCCAGTGTCAGTGCCAAAAAGCGTTTATTTTTTAACACCTGTTTAAAGTCATCAATGATATAGCCCACCGGTTGCTTTGGAATGCTGATGTGCTGAGTCGGCATCTTGGCCTTTAAACCAAACCAACTCAAAAAAGATAGAAATGCGATTCCTATAAAACCCCAATGCCATGACACGTGATCAATCATAAAGGCACCGAGGACGGGTCCGATCAGTGGCGCTAGTAGTGAAATATTCGCCATGATCGCCATGACTTTGATGGCATCACGCTCTTCAAAAGTTTCCTGAACAGCAGCATAGCCCACGGCAGAAATGACCGACAAACCAAAACCTTGTAAAAAACGCAACGTTAAAAAGCTTTCGATATTATGCGTGAGCAATATCGCTAGACAGCATAAGCTAAAGAATGCCACACCACCCAACAGGACTTTTTTACGGCCTAATCGGTCTGACAATGGCCCTAATATCGCAGCGACACAAGCACCTCCCAATAAGTAAAATGACATCGACGAGGGTGCCCATGCACTACTCACACCAAACTCTTGGGTAATCGCAAGCATGGCGGGTTGCACTAAGTCGTTTCCGATATAGACAGAAAATTCAAATAAAACCAGTGCCAAGGGAAACATTAAGGTGGCACGACTTAATTTTGTGGTTTGTACGTTTTGCATTGTTATCTACATATCAAATGTGTGCTGTCGAGCTTGAAATGACAAATAGGGAGAGACACTTCAGCCCAATGACGAGCACTGTAATATTAATTTTAAAAATGAATTTGCGGCATATCCGCCATATGTGCGTCGTATTCACAAGACGCTAGATAGAGATAAAATGAACTTCAACGAACCGATCTGTCGGTTTGAGTCCGACTATTTTAACAGTGTTTGCTGGCGTTGTATTGGTCTTTTTATCTAGCCACTTTTATGGCTTTTCATTGTCTGCTTTTTGGATAAAGCGACCTTGTTTTAGGTCCTCATAGGCTTGCATGACTTCTGCAAAATGATTCATCACAAAATAACCTCGCCCATAGATGGGTTCATTTAAAGGCTGCGCCGATAAATACAACATGTGGCTATCTTCAACTGCCGTCAATTCGACATTTTCACCTTGGCTCGACATAACTGCCATATGCTGTGCATTTAATAGTTCATCCGTTTCATTAAATTTCAGCTTGCCCGAACGTAAATACACAAGCGTGGTATCCCCTTCCTGTGCAGGCAGGGTGATGCTTTGATTGGCTCTGACAAAGACATCAAATACTTGCATAGGCGTATGTGTTTCTGCGGGGCCGTGGGCTGTTAAATAATGACCTGCAATGACCCGTACATAACCTGCATCTTGGGCTAAATCGACCTTTGGAATACTGGCTTTGGCTAAGCTCTGATAGCGTGCAGGATTCATTTTATCTTTGGCAGGCAGATTGACCCAAAGTTGCAAAATTTCAAATGCGCCGCCCCGCTGTGCAAAGGCGTGGCTAAAAACTTCTTCGTGCTGAATGCCTGAAGCAGCAGTCATCCACTGCACATCGCCCTCACCAATGACGCCACCGCCGCCAGTCGTATCATGATGTTCAAGTTCGCCTTTAAACACCAAGGTGACGGTTTCAAAGCCTCGATGTGGATGTTCCAACACGCCTTTTTTCAGTTGGGTTGGTTTCAGCACTCCAGGCCCTAAATGATCGAGCAATAAAAAAGGCGAAACGGTATTCCCCAATTCATAATGGGAAAATACTGAAGTCACTGGGGCAAAGTCACCTACAGCTGAGCCTGAGTCATTGACGTGAATAAAAGCGAGGGTTTTCATCATAAATTTGAAATCTGATCATGATTTGAATTCGGTTTTATATTATTAAAAACTATACGAACTCACGAGAAAATTTTTAGGATTGAATATTCTATGTTTAGGATGAAAATTAAGATACGCGGAAACTCATCCGCAACTGTCCGAGTCAGGACACATTCAATATGTAAAGTTTCTGCGACCTACACAATTGAAGATGGTATTTGACGAGTTTTGCGGATGAAAGATGGTTTTGCTACTTTTGCCGAAACAAAAGTAGATACGAGCTCCAATCATCGAATTTAAAATGAAAGGACCCCGTCATGCTGAATATTTAATAAGAAATTTAGACCTTAACTTTTTATAATTTAAGGACACTTCGCCGATTGGAAAGTCTTGGTATTTTTACCACGCTGGCACTGATATTCCTTTTGCGTATTTACACGCTCCCAGTCACCATCCACCAATCTAAAACTATAAATAGTACGAACCGATTTCACCGAATCATCCATCAAACCCGTTTCAGTCACTTTCACCTGCCCCGCATTTGGCGACTCGACACGGTTAAAATACTGACGAATTTCCACAGTCGACAGCTCTTTACGTAAATCAGGACGTTCTTTTAATACCTGATCGAGTGGCGTAGCAGAAGAACCGACTTTAGACACAATTTTCTGCGTTGTCGCACAACCCGCCAACATCCCCACACACAATGCAGACACAGCAATTAAACGATACATAGAACCAACTCAAATTTATTATTCAGCCCTATCATGCCGAACATTTGTCCAAAACACTATTTAAGCAATGTAAAAGAAGTACTCCATTCCAAAAATCAATGTGTGGTCTCTCATCCATGCGTGGCTAAAAAGTCGTGCTATAGCCATAAAAAACGCATCCGAAGATGCGTTCTAGTACGTCTTTAAAAAATTAAAGATCGAACAATTTACCTGGGTTCATAATTGCATTTGGATCGAATACTTTTTTCAATGCTTTCATATATTCGATTTCTTCTGCTGAACGTGTGTAATCGAGGTAAGGCTTTTTGGTCATACCCACGCCATGTTCTGCTGAAATTGAACCGTCATATTTTTTCACAGTTTCAAATACGTATTTGTTTACCACTTGGCATTTTGCAAAGAATTCATCTTTACTTAAATCCGCAGGTTTCAAAATATTTAAGTGCAAGTTACCGTCACCAATATGACCGAACCAGCAAATTTCAAAGTCTGGGTAATTCGCTTCCACAATTGCATCAATTTCTTTAATAAATGCAGGCACATGTGTAATCAGAACTGAGATGTCATTTTTGTATGGAGTGAACGGTGCGATTGACTCTGAAATGTCTTCACGTAAACGCCATAAGCTATGTACTTGGTCTAAGCTTTGGCTCATCACGCCATCCAGTACCCAACCTTGTTCCATGCAATGTTCAAAGATTTCCATTGCCGCATCCATGATCGGTTCAAATGGTGCTTCAAACTCAAGTAAAACATAGAACGGACATGGTGTTTCAAACGGACGTTGTACATGGCCATTGTCCAATACTTTTTGCATCGCAAGTTCACCAAAGAACTCAAATGCAGTCAGGTCGATTTTCTTTTGGAAGGCATGTAGAACAGGCATAATCGCATCAAAATCAGGCACACCGAGAACCAATACTTGTAAGTCATGGGGTTGGCGTTCAAGTTTGATTTCAGCTTCAGTCACGAGGCCCAAAGTCCCTTCACCACCAATAAATAAGTGTTGAAGCGCATAACCCGTCGCGTTTTTGATCATGCCTTTGTTCAAGCGCAGGATGTCACCTTTACCTGTAACCACGGTCATGCCCAACACCCAGTTACGTGTCATGCCGTATTTGATGACTTTAATACCACCCGCATTGGTACCAATGTTGCCGCCAATTTGAGATGAACCTGAAGAGGCAAAATCAACTGGGTAGTACATGCCTTGTTCTTCAGCATAGTTCTGAAGTTGTTCAGTCACTACACCTGCTTGTACGCGAACCATACGGTCAGCTGGAAAGAATTCCAAGATTTGGTTCATCTTGTCCATGCTCACCACGATTTCACCGTTAGCAGCCACAGCACCTGCTGATAAACCTGTACGACCGCCACTTGGGGTAATCGCGACATTAAATTGGTTGGCAAGTTTTACAATTTGTTGAACTTGCTCTGTGCTTGAAGGGAAAACGACGACCGAAGGATTTGGATCGAAGTGCTTAGTATGGTCACGACCCCAATTTTGGAGACTATCCGCATCTGTTTTAATACGGCTTTCGCCAACAATAGCGGTCAATTGGGTCAATAACTCTGGGGTTAAAGCGACTGGAGCATTCATCGTTTTCAGACCTTGCAAGAAGTAAACAAGTTTTTTTTAAAGGTCCAGACTTCATTCAGTCAAAACTGCGGTAACGCATATTTCAAGGGAAAAAGCCTGAAACAGAGCGCATCAAAATGTCAGGGAATTGGTCATGATGATTTTGAGCGGCACCATTATAAGCTATAACTGGGCTTTTTTTGACAAAACCCAAAGAAAAACGTGATTTCAAAATGTCACGAGGAATATGACCAAGTTAATTAGACCAAATCTAAAAAAATTGACTCATCATTCGCCAAAATAGCCATGACGTCGGTCATAAAGGAAATGTATATCAGGCGACTTCCTATGCTATTATATGCGCACTAAATTTGGCCTTTGTAGCGGAGCCGTAATGAGCCAACATCTTTCTTTACCTAAAGATAAAATTCGTTTCTTGTTGTTAGAAGGCGTTCACCAAAACGCAATCGACACTCTAAATGCTGCTGGATACACCAACATTGACTACCGTAAAACTGCGCTTGAGGGTGAAGCGTTGAAAGAAGCGGTTAAAGATGCTCACTTCATTGGTATTCGTTCACGTACTCAATTAACTGAAGAAGTTTTTGAAGCGGCGAACAAACTGATTGCTGTGGGTTGTTTCTGTATCGGTACAAACCAAGTGAACTTAAATGCTGCAATGATTCGCGGTATTCCAGTATTTAACGCACCATACTCAAATACGCGTTCAGTTGCTGAACTAGTACTTGCTGAAGCGATTCTATTACTTCGTGGTGTTCCTGCAAAATCTGCTTCAACTCACCGTGGTGGTTGGAACAAGTCTGCAGTCGGTTCATTTGAAACTCGTGGTAAAACTTTAGGTATTGTTGGTTACGGTTCGATTGGCTCGCAACTTTCTGTACTTGCTGAAAGTTTAGGTATGCACGTAATTTATTACGATGCTGTAACTAAACTTCCAATGGGTAATGCACGTCAAGTCGGTTCTATGGGTGAACTTCTTGCCAATGCAGACGTGGTTTCTTTACACGTTCCTGACGTTCCATCTACACGTAACTTCTTCGGTAAAGAGCAATTTGCTCAAATGAAAGAAGGCGCAATCTTCCTCAATGCTGCACGTGGTACATGTGTCATCATTGAAGATCTTGCTGATGCAATCAAATCTGGTCATATTGCTGGTGCGGCTGTAGACGTATTCCCTAAAGAACCTAAAGCAAACGGTGAAGAATTCGTTTCTCCACTTCGTGGCTTAGACAACGTGATTTTGACTCCTCACGTGGGTGGTTCAACAATGGAAGCGCAAGCGAACATCGGTCTTGAAGTTGCTGAAAAATTCGTTGCTTACTCTGATAAAGGTATGACTTTATCTGCAGTGAACTTCCCAGAAATCGCGTTACCGTTGACTGAAGGTAAACACCGTTTACTTCATATCCACAAAAACGTGCCGGGCGTTCTTTCAAAAATCAACAACTTGTTTGCTGAACACGGTATCAACATCTCTGGTCAGTCTTTAATGACTAAAGGTGATGTGGGTTATCTTGTGATGGACGTTGATGCAACTGCATCTAAAGAAGCTTTGGATACTCTTCACGAAGTGGAAGGTACAATCCGCGTTCGCGTATTGTTCTAATTTAATTAGACACTGAAGCCACAGCCTTCGGGCTGTGGTTTTTTTATTGTTATAAAATTTTAAAATCTGGCTAGTGCCACTCTCCCGCTCTTCGAGTCATCGAAACAAATTTAGTTTATGCCAAATTTTAAAGTTGCACCGGCTGTCCAAGCACCGCTGATCTTGCTTATTGCCATGATCAGCATGCAAAGCAGCGGTTCATTTGCCAAATATCTTTTCGGTCAATTTCCCATACTGACCGTCTCGGCCATGCGTTTAATGCTAGGCGCTTTGATTTTGGCGATTATTTTTAAAATTTGGCAGATCAATTTTAAACAAGTCAAATGGTCTGCGATTATCAGTTATGGCTGTGCTCTTGCAGGCATGAATATGCTGTTTTACTTGTCCATTGATCGCCTACCTCTCGGCATTGCCGTGTCTTTTGAATTTATTGGCCCTTTAAGTGTTGCACTATTGGCAGCAAGACGAAAATTCGACTTCGTCTGGGTCGGCCTTGCAATTCTAGGCCTAATTTTGCTGTTTCCATTTGATCAAGCAGCACAACGTCTTGACCCAATTGGGATCTTGCTTGCCCTCGGTGCAGGTGCATGTTGGGCACTCTATATCGTGGCAGGTCAAAAACCATCAGGGGTCTCAGGCAATCATACCGTTTGCTTAGGCATGTTCGTCGGCATGTGTGTTCTGATGCCCATCGCAATCTTTGCAGGTATGCCGGCACAGGCGTTTGAGCCAAGTAGTCTGCTGTATTTTATTGCACTTGCGACCTTAGCTAGTGCTTTACCTTTTACTCTAGAAATGATTGCGCTACGTAACATGACTGCGCTGAGTTTCGGTACACTCATGAGTTTGGAACCCGCTGTTGCCGCTCTCTCGGGTTTTATCTTTTTGCATGAACAATTGTTATGGACACAATGGTTGGCATTGGCAGTGATAATCAGTGCTTCGATTGGCTGTACTTATACCACGCAAAAGGCCAAATCAATTTAAATTCAAACCGCCTTAATCTTTTGAAAATATCTCCATTTTTTATTTTGAATTTAAAAATGGTGGCGATTTAAAGACGATTTTTTATATTCAATTTTTTTAAATTCAAAACCTGCAAATTGCATTTCTGCCTCTGAAAAGTCATCAATAATTCAATATTAACCGCTATACTGAGCAGAATTAAAAATTGGGGTACTTTGTTCCCCCCACCACAGCGTGCCGCATGCCAAACTCACAATTATTAGCAGTCGTTTTCATGGTACTTTCCATGATCTCCTATCAGATCAGTGCATCATTCGCCAAGCAATTATTTTTGGTGCTTGATCCACTCAGTGTGACCATTTTACGACTCTGTTTTGCTTCAATTATTATCTGCTTAATGTTTCGTTCATGGCACATTTTAAAACGGCTGTCTTTTTTAAAATGGTGGGATCTGCTCTGCTATAGCGCGGCACTCTGTTTGATGAATGTGTTGTTCTATATGTCACTGGGTAAATTGCCACAAGGCATTGCCGTGGGTTTAGAGTTTATCGGCCCTTTGGGTTTGGCATTGTTATCCATTAAAAACAGCAGTGATTATATTTGGGTCTTTTTGGCGATCTTAGGGATTGCGTTGATGGTGCCTTGGGGACAAGCTCATGATGGTAATTTCTCAATACTTGGGGCAGCCTATGCCTTAGCAGCGGGACTCTGTTGGGCATTCTATATTTATTTCGGGCAAAAAGTCGTACACCAAAATATTGGTATGCATGCGCTAACGATTGCCATCACACTGTCCGCACTGACCTTGCTCCCGATTGGACTATATAACAATGCACCCGCCCTACTCGATACCCAATATTGGCCGAAAGCCTTATTAATTGCGATTTTAGCCACGGCCATACCTTATGCACTGGATTTAAAAGCGTTAAAAATCCTCAGTAAACTTAGTTATGGGACTTTATCGAGTTTGTCGCCTGCATTAGCTGCCATTACAGGTATAGTTCTGCTTGGCGAAAATATTGGGACGTGGCAATGGGTGGCCTTAGTCTGCATTATGTTGGCGTCCGTCGGGGTGACTTTACGTTCCTCTCGCAATACTCCGAGCAGCGTATCAGACTAAATTTTTATATTTATAGTTGAAACAAAAAGACGGCCTCTGCCGTCTTTTTTTTGATTTTGCATTCGTCTTCAGGCTTCACTTGCGTTTAGCCCGTCAAACTGTCTTTATCTGCTTTCTTGTATTTCTTATATTCCGCCAAATATTGTTTGGCTAAACTTTCCTTTTGTTTTTCATCTAAGATTTTACCTGCTTGCTGAAAAAAGCCGTGCTCTTCTTCCTGCAAATGATGATGTACCGTTTCAGATAACTTTTTCGCAATTGCCAACCAACCTTGATTACTAAATTCAGTTTCCGTCAGTTGCTCTAATAATTCATCCATCTCATGATGTTCCGCCAATGCATGACGGGTGATGTTTAGGCCTGAATCAGTCATCATTAACGGGATGTAAAAATAACGATCTTCGCCAACAGCATGAGCAAATAACTCATTTTTGAGCAGCTCAAATAAATCTCGACGCTCAGGTGTATCCCCTGATGTTTGAATGAGTTTTTCAGCAAGTTCACGTTGCTTTTCATGACTTTGGCGTAAAGCTTCAAATATATTCATTGTAGTGATGACCTCTGATGCTTAGCTAATTGTGTATTATGAAATTTAATTATTATCCACAACTCAAACGAGTCGCTTATTTTCATACTAATCATTTCAGCGACAGAATTCAGCAACGCACTGTTAAGATTTGTTTTAAGCTTGTCCCGTAAAGGTTTGATAACACAACCGTACAATCAAAATACTCACCAAAATCAAAAATAGAATTCGAATAAAGCCACTACCGTATTTAATTGCCGCACGTACACCAACGATCGAGCCTAAAATATTTGCTACAGCCATCATTAAGCCTATCGCAAATAACACATGGCCAGTGGGCGCAAAAAAACTCAGTGCTGCAAGGTTGGTGGTTAAGTTGGCGACTTTTGACAAAGCAGAGGCATGTAAAAAGTCTGCTTGTAGATAACGAATAAAAAAGAAAATAAAGAAACTGCCAGTGCCAGGTCCAAAGATGCCGTCATAAAAGCCAATCACCAGACTACCAATAGCGGCAAAACCGAGGATTTTAGGAGTCAGTTCTTGGCGTACATGCACCTGACCAAATTGTTTTTTGGCAAAGGTATAAATCGCAATCACGATCAACATGACCAAAACGAAAGGACGTAAGACTTCTTTTGGAATCATTGATACACAGGCTGCTCCCACAAAGGAGGCAACAAATGCACAGCTTGCAATGACCGCAAGTAATTTCCAACGGAGTTTGACTTGGCGTAAAAAAGAATAGGACGCCGAAGCCGTACCAAAGATCGAAGACAACTTATTGGTGCCAAATACGGTCGCTGGAGATAAGTGCGGCATGGCATTCATAATGGCAGGAATTTGAATCAGTCCGCCACCGCCAACAGCTGCATCAATTGCACCAGCAAAAAATGCAAAAAATAGCAGGCTTAAGATGATTTCAATTTCCATAATTTGGCTTCAGTGGCTGTTAATAACTATTCAAGATTTAATACACGTTTTGGTACTAAGCGCTTACGATCAGTAATTTCCGCTAGACCTAAGCAACGTTCCCCATCAAATACCAAAACCTGCGCTTCCGCAGCATGCTCAATATTACTTTCCATTCCACGACTAAAATATTCAGCTCGACCTTCCGGCGCTTGCACTTTGCAAAAATGATCGACAGGTGAATACACCGGCAGCAATAATGCTTCACGCTCAGCTTCGGTCAGACTCTCTAAATATTCAATGGTAAAGCTTGGGTTAAGATCAAAATGACCCGTTTGAATACGGTGTAGATAGGTTAAATGTCCGTAAGTACCCAATGCTTTGGCAATATCTTCGCCTAATACACGAATATACGTGCCTTTAGAACAGGTGATGTCGAGTGTAATACTATTCTCATTAAATGATAATAACTCGATGGCATAAATCGAAATTGGACGTGCTTCACGCTCTATTTCTATGCCTTTACGCGCCAACTCGTACAGCGGGCGACCTTCTTTTTTCAGCGCAGAATACATCGGTGGAATTTGTTGGATATCTCCCACGAACTGTGCCAGTACCTGCTGAATAGATGCCTCGGTCAAAACAGGTACAGCTTGTTCCATCAATACCTCACCTTCCACATCACCCGTCGTGGTGCTGTGTCCTAAAAAGACGGTGGTTTGATAACGCTTGGTCGAGTCGAGCAAGAAATGTGAAAATTTCGTCGCTTCACCCAAACAAATTGGTAATAAACCTGAAGCCAGCGGATCAAGCGCACCGGTATGTCCTGCTTTTTGTGCACGAAACAACCATCGAACCTTCTGTAAGGCTGCATTCGAGCTAATACCTAATGGCTTATTCAAAAGAAATACACCATGTACAGGACGACGTTGGATCTTAGGAGAGGCTTTTTTCATGTCAACATTTGGCTAATACAGGAACAGCGCAATGGTAACAACCCACCTCTAACGTTTACAACTCTTCTATGTTTTTATCTGCGTTTTATGTCATATTGAGTTCGCATTTAGAACTCTAAAACAATTAAAAACGGAATAAAGGTGCATTGGGATATGCAAAAAAATAAACTTTGGCTCATCATTGCCTTGGTCGTTATCGCTGTTGCTGCATTTATATTTTGGCTGGCGCCAAAAGCATCACAAAATGATCCTTCAGATCAATCGATTCAACAACAAAATACGCCTTTAGCGCAGGGCGAAAACGCTACAGCACAAGCCACAAGCGGTTCTTCACTGCTCAGTCCAAGTCAACAAGACACAGAAGTAAACTGTCAAATCAGTATGGATGGTTCAAACCGTCTGATCGTGAACGAGCAAACACGGAATTGTTTTGAATATTTCATCACTCAATATGGTGAAAAGTCGATAGATCAAATCAAAAAGGACTTTAAAGCCTACATTGCACAAGGTCATAAAGAACCTGCGCTGTCACAAATTTATGATTTGTGGGATCGTTATATGAAATATCGTGAACAGTTAGGTCATTTACAGCCACCAAGTGACGATAAAGAGTCACCACAATATTATCGCTCGATCTATAGCAGTACCCAGAATTTAAGAAAGCAGTTCTTTTCAGATTATGAAATTGAAGGCTTATTTGGCAAGGAAAATACCTATCACGAATACACGCTGAAACGCATGGAAGTGGTGAATGACAAAAAACTGTCTGAATCAGAAAAAGCCAAAAAACTAAAAGCCCTGTTTGATGAACTCCCAGAAGACTGGAAAGAAAACCTGGAACAAATCAATAAACTTGAAGATTTACGCAAACTCACAGCGGACATTAAAGCCCGTGGTGGTTCAAGCGAAGAAATCCATCAAATGCGGTTAAATTTAGTGGGTCCAGAAGCCACTCAGCGCCTTGAAAATCTAGACAGCCAGCGCAGCTCTTGGAAATCTAGCGTGAATCAATATCTCACAGAGCGTGACAGCATTGTGAAAAGCAATATGAGTGACAGCGCTAAACAACAAGCAGTGCAGCAGCTCCGTAATCAACATTTTAAATCGAAGGAAGATCAGCTCCGCGTCAGTACCTTTGAATCTGTGCATGATCAAGGTGGAAAATTACCTTTCGCAGAATAAGTGCAAATAACAATTTAAAAATAACTTCAATTTCAGGATGAAATAATGAAAAAACCACAAGCTCTTTTATGCGCAATCATGGCTGCATCAGCAGCGATCGCTAGTACACAATCTCAAGCGGCGGCAGGACTCCAACATGTCACCGCCAACAGCTCGGCAAACTATGCCAAGACCAAATATCCGATTGTGTTTACCCATGGTATGTTCGGGTTTACTCGCATTGGTTTTGACAGCTTTGGCATGGATTATTTTTATCAAATTTTGCCAGATTTAGCTCGTAATGGGGCCAATACCTTTGCTGCCCAAGTTTCTCCGCTAGAGTCGACAGAAGTCCGTGGTGAGCAATTGCTCTCTCAAGTCGAAGAAGTTATTGCTCTGACCGGCCAACCCAAAGTGAACCTCATTGGTCATTCACATGGTGGACCGACAACTCGCTACATTGCAGCGATCAAACCTGAATATGTGGCTTCGGTGACTGGGGTTGCAGGCACTTATCGTGGCTCTCTAGTCGCAGATAAAATCCAAGCAAATAAAACTATTAACTCAGTCTTTGGGGTCCTTGGCGATCAACTCTTAGCACCGATTATTACTTGGGCTGAAGGCAACTCGAGTCTACCCAACAGTGTTGATGCATCACTTACCGCGATCAGTGAAAAAGGTTCTGCTGAATTTAATGCAAAATTTCCAACCGCAGCACTGGCTGCGAACTGCAATCAGTCGGGTGCCAAAGTCGACAATGGTGTGTATTACTACTCATGGACAGGTACAGCACAAACCACGAATGTATTAGATGTACTAGATACAGTGATTAGTCAGCTTGCCCCTTTGGCCTATGGAAATCGTGACAATGACGGTTTGGTTGGACGCTGTAGCACCCACATCGGACAAGTAATCCGTGATGACTACAATCACAACCACTTAGATGAAGTGAATATGATCTTTGGCCTACGCAGCCTATTTTCACCTGACCCAGTTGCGCTCTACCGCCAACATGCCAATCGTTTAAAATTACAGGGACTTTAACCCAAAAGTTAGTTCCCTTTAAGTAGTGAACAGGACGTCTTTAGACGTCCTTTTTTATTTACAATTTTCTTACTTTTAAGCATTAAATAAATTAATTCAATAAGTTATTAAATCATAACAACTAAAATAAATAGCAAAAATAAAAGACGAATGTATATAAATATACTTGTCACCTCAACGCCGTCCATGTCCTAAAATGACATGGAATTTCAAACCGAGCATGAAAAAATGACAAGGCATCTTTGTCTATTCAAACTCTCTGAAATCAAAGATATGGCCTAGCCAATCACAAAGATGTTGCTTAAAAACAGAGAGTATTTTCATTATTAAAAAGTAATAAAAACAACATCAGATCAAGGAACATTTATGCGATCTTTAGTAAACACGGCCAAGATGGCCTCTGTAGCTGCAGTTGCAGGCTTAGCGATGAGTATATCGGCAAGCACTCAAGCTGCGCCTAGCGCCCTCCAGGTGAAGGAAACGGCAAAATCTGACTATGCAAAAACCAAATATCCAATTTTAATGGTGCATGGTTGGCTCGGTTGGTCACGTATCGGCACTGATACCATCGGACTAGATTATTGGTACCAAATCTTGCCAGATATGGCACGAAATGGCTCAACCGTATTCGCAGCGCAATTATCTCCTGCAAATACCACAGCACATCGTGGTGAGCAGTTAATTGCACAAGTTGAAGATGTTTTGGCTATTACAGGGAAGCCAAAACTTAACTTAATCGGTCACTCTCATGGTGGTCCAACTGTATTGTATGTTGCTCAAACAAAACCACAGTACATTGCGTCTATTACAGGTGTTGCAGGAACCTATCACGGCTCTAAAGTAGCGGATGATATTCAAGGCAACTCACTTTCTCGCACTGCCTTTAATATTTTAGGTGATTATATTGTCGGTCCACTGATTGCTTTGGGTCAGGCAAAACCAGAGCTTGAAATTGATTTCGATGCTTCAATGAAATCATTATCACAAACAGGTTCTGCTGCATTTAACAGTACAGTTGCAAAATCTGCTGTAGCTGACGGTGTTTTGGCATCTTCAGAAAATTGCAGCAAAAACTTAAAACAAGTCGACAGCAAAGGCATTCAGTACTATTCATGGACTGGTGTTGCGCAAACCACGAATCTACTTGATATCGACACGATCCTAATGCAACTCGGGCCATTGTCTTACGGCAATAAAGACAATGACGGTATGGTTGCACGTTGTAGTGCTTATATCGGTAAAGTTATTAACGACAGCTACAAACTTAACCATACCGATTTAGCCAATATGATGTTTGGCTTAACAGGGCTATTTGCACAAGATCCTGTGGCGCTGTACCGTCAACATGCAAACCGTTTAAAACTGCAAGGACTTTAATTCTTATCGTTGAAGTTTAAATGTAATAAGGGGGCTTCGGCCCTCTTATTTACTTTTATAGATCTGAAAATTCATGATCGTTTATTTTGTTACATTTAGCGTCACAGTTAATCTCTTTCAATTTGCAACAGGTGGTCTTTATTGCTTTATTAGAAATGACAATAAATATTGTCATAAAACAATAATACATTGAGGATCGCTCATGAAATACGGATCATTTTTAGCAGGTTTAATTGCAGCTACATTCATCGGTAATGTATCTGCATCGCAAGCAACCCAAGTCACTGCCAAAGCTAGTTCCAGCTATGCAAAGACCAAATATCCAATCGTATTTAACCATGGTATGGGTGGTTTTATTACCGTTGGTACGGACTCATTTGGACTCGACTATTGGTATCAAATCCTTCCTGATCTTGCCCGAAATGGTGCAAATGTTTGGGCAACTCGCGTATCGCCTTTTAACTCTACCGAAGTGCGTGGCGAACAGCTTCTACAACAAGTTCTTGAAATCAGAGCACTCACCGGTGCGGATAAGGTGAATTTGATTGGACATAGCCATGGTGGGCCAACAATTCGTTATGTTGCCGGTGTTCGCCCAGATGTCGTGGCTTCATTAACCAGTGTTGCAGGACCTCATCAAGGATCCCCTGTTGCAGACTTAATTTTAAAAGCTGAAGGCACCGCTGTCGAAGCACCCTTGGTTGGAGCTGTGAATTTTGTCTCTAAAGCCATCATTTGGGCGCAAGGTCTAGATCCAAAGACTTACCCTCATGATGCATTGGCAGGTGGTTCAAGTTTAACGCTAGCGGGTTCTGCAAAGTACAATGCCGCATTCCCTCTGGGCTTGCCTAAATCCAATTGTGCTGATGGCAATAGCGTTGAGAAAGGCATTTATAACTATTCATTTACAGGTGTGGGCCAAATCACCAATATTTTAGATTTAGACTCAGCACTAAAAGTGACCGCATTACTGATCGATGGCGGAAAAGACAATGATGGCCTCGTATCACGCTGTAGTGCCAAATTTGGTAAAACCATTCGTGATAACTACAACTGGAACCATTTAGATGAAGTCAACCAAGTGCTTGGTCTCAAAGCGTTGTTCGCACCAGATCCTGTCGACGTTTATCGTCAACATGCCAATCGTTTAAAACTTCAAGGTTTATAATTTAGTAAAGCTATACATTAAACCCTGTAAATTCAGGGTTTAATGATATTTTTATTAATCAATTTACAAAATATCTTTCATTCTGTCGATTAGTTCTCACATTTTGCTTTCCTTTTTTTATAATCCTTAATGACAATAAAAATTGTCAAATAGACGAGTTTGTCTATTTCCAAACTGAACTAAATCACAGTTTGAATACCAAAACAAAAAGAAAGGAATGAAAAATGAAAGGAAAATTGCTCTGCGCCACGCTCCTTGCAAGTATGGCAGTGACCCAAACGCATGCTGCATTGGGTATACAACAAGCGACCACTAAAAAAGTCATCGACAATTATGCTGAAACCCAATACCCCCTAGTGTTTGTACACGGGATGTTTGGTTTTAATCGCTTAGGCGGTGCCGTTTTTGGTCTGGATTATTGGTATCAAGTTCTTCCCGATTTGGCAAGCCATAAAGCTACGGCCTTTGCTACACAAATCTCCCCGTTGGAATCCATTGAAGTTCGTGGAGAACAACTGTTAGACCAAGTTGAACAAGTAGTTGCCATTACTGGCAAACCCAAAGTGAATTTAATTGGTCACTCACATGGTGGCCCTACGGCTCGATATATTGCTGGCGTACGACCTGATTTGGTTGCCTCTGTCAGTACAGTCGCAGGCACCAATGACGGTTCACCTGTGGCAGATTTAGTACAGAGTGTGCCGATTTTAAATGGCGTATTAGCGACAGTTATGGATGCCTTAATGACCCCAGTGATTAACTTCGCACAGCAGTCGAATCTACCGTCAAATTTTAAAGCATCGATCTATAGTATGTCTCAACCGGGAGTCAAAGCCTTTAATGCAAAATTCTCACTGGGTATGCCTGCAACCAAATGTGCTGATGGCCCAAGTGTAGCCAATGGCATTAGCTTCTATTCATGGACAGGTATTTCCAACACCACCAACCTACTTGATCCAGACACGATCTTTACCGCAATGGGGCCAATTGCATTTAGCGGACAACCGAACGACGGCTTAGTGAGCCAATGCAGCAGTAAATTGGGTAAAACCATCCGTGATAATTATAAGTGGAACCATTTCGATGAAGTCAATCAAGTATTAGGCTTGAAAGGCTTATTTGCACCAGACCCTGTTTCAGTCTACCGTCAACATGCCAATCGTTTGAAACTTCAAGGGTTATAATTTTCTTTCTTGCATAAAAAAATGCGCCTAAAGGCGCATTTTTTTACAGCGTTGTAAAACAAATTATTTTGCTTTACGAGCTGGTAATTTTTCACGAATACGTGCAGCTTTACCAGACAATTCACGTAGGTAGTAAAGTTTAGCACGACGAACGTCACCACGACGTTTCACTTCGATACCAGCAACGATTGGTGAGTGAGTTTGGAATACACGCTCAACACCGAAACCGCTAGAAATTTTACGTACTGTGAACGCAGAGTTCAAACCACGGTTTTTCTTAGCAATTACAACACCTTCAAATGCCTGAAGACGTTCACGCTCACCTTCTTTTACTTTAACTTGAACAACTACTGTGTCACCAGGAGCAAAAGCAGGGATGTCTTGTTTCAACTGTGCATTTTCAACAGCTTGTACTAAAGGATGTTTACCGCTCATGGGGTATCTCCGATTATGCGAGTTAGAAGAGGTCTAATCATCGCTGGGGCTAGAGGCTAAAGCGCATAGACCCGATTGACTTTCCCTTTATGCTTGACCGCTTCAATGCATAAAGAGCCTAATATAAGATTTAAAAAATTTAAACCTGGGAATCTTTTAGCCATTTCTTTTGCTGCTTGGTCAATTCAACTTTTTCAACCAACTCAGGTCGGCGTTCTAAAGTGCGTTGATATCGCTGCAAAAACCGCCACTTCTCAATATTGGCATGATGTCCCGATTTTAATACTTCAGGAACATCTAAACCTTCAAAATGGTCTGGCTTGGTATATTGTGGGCAATCTAAAAGACCATCCACAAATGAGTCTTGCACATGTGATTGCTCATCAGACATTGCACCCGGAAGTCTCCGAATCACACTATCCAATAAAACCATCGCAGGGAGTTCACCACCAGATAAAACGTAATCGCCTATTGACCATTCCTGATCAACATATTGTTGGATCAAACGCTCATCAACTCCTTCATAACGACCACACAATACAATCAATCCATCATATTTGACGAAATCTTGTACCGCAGGTTCATTTAAGGTTTTTCCTTGCGGCGACATATACACCACAGGAACATGAACAGCACCCGCTTGCTTGGCAAGCTCTTTGGCACGATGAATTGCTTTCGCTAATGGCTCAGCCATCATCACCATACCTGGACCACCACCAAATGGACGTTCATCCACTCTTTTGTAGTTGCCCTCAGCAAATTCGCGTGGATTGATACAATGAACTTGCACAATGTCACGTTTTGCTGCGCGCCCGCTAATACCGTAGGCTGTAATCGCTTCAAACATTTCAGGAAAAAGCGTAATGACTGCAAAAAACATCGCAGACTCCTCTATTTTCCTGCTGCGTCAATCCTTAAAGGATTAATAATCTACGCCCCAATTTACGTAGATACGACCAGCTTCGAGATCAACACGCTGTACTACATCTTTATGCCATGGAATCATTCGCTCTTCGCTATCGACACTGTCAGCAGTAGCGCGAACTACCATCACGTCGTTAGCACCTGTTTCAAACAATTCGTGGATTTGACCGAGGTTGACTTCTTGTTCATCTTCTCCAAGACCTAACACTGTTAAGCCCTTCAAATCTGACCAGTAGTACTCGTCCACGCCTGCTTGAGGCAGTTGCGATTTAGAAATCCAGATATTTGCGCCAACCAAGTTATCTGCCGCGGTACGATCACTCACACCTTTTAGCGAAACAACCAAGCCTTTGCCATGTGGTTTCCAACGTTTTACATCTACTGTTTGCCAACCTGCTTTGGTCTCAATGTACCAAGGGAGGTAGTCAAAAATATTGCTCATAGGTTCTGTATTGGAATAGACCCAGAGCCACCCATTTAATCCATATGCTGAACGTAGCTGTCCAATCTGAATACGATCTTCGGGAACATTCTGTGTTGGTGTCATGGGCAACCTACTACTAATTAAGCAGTAGCTGCAGCTTTCTTAGCTTCAGCAGCTAAAGAAGCAACACGTTCTGAAGGTTGAGCACCTTGTGAAACCCAGTGAGCAAAACGGTCAGCATCTAAACGAAGTTTTTCTGCTTTACCTTGAGCCGTAGGGTTGAAGAAACCGATACGTTCGATGAAACGACCGTCACGTGCATTACGGCTATCAGTCACAATGATTTGATAGAACGGACGTTTTTTAGCACCACCGCGTGCAAGACGAATAACAACCATGATAGAACCTTATAGTTTTTACGGATTATCCCTGTACCGACCATCGATACATTTCAAACCCCTTTCATAGAGGGCAATATTTTACGTGAAATTTGCCCTGAATGAAAGATCAAAAAGTGTTTATCCACAATTTTGAATTTGGGGTTATTTGCCGTCCCAGTTTGAGGTGGCAGATGGAGTACAAGCAGTACCAGAATTATCTGTACCAACAGTCCAACACCGCTCACCTTTATAATTTAGTGCAATATGCCCATCAAGGTGCTGAGTTGAAGTTGCAATTGGTGTAGCAACTAATAACCACCTTTCTGAACCTAAGGGTGAGGATGTATCAATAACTCCACTATCATCAAGCCATTGCAGTTCTAACATATACAAAGGATTGCCCTGAATCGGGTATGTAGTCTTAATACCAATATCAGTCATAGTTGCACCTGTTACCTTAAAATTAGCAATTTTAAAGCGCTGAATTTGTGCAGCAACTTGCAACATATTTGCTTGCATATCAGTACGTTTAGTTTTTTTCACATATTGAAGATATGAGGGATATGCAAATGCTGCAAGTATTCCAACTATCGCAACAACAATCATCAATTCAACAAGTGTAAAGCCATTTTTTCTTACCATGACTCTGCTCCGGAACAATCAAAACCTATTGTCTTCCCTTGCTTAAAACACTGTATACCGGTACTCGTTACTACATAACTATTATTTTTTTCATCGGTTGATGTAGCCATAATTGCCCAACTTTGCCCGGTAGAAGATGAATTACTTAAAGTATTTGCTGTATTCGCTCCATCTCGAACACTAATATTATATTTAATATCAGTGCCCGTCGCACCATTAGGTACAACCAATAAATTGGATGAAGCAGTAAAATTTAAATAATTAAAATTACGCGTTTTATGCTTCTCCAAATCAACAGCGATTTGTTTCATCGTTTGTTGTGCTTGCGATGCTAAAGATTTTCTTGCATAAGCTTGATAACTAGGAATAGCAATAGCTGCAAGTATTGCAATGATGACAACGACAACCATCAACTCAATTAAAGTAAAACCTTTTTGAGCAAATAAAGTATTTTTGTTATACATACCGCCCACCTATTGTAACTTGGCATACCAACGCTGAGGAATTAAACAAATCTTACTCGCTTCACCGGTATTACCACCCAGACCATTATAAATAGTTCGAGTCCCAGTACTTAAACAATAATTGTTTTCACTACCGCCAGTTCCACCACCATTTCCACCACCATTTCCACCGCCAGTTCCACTACCAGACCCGTCATCAACACTGACAACTGTGCCTGTATGAATACCTACACCTATTTCATCTTTACCATACCATTCAGTACCAAATTTTGTTTTATCACACTGACCATATGGCAAACATAAACGCGAAAGATAACTTTCACCTTTGACACCAGCACCACAATCTCCAGAAATACCTGGACGGGAACCATCAAAAGTAGTTACGTAAAGTACGTAATTCATTGCGATTGGGGTGCCAAATACCTTCTCACTTTGAAATTTGTAGTTATTACATGAGTCTGAACCAGAACAGTTTTTATATTCATAATACCAACCTTTTGTCGAAGCATAAGGTGCTTTAAGCGTAGTATCATCCTTACGATCCTCATCCGTAATCGCAACAAGATTTGTTCTTATAATATCTTGTGTACTATATGCAGATAATGACATCAAATTTTTATTAGCAACATCTTTATCATAAACATTATAAACCGCTTCATAATCTGCACCTGAGGCATAATCCTGCAACGGCTTACTTCTATTTCCAGAGCCAATACTGATAAGTGCAAAAACATCACCTTGGTCACTATATAATGAAAATGCTGGCATATCATAAAAACGTGGACTCATCCCACCAGTTTTACTCAAATTCAGTAATCGAACAGGCTTTTTAACAATATTGCCTAGAGCCGTTGCTTTATTGTCTAAATCAACCCTAAATACTTGACCACCCAAATCTCCAAAGTAAATATTATCAATGAGTTCATCACCGTCGCGATCAACAGTTCGGATCTCACTAACAACACTATTAATCATTGTTGATACATTAGATGCTAAAGGTACTGCTGTACTAGTTGTAGCACTCGCACTCGACCACCATAATAAATCACCATTTTGTGCATCAAACATATAAACACCAGCCCCTTTTGCTGGAGCAGAGCTTGTCGGTGCATATTTAGGGCATTCATAACCTACATTTTTGGAAGTCGTATCTGTACCAGTATTACATGCTGTTGTCCCAGTTTTTGCATCATAACCACCACCAACAAACATTACTTGCTTACGAGTCGTTTTTCCTGCTGAATCCTTCCAATTGATCCAACCAATTGCTGGTTTAGACCAACTTTGCCCCATATGTTGAAGTTGGGTGAACGACTTAGACGTGTTATTGTAAAAAACTTTTTGATTTTCTGGGTCTATATGGAACTTCAGCTTAGGATCGCTCATATTTTGCAGATCTAACGCGTAGTAACTTTTTCCGCCCATGCGTAGTCCACCATATACCATCTGTCGGCCTTTTTGCGTTCCCTTTCCTGAACCAACGGTTAAGTAACCATTATCATCTACCACATATTCGGTATAAGCGGTCCAAGGCCCATCTATACCATAATAAAGATTATTAACACCGCCATTTGTAGAATCATATTTTAGAAAAGCATTTTTTTGCTTTTCAATCATTTCATTTGGCACAAATGTAAATACTTCATCACCACCAGCATCAGAAATTCCAGATCCATTTTTATCACCAATTACAATATCGCCATTTTCTAAACGTTGTTTTCCAGCTTTAACGACATGTAAAACACCTTGTGTAGTACCAAATAAAATGTAATCTTCACGCCCCTCAGAACTGAGTCGCTTGACATCTTTATCGTATGCAATTTTACCCTTATTCGTAATTAATAAAGGAGATGAGTGCATTACTGCACCGATTTGGCGTAACTCTTTATTTAAAGTTGTTGATGTTGGGTTGTTTAAATCATTTACGTTATAGCCAAGCAAAGCCATAAGATAACTATTATTTGCATTATCGGCTTTATAGACACTATTTGTTAGATCAGCCCGAGTGACCTGTCTAAGTTTAGTCCCACCACTCCAAACACCTGAATTTACATCTCGATTTGTTAATACTTTACGTTGCTCTTTTGTGTTATCACTCGCACTAAAACCTAATTTTAGTTGAGAAAACACCCCTCCACGCAATGCAAACTTAGTACTACCTTCTGTAAACTCATCACCTTCTTTATTTGCATCAACAACTGATGCTGCCCACAGGTCATAATTATCTTTAATCGCACCTTCATCATCTAAAATAGTATTTTTATTTTTATCTTTTAATACACCGTTGATAACAGCATATTTTTTTAAATTACCAGCCCAGAGTTGAAAGCTTTTCTCTGGGGTTGGTTGAAATTGAGGATAATATGCAAAATCTTGAATAACTGATGGATTTAAAGCGTCTTGCGGAACAGAAGGTGAACCCGTCGTAACAGTTGGTATTGCCACTCCTAAGTCACCTAAAAAGGCATTAACACTATTTACAATATCCTCAGAACTTTTTCCAGAATACCACCCACCCTCACCAATAATTCCTAACTTAGCCGCATTCTTTTGGTTCGTACTAGCATTGGAAGCATCCACCGCTGCCAAATTTTCAGCACGAGTTTTAGCCTTATCAAAACTTGGTACAGAGTTAAAAGAATTACCAAACCCAACCATCGCAGTTTTAATTTTTAAATTAACTGGATTTTTAGTCGGGTCTAATAATGTCTCAGCCAGCTGATGACTACATGTCCAAGTGCTATTATCCGTACATGTAAAAGCATTACCATAAGCACCCAGTGCCTTTTTCATAAGATCTCTAGGACTGCTATCATTTACAGGGTCACCGTCAGTCAAAATATAGACACCTTGACCACTACATTTTTTTATTGCATCTGTTTGCACTAATGATGCAGGCTTTTGGTATTTATTTGTCGCAGCATTTTTTGTTGTATCATCTGAATAAGCGTAACCACTTCCAGTTGTGCCAGAAGTTGTCTCCCCCATTAAGTATGCTATAGCTTCACTGTATGAACGAGAGGTTGGTGTATTAGTAGAAGCTGTAAGACTATTTACTTGATCGATCAAAATTTGCCTATGGGTTTTCCCATTATTAGGCATATTAAAACAACCAACCGCACCATATACGCAGTCTAACCGTCTTGCTGGAACTAATACTGCACCAGTATTATAATTATTATTATTATACTTAGCCCCTAAAGTGGAGATACCAATTACCTTATCGTCACTAATTGGCAATATTTTTTTTGTTGTATTCCCTTGCAATAAATCGGTCATTGCAATTTTTAAACGTTGAATCCTACTTCCTGTTGTTCCTGAATCAAAATTACCCATACTGCCCGAAATATCAAGTACAAACATCAAGGTAATATCACCCGACTTGGCCTCCTGATAAATATCAATATCACTTGCTTGTGCTACACTTGATGCTACTAGACCCGTATAAATTGCTGCGATACTGGTCGCAAGAATTTTCAGACAATAGGATTTTTTTATCGCATTCTGTTCAATCTTTTTCATCTTTTCTTACTCCCAAATCACGTAAAATCTTGTGCAATCACATACTCAGTCGCATGTGAAGTATATGGAACATTTAACCCCGACAAACATTCCGTCACACTTTTAGTTGGATCATCCTCGATGGGATCAACTTTAGATGGTTTTGTCGTACCATCAGGTATGGAAACTTCATTCATTCTTGCATTAAGACAAGTATCAATTTTCGAGCGATCTGCTGTGCTGAGCGCAGGCATAATCGAAACAGCGAACACTTTCACTGGTTTACTTTTTTCAAACTTCACACCCTTTTCATCAGAACCGAACTGCATTCCATAAAATGGATCCGCATCAGACTGAGTTGAATATTTCACAGCAACTTGAGTAATAACAGCCTTACGACCACTCGTAAAAAAGTTGCTTGTAGTAGATGTTGATGTACTGCAATAACCATCCATTCCCATTGCATTTGCTGTTGGTTTTGACTGTCCACCTTCCCATTGCATAATGCTGGCACGATTAATATCAAAAAAGTCCGCCTTATCACCCATATAGCAAAATACTAATTCTTTATCTTTATTTTCAGCCCCACTGATATAACCAAACATTCCACTCGTGGTTAAACTTTGAATTAAGTTCTCTTCTTTTTCCACACTAAAAAAAGCTGAATCAGCATTTTGTAAAAGTAATTGTTGAGCTTGGCTGTTTGTAGCAATGCTTAAACCCACTACACTATTTTTTATAGCTAATGTCCCAATTACAGTTATCGCCAATAAAAGTACCAATACAACTATTAAGGTCGCACCATTTTGATTTTTCATTTTCCTCGCTCCCCAAACGTGTTACGTAACGCAATCGTTTGAGAAACAACTTGTCTTACGTACTTAGAAGATGAATTAGTTTTTGGCGTTTTAACAACGACTGTCTGATCCAAAACTTTAAATTCTTGATCATCCTTAAAAGCTGAATCACTTCCAACACTTTGGGTCGAACGACCTAATAGCCCTAACTGTACAGATAAAATCCGCGGTTTAGGCTCTTCTGTTAAATCCATATATTTTTCTTGAGAAATATATTCATAACCATTTTTCGTATGAATCCCAAATAAAACCCGAAAGTGGTCAACTCGTTTCATTATAATTTCACCCTGACCACCAAAATCAGTTAATACTGTTGGATTGACGTCTGCAGAAGCGCTATTTTTATAAGACTCCCAATACCACCCTGCATCACAAGCTAAAGAAAGTGATTCATTTGGTTCAGTACCTTTATCGGTATCTTCCCTTAAGAAATAGCGCTGTACAATAATTCGCTTTGCAGGTTCTGTTTTTAAAAATTCAATTTTATTACCTTCACAATCGTATCCCCCAAACCACATATCATCTGATGTAACTGTTGTTCCTTTATCATCTGTGACATATTGAGGTTTGTATTGAATAACTAATTGATCACTAGACACATCACCCGACTCACAACCATTATCTATTACATCAGCACAAGAGACATTAGATGAATGAATCCCACTAGATGTCAAAAAAGATTCCGCTGTATTAGCGCCTATTAATGTTGGATATAAATTACTAAATACTTTTTTGGGTACGGTATCAGTTGCAGGAATAGTTCGTGCATTTGCAGCAGATGTAAATACTATTCCTCCATATGTTGTTTCGTCATTTATGATGGATTTAATATTGTTTAAATTAGTAGATCTAATTTCGTCAGTAATATAATTCAAACCAAAAGTGGTATTATCCTGCAAATTAGCCATACCTTGTTGTAAAGCATAACTTTTTTGAGCCGTAATAAACATCAATATTGCTGCAGCAGAAACAATCAAACCCAATGCTAATGCAATCATTAACTCAATTAATGTAAAACCATGTTGAAGTTTCATATTAGTACACCTCCATGATCAGGCATGTTGAACTTGGATCATAAGAAGTCGAGTTAGTACATCCACCAGCCCCTGCATCCGTTTCATTCGTCGGGCTTGTCTCCCCCCACGCGACATATATACATGCACGACCATCATCATTCCCCTGACAATCGATCAAATTTACTGCCATAGCTTTTTCATGTGCTTTTTTAACAATTTCAGAAACATCAAAATCAGCCATTTCATCTGCATCACATGCGGTCTGATAACAGTTTTTAGTAGACGTTTTTTGTTCAGCCGGCGTTGTTATTTCAGACTTATATTTTTCCAAAGCACCCCGATTTACACGAATGCGCTCGGCAAAATCACGAGCCAAACTCATGCCTTCTACTCGATAGGTACTTTCAGCCGATGCCTCAATTGCACGATATTGCAATGCAATAAATCCAAGCACGCCTATTGCTAGCACTAATAGCGCGACTAGGACCTCCATCAATCCCAAACCTTTCTGTACTGATATGTAATGATGCATTAGCAAGTACCCTCTACAATTTGTTGAATTATCCCCATTCTTGAAATCGTAATTATCTTTGATTTCTCTCCGGAATTTTCGTTACAGACTTCAATGACTACGTCAGTCATTGAACTACTCACTCTTCCTGTCATATCAAATACAATAGGGCTAACTGATGTTTTTAATTCAGATTTACCAGAAGGACTCCACCCAAACAAAAGCTTTTCTCTCATTTTTTCTTTTTCAGCGCTACTCGAGGTAACAGTATTTAATGAAAGATCAACCTCTACATTTTGACGATTTAATACAGCTTGAGCTCTTGCCTCATTCATTACCGAGATTAAAGTATTCGTACTTTTATTTAGATTCTGATTTAAAAGCATATTATTCATAAATGGCGCTGCCATTCCCGCAATAATTGCTATCACAGCAATTGTCACAATCAGCTCAATTAACGTAAATCCATTATTTTTCTGCATACTCCCCCCAAGGCGCGCCAAACTTTACCCTATTAAAAATAATATCTAATTAAATTACAAAACAAACACAAATTAGGATAAAAGGCATAAAAAAACAGATAATTGCCAAAAAGCAATTATCTGTCAATTCTTAAAAAATTCAGAATGTTAAGTCATTAACACTTTATGCCTGAGTTACAGGAATACGTAACTCTTTTGGTAAACTAAATGTAATATTTTCTTCACGACCATCCAGTTCTTGCGGTGCTTTTGCTCCCCAATCTTGTAAGCGCTGAATTACCTGTTTAATTAAAATTTCAGGTGCAGATGCTCCTGCAGTTACACCAATTTTAGTCTGTTCATTAAACCATTCTTGCTGTAACTGATCGGCATTGTCCACTAAATACGCATACTTACCCATCCGTTCTGCCAATTCACGTAATCGGTTCGAATTCGAAGAGTTCGGCGAACCCACAACCAATACAACATCACATTGCTCAGCCAGATCACGTACGGCATCTTGGCGGTTTTGAGTGGCATAACAAATATCATCTTTGCGCGGCCCCTGAATTTCAGGGAACTTCTGACGTAGGGCATCAATCACTTTTGCTGTGTCATCGATAGAAAGCGTGGTCTGAGTTACAAACGCTACTTTTTCAGGATGCACCACTTTTAGATCAGCAACATCTTGTTCATCTTCAACCAAATAAATCGAACCACCATTTTTGGTGTCATACTGACCCATTGTCCCTTCAACTTCTGGGTGACCTTCATGACCAATCAAAATTGCTTCCACACCTTCACGGGCATACTTGGTCACTTCTATATGTACCTTAGTCACCAAAGGGCAAGTCGCATCAAAAACTTTTAGCCCACGGCGCTCAGCTTCTTGTTGTACCGCTTTAGATACACCATGCGCACTGAAGATCACGATATTGTCATCAGGCACTTCATCCAGTTCATCCACAAATATCGCACCGCGTTGACGCAAGTCGTCCACCACAAATTTATTGTGTACTACTTCGTGACGTACATAAATGGGTGGGTTAAAGCATTCCAATGCACGGTTCACAATCGCGATGGCGCGATCAACACCTGCACAGAAACCGCGTGGATTAGCTAAAACAATTTCCATAGAATCCTCAATGCCCACTCAATTTTACGGGTATCATTTGAAATAAATGTAAACAATAGACGTCTGACTATTTTGTTTGGCGCGCGTCTACTCTAAAATAGAGAAGATATTTTATCATATCAGGAAAAATATCATGTCGGGTCTCTTGTTTGTCGTTTCTGCTGCTTCGGGAACGGGCAAAACATCCCTCGTTAAAGCCCTGCTTGAACGTGTAAACAATTTACATGTCTCTGTTTCTCATACCACTCGTGGTCAGCGTCCTGGCGAATTAGACGGCGTACATTACCATTTTGCAAAAAAAGAAGATTTTCTATCTTTGGTAAATGAAGGCGGCTTCATTGAATATGCAGAAGTTTTTGGTAATTATTACGGTACTGCACAGCGCACAGTAAAAGAACAATTGGCCAAAGGTCATGACGTTTTACTTGAAATTGACTGGCAAGGTGCTGAACAGGTTCGTAAACTTTTTCCTGAATCTAGACAAATTTTTATTCTCCCTCCGAGTCAGTTCGATTTACGTCAACGTTTATCCAATCGTGGTACAGACTCTGTTGAAGTGATTGAACATCGCCTAAGCTGTGCCGTAGAAGATATGCAGCAATACGTTAATTTTGACTATATCATTATTAATGATGACTTTAATAAAGCACTGCATGACTTAGAGTCCGTGATTATTGCCAATCGTCTTGTTTTAAAACAACAGGCCATGCGTCACGAAAAATTGATTGAGAAATTAATCACCCCTACGGAACAGTGATTAAAACTTGAGTCTATAGACAAAGCACCTTATACTGCACAGTCTGTTAAAAATTTATATTCAAACGAGAATTCTTATGGCACGCGTAACCGTTGAAGATTGTTTAGACCATGTAGACAACCGCTTTGAGCTTGTACTAGTGGCAAGCAAACGCGCGCGTCAATTGGCACGTCAAGGTATCGAACCTACTGTTGAGTGGGACAATGACAAACCAACCGTTGTTGCTCTTCGTGAAATCGCAGCGGGTCACGTTTCTAAAGACATTTTGAAACAACGTGAACAAGACTACCAAACTTCAAGTTTAGACCTTGCACTTTCTGCAAATAACCTAAACTTAGACGGTTTTTCTTTCCAATAAGATAAACCTGACCTTAAAAGCCTAGTTTTTAACTAGGCTTTTTTTATGGATTCTCTTTAATATTTTACTCAGAACAGTTATAACATAAGCTTAAGAAGTGCAAAGCAAGCAAAAAAGATTTTCATTTTTTTAAACTAAAAAATTGACAAGTCATGCAATATGCATTTCATTAAAGTATTAATCGTTTCATTTGTAAATCAGTAGTAAAAGGGTGTTCTATGCCAGGCCCAATGGTCAGCCAAGCCAAGCAACAGTTAAATGTGATTATCGACGCTTACCTTTCAGTAAGTGATGTCGAACGCGTGCTTGAAGCTTGCGACTATGCGGATATTGCTCATGATGGCATTACACGTAAAAGTGGCGAACCCTACATCCTCCACCCAATTGCGGTGAGCTGTATTTTGGCGCATATGCGTCTTGATGCGGAAACTTTAATGGCCGCTTTACTACATGATGTCATTGAAGATACCGAATTTACAAAACAAGATATTACTGAAAAATTTGGTCTGACCGTTGCTGAACTCGTCGACGGCGTCACTAAACTCAGCCACTCTAGTGATAAAGAATATAATAAAGCCGCATCCTTCCGTAAAATTCTGCAAGCCACCCTACAAGACCCACGTGTCATTATTATTAAACTGGCGGATCGTTATCACAATATGACCACACTAGGTGCTTTACGCCCTGACAAACGTGCTCGTATTGCCCAAGAAACTTTTGAAATTTTTGTACCTATGGCACGCCTTGTCGGTATGAATGAAATGGCCGACAACCTTGAACATTTGTGTTATCAAAATCTCGACTTAGATATGTATAACAATGTTCAAGAAGCGTTATTACAAACCAAACCGAAACGCTGCGAATACCAGACCAAGTGGGAAAACAACCTCACCACCTTGCTAGAACAACACCATATTTCAGGTCGAATTAAAAAGAAGAATAATAATATTGAATTACTTCGCCACTTTGTAAAAAACGATATCGATCTGCAAGAGCTCACCCATAGTCATGCCTTTGAAATTATTTTACAAAGCATCGCAGACTGTGACCGACTTGCTGATATCCTTAAAGAAAGCTTTAAAGTTCTAAATTACACCGATCATATTCGCCGCCCGTTACCCGGTGGCAACCAGTCACTGATGATGCGCTTAAAAGGTGAAAAGACCATTTTATCTCTGACTATCCAAACGGAGTTGATGCGTAAAGCGGCGCGCTTTGGTGTGGTTCTCGGTGAAAATGCACCACAAGCTTGTCGCTCAGCGATCCAAGCCTCCATGCAAAATTTAAACGTGTTAGTCGATGGTGCATGTGCCAAGACAACATTTAGTGAATTACTCGATTATCTACATCAAGAGAAAATTTGGGTTTATACCCCACATGGTCATTTGCATGAACTCCCTCAGGGTGCCACAGCGGTTGATTTCGCTTATTCAGCAAGCTTATTTTTGGGCAACCATGCCGTTGGTGCGAAAATTGATGGGGAAACCAAGCCCCTTTCAACACCATTACTGAGTGGTCAAGTGATTGAAATTATCACTGATGTTCTTGCAACACCAAACCCTGACTGGCTAAGCTTTATTAATACCCAAAAAGCCCGCCGCGCATTACAAAATATCCTCCGCGACCAAGACCAAGATGAACAACGTTTAGTGGGTCAGCAAGCTTTAAATCGCGCATTAAAACTCTTTAACCGTTCTGTAAGTGATTTGACATTAGCGGATTGGGAAAATGTGCTGAATTGGCGTCATTTAAATGATAAAGAACAATTATTTGAACACATTGCCGTGGGTGACTTATTACCGCAATTGGTTGCTAATCATTTATATGCTCAAGATACCATTCAGGATTCAAACTCTGCACGCTTAATCTTGGGCACTGATGGCGTCGACGTCAAATATGCGCACTGCTGTAACCCGGTTTTAGGTGATCCAATACAAGGGCATTTATCACGTCGTGGTTTGATTGTGCACCGTTCACGTTGTCATAATTTATTGCATGAACAACATTTACATCCTGAAAATATCATGCCTTTACACTGGACTACAGAAGACAGTGAGGACATTAGTTTTACAGCCTATTTATGCTTAAACATGCTGTTAAATGATGAGCAAATTTCAGAACTGATCTATCTATGCCGTAAAGAAAAAGTCGGTGTAGAAACTGTCCGTTCACATGAAGAAAAAACCTATGTGAATATTGTTGTACACAATCGTAAACAAATTGCCGAAATTATCCGTAATTTAAGAATGCATTTTGGCTTCCCACGCATCAGTCGTTTGGCACAACCTGTTGCCATTGCTGAGCCTGCGAAAGTTGCCAGCTAACCTGACACCACATATTTATATGTGATGTGTCTGTGATGATAATAGGAGAAATAGATGTCCCGCCAGGTAATCCATACTGAAAATGCACCCGCTGCAATTGGTACTTACTCACAAGCCATTTTAGTGGGCGACACTTTGTATTTATCAGGTCAAATTGGCTTAGATCCATATAGTATGGAGCTGGTAGAAGGCATTGAAGCTCAAATTCGCCGTGTATTCGACAACTTAAAAGCGGTATGTGAAGCTGCAGGTGGTTCGCTAGCAGATATCGCTAAGCTGAATATTTTCCTCACTGACCTTTCTAACTTCCAATTGGTCAACCAAATTATGGGCGAATACTTTGCTCAACCCTACCCTGCACGCGCAGCACTCGGTGTTGCTAGCCTACCAAAAGGTGCACTAGTTGAAATGGATGGCGTGGTGATTATTAATCAATAAGTTAGTAAACACCGATTAAGCCTTTCACTAAATATCATATTCCAAAAGAACAAAAAGCCTCACATGGAAATCTGAGCATTACTCAGATTTCCGCTTAAATGACAGTTTTTATTCAAAAACTCAATCACTTTAAAAGCATTTTTAAATGATTTTTATTGACAAACGATAATAATTATCAATAATATTACTTATCCCATTTATTCACTTGGTTTGATTTCATGTACGTTTGTTTGTGCCGTGGTATTACTGATCAAGACATTAAAGATGCAATTGCCAATGGCGCAGAAAGCTATCGTGAAGTTCGCGATATGCTTGATTTAGGCACCTGTTGTGGTCGCTGTGCTCCTGAAGCTCGTATGATCATAAGTGATGAAGTTGCACAAATTGCAGCCCGTATCGCAATTGCCGCATAAACCAAGCTTTTAAATTTTCTTAACAATCATAATTATAAAACCAATGGTTTTAGACCATTCCTCCTCTCCCGCTTCTGACTCTAAGCGGGTTTTTATTTATTAAAGTCCTGAAAATTAGCGCCTTGTTTTGATTGTGATTTTCATTTGCTGTTCTATAAAATACTCGCTAAATTGCACTTTGTTGTTTAAGATATTTCTATTCTAATATCGAATTTATATTGCTTAATTCGAGCTTTATTGCAGTTAAGGAGTCAGACATGAAAGGCAATCGTGATGTAATTAATCAGTTAAATCAAGTGCTTTATCATCATTTAACTGCAATTAACCAATATTTTCTTCATTCACGGATGTTTAACGATTGGGGCATTGAGAAACTTGGTTCAGCAGAATATAAAGAATCAATCCGTCAAATGAAGCATGCCGATAAAATTATTGAACGTATTCTATTTTTAGAAGGCCTGCCAAACTTGCAGCACCTCGGTAAGCTGTATATTGGTCAACACACGGTTGAAGTACTGAATTGTGATGTGCGTAAAGTCAAAGAGAACATTCAAGCCATTCAAACTGCAGTTAAACTAGCAGAAGAACAGTTAGATTATGTCACTCGAGATCTGGCTCAAGAAATTTTAGAGAAAGAAGAAGAATGGTTGGATTGGACAACCACTCAGCTAGACCTTGTTGAGTCTATCGGTGTAGAGAATTATATTCAGAGCCAGATTTAAATATTTAAGCCCACATCTGTGGGCTTAAATATATTACAGATGATTAAGACAATTCAACTAAAACAATTAATAGCCCTAAATAATATATATCCTAAACTATCATCAACAACTTTAAAATAATTATATCACCTTGTTAAAAAAGGTAAATATAATTCAAAGTAATCAATAATATAATGATTAAAACTTTCAAATATAAACAACTAAAACCGAAAAAATATTAGAATCAATTTAAAGATATATAAACTCATATTCACAACCCTTTACCATATTTAAACTCAGTAATCATATTATCATCTGTGATGACTTGCTTATATCGAGGACTCAGTTGAATTTTATCAAAAGGAATCAACTCATTACTATAAATAATATGTGCTGCATTAATACATTCATTTAGATCATTAAAAGTTGATTTTTGAGTGATTGGATCTTTCATTAAACATAGATTATGTGCAATAGTGTCAACATCTAATTTCTGTGGATGTTTAGCACCCAACACAAAAAATTTATATTGATATACATAAGGAAAAACAGTTTTTGCTGTAGAAAAAGCATTCATAGACTCAGTTGTATTATAAAAAACTAACGCATTATCTTCCAAACGTTGGCTAATAATTTCGACAAAATTTTTACTCAGCAAATTTGAGCCATACGCTCTCCAGTGCCACGTCGTATTCATCAAAATAGTATCGAATTTTATATTATTATTTTTCTTTAACCATTTTCGACCATCATCAATAACTATTTCAACTCTTGGATCATCAAGCAAACCTCCAACTTCAGGATATAATTTAATCAACTCTATATAATTAGGATTAATCTCAATGATAGTCATTTTTTTAATATTTGGCATTAAGCTTAATACTTTTGCCCAGGAACCAGTACTTAGTCCAATAACTAAGATATTTTCCGCTTTTGGATTAAGTGTAGCAATTAAATAGGCACGATCTATACCATTAGAATTATGGAAAATATTAGTATTTAATTTACCATCATATACATTTGCTCCAAAGACAATTTGATCTTTATTATTTTCATAAACTTGTATAACTCCATGTTTGTTTTCTAAAATAAAATTTGGATAAAGATTTAGTTGGTAACTATTTTTTGATAATTCATGAAAAATCTTTTCAGGTAAAAGCATCAGTACAAATGGCACAATAACAAAACTCAAAGATAACAGTTTCATATTTAATTTTTTTTGACATAATACTGCTATCACTAACGTTAACAAACAGATAATTAAATAAACTTGCTGTGTATTGAAAAAATCCAAGGCAAAAAAACTTATTAAAAGTGGTGCCAAAGCACTTCCGAACACATTACTAAAGTAAACATTAGAAATTTGTGCACCTGTTTTTGAAACTTTTGTACCAACATGGTGAATCATTGGAAAAATAATGCCACGAACAGCAGCACAAATAAAAACACACAAACCTAAAATTAAAATAGAAGGCGTTAAATAGTGACTATACAAATAAACAAATATAATTAATAAAATATCTATGATACCAGCAATAAAAAAAACATTACCTAAATAATCAACTTTTAGATTTTTATTATTTTTACATATTTTTTTACCTACATGTGCACCAAATGCAATCCCCATAAGAAATATAGCTAAAGTAAAAGAAAAAGTTTGCGGAACCGACATACCAAGAAATGAAATGTATCGCATCCAAATAATTTCTTGTGCTAAACTGAGAAAACCGCTTGAAAATGAGATTATAAAAATTAATTTATTGTTTTTCATGATTTTCACGTCCATATTTCAAAAATATAATAGATGCAATGAAGATGTTTAACCCTGCAGCCAAGTAAATTGTCTGAGAAAGTGTTATATAGTTAAACAAAACAAATCCCGTTGCTAATGCACCTATCGCAGCACCTAAAGTATTAAAAAAATACAAAGTTCCAATTGATTCACCTATATTGGAAATATAGCGATTAAAAAAACTGGTTAAAACAGGAAGTGTAGCCCCCATCAAAAACGTAGGAAAAATAAGGATCAAAAAAGTGATCAGAGTTAGTACTAAAAGACTACTATGAATAAATATATCTTGTATTAAATATATAATTTTTGCACTAAATAGTCCAAAACCACCTACTCCTAACTCTATTAAACAAAAGATCATTAATAAAGAATGCTTAAACCTATCAGCAATTCGTCCACCAAAATACGCACCGACCCCAAGACCAGCCATAAAGACTGAAACAATCACTGTAATTGAAGTCAAATCAACCCCAAAGCCTGTAAATAATATACGTTGCCAACACACTTGGTAAATAAGTGCACTAAATCCAGAAATAAAAAAAACGCCAGTCAAACTTTCTAACATTTTCTCGTTACTTTTAATCATTTTATTTCTTTACACTCCCCAATAAACTTTGCTTGATCATAGTCCCTCCCTCCCATCACCAATCGTGGATAATTTTTAAAGTTTTTTAAAATACTTCTTGATAATGAGTCATTAGGAATCGAAATATCAGCAGCATCAATCAATGAAGGAAAGATTGATGTTTGATTAATCTTCCTGTCTTTATTATCTTTAAGATATTTTACTTTTTCTGGAGATTGATTTTCAAATTTATCTGAATACCATGCAAAACCAGCAATTTCAAAATTTCTTGCTGTTTCTAGTCCATGTCCACTTTTCAAACATTTTTTATCAAACAAGTCCTCACCATGATCCGAACTATATAATAAAAATGAGCGAACTTCTGTTTGACTTTTAAGTATCTGAATAAGGCTGTTAAGAACATAATCTGTAAAAATAATACTATTATCATAACTGTTTCTTAATTCTTTCTTATATTTCAGTTCTTGCAAACTATAATTATTTAAAGACGAAAGGTCTGGTTTAAATTTTGCAAATGATGATGGATAACGGTGAACATAGTTATAATGACTGCCTAATGTATGGATTACAATTAATCGTTTCTTTTCTGGATTTTCCACGATTTTATTAAATAATGGAATTAATACATCATCATATTCACCCGCATTTGTATATCCAGTTTTATTTAAAAAATGTATTTCGTCTGCTTCTTTTGCATAAACGGAAGTACTCGTATCATAGACGCCAATTTTTTGTTGTGTAGACAACCAATAGGTTTTAAACCCTGCTTCTCTAAAAGCTGAAATAACTGATTTTTCTGCAAAATCGTATCGATAAACGGCTTTATCTGACTTACGCGTCAACATCATTGGAATCGAACTTCGTGTTGCGCTCGATAGCGAAATAAAATTTGTAAAATTTACTAAATTTTCTTGTTGACTAAGTTTTGGATTAGTCTTACGTGTATAACCATTTAACTGCCAACTTTCTTTACGACTTGTTTCCCCCAATACTAAAACATAAATTTCTTTTTCATCTAAAAATTCACTACGCTTTGCATCAAATTTAAAATTATTATTTTTTTCATATGCTTGATTTATTTTTTTTTGTTCTTTAAATACATTAAAGCTACTAATTACTAGGCCTAGAGGATATGTTTGCTTTAAGTCTTTCAAGAAACTATTTTCTTCTTCAACTAGAAAATTTTTTTCTGGACTTCCAGTCGCTGCATTAATATCATTGACAACCGCAGCATTAAAACTATAACCAATTAAAAAATATAATGTCCCTAAAACTAAAACAAGATAGCGACTCCAATGACACCATACTATGGGATGAAAATAATTTTTATAGCAAATATAAATACAATATACCAACCATGAGAAATAGAAAAATATATAAAAATAGATATTTCCTCCTAAAAACTGTAAAACTTCTTGAATATCTGTTTCTATAACAATACTAAGTATCTGCTCATTAAACTCAACATGATAAATCGAAATATAATAAATATATGCAGGAATAAAAAATAAAAATGGAAACAATACAAATAAATATTGAGACGTTTTAAAAAATGAAAATAAATAGACAAAAACAAAGACGCTCATCAAAATAATATGGAAATTTTGATGGTAAAAGAAGAGATAAAAATCAGGTAATAATAAATACATTTATTCATAAAAAAGCTCTCTTAAGAGAGCTTTTTTAAATTTTTTATTATTGAGAAGCAGAACAACCTGATGGACGATATTTTGCTTCAGCAGTAGTGTGACAACGCCAAGAACCAGTAGCATCACGAACCCAAGTAAGTGTAGATGGTGTTGCTTTCAAAGTTGCAGCAGCTTTGTCTGCAAATGTTGCCACAATTGCCGTAGTTTCCGATAAAATTGCGGCATTTGTTCCCAATGTTGCTCCAGCAGTCGTTGATGGTGCAGACCCAGCTACTGTTAAAGTTAAAATATTTGATGCAGTTGCACCAAGATTACAAGCACCAATAGCTGTATTACCATCATTTAAACATGACTCAACTGCTGTCTTAATAGCACCTGCTTCAGACATTGCACGGCTAACTTGAGACTTAGCGATGTAATTTTGGTATTGAGGAATCGCAATCGCAGCAAGAATACCGATAATTGCAACAACGATCATTAATTCAATAAGGGTAAAACCTTTTTGAGCATTCATAACATTCTCCACAAATGTTTTTTAATTTAATTATTTAATAAAGCTATGTAGCTTGTTTTATAAATAGCACAGAGCGTGCCAAGATTTATTATAGTGAAAATGACAGAAAAAACAGCACTTTAAAAAAATATTTTTATTTTTTGTAATCATTACGTCTCTTTTTGTGTTTAAAAGTGACGATTTGTGTCACTTTATCACCGTTTTTTAGCGCAGAATTATTGGCGCATTTGCAATTTCATTAGTTCTATCTACTGGCTTCCCTGCATAAAAGTGATCCATCACTTTACCGATTTCTTTTACACCAACCGTCAAAGCTGTTCGGTATTGTTTATTTTGCATGTTTTGGATAATTCGCGCGCAAATATCCTGCCATACTTGGGCATCGGTCGCCTGCCTCATCCCGCGATCAATGACAATTTCAACCTGACGTTCACATAAGTTTAAATAAAGTAAAACACCACTATTAAATTCTGTATCCCACACACCCAGTTCAGCAAAGAGCTGTTCAGCACGTGCACGGGTATTTTGATAATAGGCTTGGTTGGAAGGAATATGCCCTTCGATCACCACCTGTATTTCGCCCACATGGCCATGCTCAGCTTCTGTCACCGCTTGTGCAATGGCCTGCTGATCTTGCTTATTAAAAAACCGGTTTGCTGCAGGCATATAAAAAAAGTGCTTCAACCAGCGTTTAAAACTTGGTTGCTGTATTTCCTGTGTTTTAGGACAGGTGACAATTTCTGTTGTTTCTGTTTTCGTTACCATGAACCTGATGCTCCCCCACCGCCAAAGCCACCACCGCCCCCACTATAGCCTTCGCCACCAAAGCCACCACCTCCGCTACGGCCACCACCCCCACCACCACCGGCAAGGAACATTTGAAAAATGGTTTGAGCAATAGCAGTTATGAGTAGAAAGAAAATTGCTCCACCCATCAACAGACTGGTGAGTAGACCTGCACCATTGACCAAACCCGCAACGGTACCTGCAACAGCAGCAGTTGACGCACTTAAGCGCTTACCCACAATAAAGGATGCAAAAATACCAATCACCAAAATGATGAGAACCGTTGTAAACGTTTTCTCTTTGGCTTCTTGCTCGTGTAAAGCTTGTTCCTGACGTTCTTTTAACTCTTGGGCTGCTTGAGCGGCAACTTCAGGGTCTTGATTTAAAATTTGGGTTATTTCCGTTAAGCCAGCATCAATACCTTGAGCATATTGGGCTTCCTTAAAATGAGGTGTAATTTGATTTCGAATAATGCGACTAACGATGATATCAGGCATGATTCCTTCCAGCCCATAACCCGTCAGGATTTGTATTCTGTGATCATTCACAGCAATCGCCATCAATATCCCGTTGTCACGTTTTGCTGAACCGAGTTGCCATTTTTCTGCAACACGCATGGCATAATCAAAAATATCTTCTTGGCCCGTGGTTGGCACAATCACGACACCAACTTGTGCTTTGCCCTGTTCGTGTAACTGTAAAATTTTCTGACTAATGGCTTGCTTTTCAGCAGCAGAAAGTAAATTTGCCTGATCAACTACAGGTTCATTTAGGGTCGGCAAGCCACGAATTGACTCTCCATCTACCATATCATTGGCAATATTCGGCTGCTGAATTTTGATTTCAGGCTGTGCTGTTGTTTCTTTTTGCGTAGCTGACTGCTGATCTTTTAATATTTTACCGACAACAACTGTTTCAGCATCTACATCTGTAGCGGTGGCAGTTTCTGCATGTGTGAAACCCACCACACACAATAAGCATGCTAAAACCATGCGCTGCAACCACAACAAACCTGTATGTTTTAGCTCAAAATACACCATCAGCCCACCTCACAATGCAGTGACGCCAATTAATTAAAATCAACTTTTGGTGCAGTTTGTGCACTTTGCTCTGCGCTAAAGTTAGGCTTTGTATCCATACCAATGACTTTAGCCGTCATCACTTGCGGGAATTGGCGTGCATAGCCATTAAAGTCTTGTACCGTAGTAATGTAGCGATTACGTGCGACAGCAATTCGGTTTTCAGTGCCTTCAAGCTGTACCTGTAAATCACGGAATTGCTCATTGGCTTTTAAGTCTGGATAATTTTCCGAGACTGCAATTAAACGAGAAAGTGCGCTGGTCATCTGCGCTTGTGCTTCTTGATATTTTTGGAACAGTGCTGGATCTTCTAAAACTTCTTTATCCACTTTTAGACCTGCTACATTGGCACGTGCCTGCGTTACTTCCGTTAGCACTTGCTCTTCATGTTTTGCATAGCCTTTTACAACATTCACCAAATTAGGCACCAAATCTGCACGGCGCTGATATTGGTTTTGTACTTCAGACCATGCTGCCGTAACGGCCTCATCTTTGACTTGTAAAGTGTTATAGCCACAACCGCTTAATGTTAGTGTGCTCACAAGGGCTACAGTGAGCATGCTTTTTTTCATTAAATTCATATCCCTTAACCTCAAGTATTTATTTGTAATTGTTTAAATAAATTCATTCTAACCTGAATTTTTACCTTTTTTATGTATTTTCTTTGTGATCCATTTTATCACCTATTCTTTTTATTCAAAGAAAAGCCCTCTTTCGAGGGCTGCAATCTTAACTATATAAAATTTGTGTTTGATGATCTTGAAAACCTTCAAATTGGTAGTCTTCAGCAAGTCTAGTTTTCCAATAACCGACAATTTTACTGTAATCAATCTCAGCGGGATGAAATCCTGCTTTGTAATAAGATAAGTATTCTGGCAACAACTGAACAAACATTTTGCCCAATAAATATATACCAAATAAATTACCTCCCACTTTAGGTAAGCTTTTTTTCTTATCTTGCAAAAACAATCTAGTGGCAGAATAAAAAGTTAAGCTCGCAAAACCTGTGGTCACACTGCGCATAATCATGCGACGGATTTTGTCATCACCATAGACATGTTGATAGACATCAAAAGCTACTGCACGGTGTTCAATTTCTTCAATTGCATGCCACACCCATAGTTTAATCGCGTCATCATCCAAAGTACTGAGCACTTCAGGATGTCTTAAAATATACCCCCCCAACAGCGCAGTAAAATGTTCAAAAGCACAGGTAATAGCGAGTTGTATTTTGGGATGTAGATTTTTTACATACCTATCTTTTCGAGCTAACCATGCTTGAAAGCGATCCAAATTATAGCTTTCACTGCGCCAAGCATCATTAAATTCTGCATGTGCTTTTGAGTGCATCGCTTCTTGCCCAATGAATGCTGCGATCTCAGCTTGTAATTTTTCATCACTGACTTTATCGCGTACATTACGCACGCTATGCACAAAGAATTGCTCACCAATGGGAAAGGTCGATGACAATGCCGTCAACAAATGCGACATGACCGGTGAGTTGGCAAAATAATGCCGGCGAATCGCTTTAGGATTGAATTGTGCTCGACGTACCGTAATGCCTATGGCTTTAGGACGATTTAAATATGCTTTTTGTGTCGTCACTTGCGTCATGGTCGCTTCCTAAGATTTGGATCATGATCGCAGTATGTAATTCCTAAGCTCTTTCACACATGGCAAAATGTGCTAGCACACTTGCATAATTCACCATTCTAAAGCGCTGTCTGACAACTTTTCAGCGTATTTATCTGCAAAATCCATTTACTTGTCATTTGAGGTAAATTCCAAAAAATAAAAACCCGCCGAAGCGAGTTTTTTGAATAAATCCAATGCAATCACTGGCATGTCATGACTTAAACATCTAAGTAGTCAAGAATACCTTCTGCAGCTTGGCGACCTTCCCAGATTGCGGTTACCACAAGGTCAGATCCACGGACCATATCACCACCGGCAAAAATTTTCGGATTCGATGTTTGGAACTTAAATTCTTGCTGTTCAGCAGCAATGACGCGGCCTGAACCATCCATACTGATGTTTGATGTAGTAAACCAATCTGCGGGGCTGGTACGGAAACCAAAGGCTAGCAATACTGCATCTGCTGGTAAAATTTCTTCTGAACCCGGAACTGGTTCAGGGCTACGACGACCGCGACTATCAGGTGCGCCAAGCTGTGTAGTCACAACTTTAACACCTGTCACTTTGCCATTTTCACCCACAATTTCAATTGGCTGGCGATTAAATTGGAAATCCACACCTTCTTCACGTGCATTTTTCACTTCACGACGTGAACCCGGCATGTTTTCTTCATCACGACGGTAGGCACAGACAACGGATTCGGCACCTTGACGGATCGAGGTACGGTTACAGTCCATCGCGGTATCACCACCACCGAGAACAATCACTTTTTTGCCTTCCATGCTGATGTATTCAGATGGATCTTTTTCCCAACCTTGCGTACGGTTGACATTGGCAATCAAGAAATCCAGTGCATCATGAACACCAACAAGATCTTCACCCGCAAAACCACCCTTCATGTAAGTATAGGTTCCCATACCCATGAATACAGCGTCGTAATCAGCCAAAAGCTGATCAATGGTCACATCTTTACCAAT
The DNA here is from genome assembly GCF_013416965.1 of Acinetobacter sp. YH1901134. Lineage (NCBI taxonomy): Bacteria > Pseudomonadati > Pseudomonadota > Gammaproteobacteria > Moraxellales > Moraxellaceae > Acinetobacter > Acinetobacter sp. YH1901134. The sequence continues at coordinate 54,775 of NZ_VPEW01000008.1, read as the reverse complement.
TTCAGTATTTAGACGGAATTCAACGCCCATGCCAGAGAAAATCTCACGGCGACGTTTCATTACGTCTTTTTCCATTTTAAATTCTGGAATACCAAATGTCAGCAAACCACCAATTTCAGGGCGTTTGTCGAATACAACTGGCTTCACACCATTACGTACAAGAATATCGGCACAGCCAAGGCCAGCAGGACCTGCACCAATAATCGCAACTTTCTTGTCTGTCCACTTAACGTGTGACATATCTGGACGCCAGCCCAATGCAAAAGCCGTATCGTTAATATATTTTTCAGCATTACCAATGGTGACTGCACCAAAGCCGTCATTTAGCGTACACGCGCCTTCACATAAACGGTCTTGCGGGCACACACGACCACAAACTTCAGGCAAGGTGTTGGTTTGATGACACAATTCTGCCGCTTGGAAAATGCGACCTTCTGCAATCAGTTTTAACCAGTTTGGAATGTAGTTATGTACTGGACATTTCCATTCACAATACGGGTTACCGCAACCTAAGCAGCGGTGCGTTTGATTTTTTGCAACTTCAGCTGTAAACGGTTTATAGATTTCCACAAATTCTGCTTTGCGGACAACTAGATCTTTTTTCTCTGGATCTTGGCGTGCTACATCCAGGAACTGAAAGTCATTATTTAGGCGCTCTGCCATGTCTCTCTCCGTGGGTAGGTGTAAGCATGTTTGGACTTACACCTGCCTATCAAATCTGCAGTAGTGGAATTATTGTGGATCAGCTTGAGTTGTTTTCAACAAAGTCTGCAAATTAGCAGCTTTTGGTTTCACAAGCCAGAATTTGCGGCTATAGAAGTCAAACTCGTTGCGGATCTTATACGCCCAAGCACTACCTGTTTCTTTAATATGTTCATCTAAGATACGGCACAAGAACTCTTTGTGTTCTTCCATCGATTCTGTAGAGATACGGTTCAATTCAATCAGTTCGTGGTTGTAGTGGTCAACAAAGTCATTGTCGAGGTCGAGCACATAAGCGAAACCGCCTGTCATACCCGCACCAAAGTTATGACCCACTTTACCCAATACAGTCACGATACCACCCGTCATGTATTCACAGCAGTGGTCGCCTGCACCTTCAATCACGGCAAACGCACCTGAGTTACGTACAGCAAAACGCTCGCCTGCTGTACCTGCAGCAAACAATTTACCGCCTGTTGCACCATATAAACAGGTGTTACCAATGATTGCAGTATTTTGCGTTTGGAACGGTGAACCTTTCGGTGGGAAGATCGAGATACGACCACCAGCCATACCTTTACCCACGTAGTCATTCGCATCGCCTTCTAGGCTGATGTGTAAACCACCTGCGTTCCAAACACCCAATGACTGACCTGCAGTCCCTGTTAATTTAACTTTAACAGGATGTGCTTCCATGCTGAGGTTGCCATAACGTTTTGCAATCTCACCCGAAATACGCGCGCCAATTGAACGGTCACAGTTACCGATAGTGAAGCTATATTCACCGCCTGTGCCTGCTTCAATCGCTGGCAGCATTTCAGCTACCATTTTCTCAGCCAAGAGGCCTTTATCAAATGGTGCATTACCTTGTACTTCACAGTACTGTGCTTTGCCTTCAGCCGCAGGATGCGATTGGAGCAATGCGCTCAAATCAAGGTGTGCATGTTTTTCAGTTTCACCCGGAAGCATTTCCAGTAAATCTGTACGGCCAATCAAATCTTTCAGACTTGAAACGCCTAGCGCTGCTAACCATTCACGTGTTTCTTCCGCAATAAAGTGGAAGAAATTGATCAACATTTCAGGCTCACCAATATAGTGTTCCTGACGTAAATGATCTTGTTGTGTTGCTACACCGGTCGCACAGTTGTTTAAGTGACAAATACGTAGGTATTTACAACCCAATGCGATCATCGGTGTAGAACCGAAACCGAAACTTTCAGCCCCAAGAATCGCTGCTTTCACAACGTCTAGACCTGTTTTCAAGCCACCATCGGTTTGTACACGGACTTTGCCACGCAGGTCATTCACACGAAGCGCCTGATGCGCCTCAGATAGACCAAGCTCCCATGGAGAACCTGCATGGTGAATTGAAGAAAGTGGAGAAGCCGCTGTACCGCCGTCATAACCAGAAATGGTAATGAAATCTGCGTATGCTTTTGCTACACCAGCCGCAATCGTACCAACACCCGGCTCAGAAACCAACTTAACGGACACCATCGCCTGTGGGTTAACCTGTTTTAAATCGAAAATTAACTGTGATAAATCTTCGATTGAGTAGATGTCGTGATGCGGCGGCGGAGAAATTAATGTCACACCCGGTACTGAGTAACGTAAACGTGCAATTAAGCCATTCACTTTACCGCCCGGCAACTGACCACCTTCACCTGGTTTTGCACCTTGTGCCACTTTAATTTGAAGGACTTCTGCAGAAGTTAGATATGCAGGGGTCACACCAAAACGGCCAGATGCAATTTGTTTGATTTTCGAGTTACGAATAGTGCCGTAACGCGCTGGGTCTTCACCGCCCTCACCTGAGTTCGAGCGACCACCAATGGTATTCATAGCGATTGCAATAGCTTCGTGCGCTTCAGGCGATAATGCGCCTAAAGACATCCCAGCCGAGTCAAAACGTGGCAGAATCTCTTCTACGGATTCAACTTGATCGAGTGCAATCGATTGATCTGTTTTCAGTTTGAATAAGTCACGAATCGTTGCGATTGGACGGTTATTCACTAGCTCTGCGTATTCTTTAAAGTCCGCATAATTACCAGAACGCACAGATTTATGCAGTGCATTGATCACATCTGGGTTAAATGCGTGATATTCCTTACCGAATACAAATTTCAGCATACCGCCTTGATCAATTGGTTTACGTGATTTCCACGCCAAATCGGCCAATTTTTTCAAGTCATTTTCTAGATCAGAGAATGTTGCGCCTTTAATACGGCTCGGCACGCCAGTAAAGCATTTTGCAACCACTTCATCAGAGAGGCCGACCGCTTCAAACAACTGACCGCCACGGTAAGAGGCAACAGTAGAAATACCCATCTTAGAAAGGACTTTCAATAAGCCTTTCTCAATACCTTTACGGAAGTTAGCTTGCGCATGAATTGGATCACCCAACAACTCACCTTTCGCGATCAAGTCATTGATCACGTCATATGCAAGGTAAGGATAGATCGCTGTCGCACCGAAACCAAGAATCACCGCAAACTGGTGTGCATCACGTGCTAAACCAGTTTCGACAATAATGTTGGCATCGGTACGAAGACCCACATTGATTAAATAATGGTGAACCGCGCCAGTTGCCATCAATGCATTTGCAGGTAAGAAACCTTGACGGATTTTCTTATCAGACAATACAAGTAAAGTCTTTCCATCGCGAATCGCTTGTGCTGATTCTTCACAAATACGCGCGATGGCAGCTTCTAAGCCTTCATCTTCTGCATAGTTCAGGTCGATGTCTGCAATCTCGTACCCTTTACGGCCAAGGGTACGGATTTGATGCATTTTCGAATTTGACAGTACAGGGCTTGAAATGATCAGACGATCTGCATGCTCTGGACCTTGTTCAAATACATTTTGTTCACGGCCGAGACATGTCTCTAAGGACATTACGATCGATTCACGTAATGGATCGATTGGCGGATTCGTAACCTGCGCGAACTGCTGACGGAAGTAGTCAGACACATGGCGCACTTGACGAGACAATACTGCCATTGGCGTATCGTCACCCATTGAGCCCACGGCTTCCTGACCGCTTTCAGCAATTGGACGAAGCAATTGGTCACGCTCTTCAAAGGTAACCATGAACATTTTTTGTGAAGCTTTCAGGTCATCGCCTTTTAAGCCTTGGTCACATAAATATTCTTCGAGCTCTGGACTGCCTTGCACACGTACTGAGTTTTCACGTAACCACTGACGGTACGGACGCATACGTTTGAGGTGATTACTCACATCTTGAGTATCGAGCATTTTGCCGGTAAAGGTATCAATCACCAAGATTTGACCCGGACCGACACGGCCTTTAGACACAACGTCTTCTGGTTCATAACCCCAAACACCAATTTCTGACGCCAAGGTGATGTAACCATTTTTGGTAATTACCCAACGTGCTGGACGTAAACCATTACGGTCAAGCATACAAATCGCATGACGACCATCTTGAATTACCAGACCTGCTGGACCATCCCATGCTTCCATATGCTTCGAGTTGAATTCGTAGAATGCACGTAAGTCCGCATCTAAAGTTTCAACGTTTTGCCAAGCAGGTGGAACCAACATGCGTAGCGCACGGAACAAGTCCATACCGCCACCGACAAGGATTTCCAGCATATTATCTAAGCTTGAAGAATCCGAACCTGTACGGTTTACAATTGGATTCAGCTCAGTTAAACCCGGCAATAATGGGTTTTCAAATTTTGGTGTACGTGCCATCGCCCAGTTACGGTTTGCGGTAATGGTATTGATCTCACCATTGTGTGCTAAGTAACGGAACGGCTGAGCCAATGGCCAACGAGGCAAAGTATTAGTTGAGAAACGCTGATGAAATACAACAATGTGTGACTTTAAACGCTCATCAGCAAGATCGGTATAGAAGTCAGCAATGGCTGCTGGCATCATCAAACCTTTATAGCTGATCACAGTTGAGCATAAAGTGGTTACATAGAAGTATGGGTCAGCAGTCAGCTGTTGTTCTGCACGACGACGTGCCATCACCAACTTACGGTTGAATTCAACCTCTGAAACACCCATTGGGCAATTCACGATAATTTGTTCAAATGCAGGCAATGACTGCATCGCGATTGAACCCAACGCATCGTTATTGGTTGGCACAACACGCCAAGCGATGACTTTACAACCTTCGTCTTCGATTTCTTTGGTTAAAATTTGTTTTGCATGTGCGGCTAATGCAGGGTCTAGGTTTAGAAATACCGTACCTACAGCAAAGATTTCACTCAATGTAATGTCACTGAGTTTTTTCGCTTCTTCACGGAAAAATTCTTTTGGCATAGCAAGGAGTAGACCACAGCCGTCACCGGTTTTGCCATCTGCGGCAATACCACCACGGTGGGTCATACAACTTAAACTATGCATTGCGGTTTTGACGAGATCATGGCTTGCATCACCCTGCATATGGGCGATTAAACCGAAACCACAGTTATCTTTAAACTCATCCGGTTGGTATAAACCTTGAGCGGGAGCTACAGTATTAGGCGATGGCATGTGCATAGCGTACCCTTCTTTTCTTTACAGCTCTTTCGAGCACTTAACAAACTAATTTCTTGTTGCGATTCGTCTTAACTTACTCACATGAATTGTTCTGTCGAGCAAAATTATTTCTTATTCACACCCTTAAGATAAACCGAATTCATCTTAGATGCATGAATAAAAGTCAAATTTTCTGCTTTTGCAGTTCAGATCAGGGATAACGACTGGATTAATGACTTCGCACTTTTATCGAATCATTTTCGCGCCAAAACAGGGAGAAAAGTTCAATTTACGCACCAATCAAGCAATTTACATGCCAACTTGATGCATTTTCTCCTAAGATGGCTGATTACAAACATTTTTTAGTTATAACAAATAATTTAAATTGTTCTTTTATAATTTTATGCACTTTTTCTGTGCAGTTTAGACTTTTCCTAAGACATCTTGCGCTATTTTAGAACTAATTGAATGGATCGGTTACTTCTTGCTCTACCGGTGCAGGTTTTGGACGTGGTGCATCTACACTACTTTGTGATTTTTGCACATCAATCACATTCCCTTCAGCATCACGGCGAGTCACCGTAGTACTTGTTGTTGCATTAGCTGGAGTTGTTACCGACGCTGCAGCCGCTGCTTTTCGTGCTGCGATTTGAGCTTCATCAATTTTCGGTAAAGGCACAGACTTTAATTTAACAGCATATAACTTTTGACTCGACGACATTTCTTCCGCGCCTAAGTCATTCACATATGCTTGATATTGTTTAAATTCCACAACCTTAGGTTTAATTGATGCAGGCAAAGCAATATTGAGGCTCGACATTGCAGTTTTCGCATCATTTTGAGACGAATATGGTCCTGTTAAAATGACGTATTGCTCAGGATGGTCTTCACCAGAAAGACGTAGATAAATAAATTTGTGACGCTCAGGCTGCTTGCGTAAGAAGCTTTTTAAAATATCTTCTTCAGAAACCCTAAATAATTCAATACCATAAAGCTTGACAGAATCATTGATAAATTTAGTGCCGCGAAATTCTGGTTCATGTTGAGCCGTAGCAACCACACGGGTCGTCATATCAAGCGGACGCACTTCGTCATTTAATGCACCAAGATGGGACATTGCTGCCACTTTCTCTGGCTGAATTTGTAAATCGACTTCGGTTTCCGCTTGTTTTTCAACTTCAACCAATTCTTTGGTATCTGTAATCGCCCAAAAAACCAATGCAGCGAACAGACACACAGCTCCACCCACCAACCATGTGTAGTGATGAACTTTTTGCCATTGAGACTGCCGCGCTGCCATGATGTACCTACTCTGCCTGATTTGCCAAAATTGCCTGTTTCATTAATTCGACATCAAACTCTTTGGTGATGATGGCCTGACCTAATGATTTCAGTAAAATAAGTCGTAATTGCCCATTCAATACTTTTTTATCATGGGACATATACGCCAAAAATTCCTCTAGCGGAATTTTAGGACAAACTATCGGTAATTGTGCACGTAAAATGATTTTTTTTGTACGCTCTAAATCTTCAACTGTGATCCAGCCCATACGATGGGACAAATCTGCAGCCATCACCATCCCTGTTGCAACGGCTTCGCCATGTAACCATTCACCATACCCCAAGTACGATTCAATCGCATGGCCAAAGGTATGACCCAAGTTTAATAACGCACGCTCACCTTGTTCTTTTTCATCATTGGCCACAATACGCGCTTTATGGGCACATGAACGATAAACCGCTTCAGCCAACAAAGTTGCATCACCTGCAACTAAAGCATCCATATGCTGTTCAAGCCAAGTTAAGAATTCAACATCACCCAACAACGCATATTTGATCACTTCAGCCAAACCTGCAGAAAGTTCACGCGCTGGCAAAGTTTTTAATTGCGCCATATCCGCAAGAACCACTTGGGGTTGCTGAAAGGCACCAATCATGTTTTTACCTAGTGGATGGTTAATCCCTGTTTTGCCACCAACACTTGAATCCACTTGAGAAAGTAAAGTCGTCGGTACTTGAATAAAATACACACCGCGTTGATAGCATGCAGAGGCAAAACCGGTCATATCTCCAATAACACCACCACCTAATGCCAAAACCGTACAATCGCGGTTAAAGCCTGCTTCGAGCAAGGCATCAAAAATTAAATTCAAATGGTCTAAATTTTTATACTTTTCACCATCAGGCAAAATACATGTCGCAACAGTTTTCCCTACTGCCTCAATTGCTTCTACATAATGTTTTAAATAGAGCGGGGCAACTGTGGTATTAGAGACAATCATCACTTGTTTACCCTGAATATAAGGCTCAAGTAAAGTTTGTGGATTAAGGTCACTCCCAATAAAAATAGGGTAGCGACGATCACCGAGTTCAACATGTAAGGTTTGCATGAATTTAACCTTTTCTAACGAGATATATTTTGTGAAACAATTAAATTAAAAATTTTTTGCGCAAGATCTCTCGCCGCACCTTGATTGGTTTCAATAATATAGTGGGCGACTTCACGATAAAGAGGATCACGGGCAGCCAATAAATCTCGTAGCTTTTGCTCTGGATTTTCCACTTGAAGAAGTGGGCGATTTTTGTCGCGGTAGGTTCGTTGTAACTGAATTTCCACCGGAGTATATAGATAAACAACAATACCTCGTTGTTTTAAAAATTCACGATTTGGGGGCTGAGTCACAGCACCACCGCCAGTCGCCAAGACCAGTTGTTTCTTTGCAGTTAACTCATCAATGACATTCGTTTCACGACTTCTAAAGCCTTTTTCCCCTTCCTTTTCAAAAATCCAAGGAATGGTCGCACCTGTTTTACGTTCAATTTCATGATCACTGTCTAGAAATTCACGTCCTAACAATTCTGCTAAATGTCGCCCTACGGTTGTTTTTCCTGCCCCCATTGGCCCTACCAAATAGATATTTGGTAGGGTTTCAAACTCTTTGCTTGGCAAGGAGTCACCTATTTCTTTTGTTAAATTGAAAATATATTAATGATTTCTGGTAACACTGTCATTAACAATTCGCGGAGTAACAAAAATCAGTAACTCATTTTTTGCATCGCTTTTCATATCTTTACGGAATAAGCGACCCACATAAGGAATATCACCTAAGAACGGTACTTTAGTTTGCTTACTTTGTGTTTCCTGATTAAAAATACCGCCGAGCACAACAGTTTCACCATTGTTGACTAAGACATCGGTATTAATTTCATTTTTATTCAGGATGATTTCACCATTTTGTGCATATCCTGCTGGTGAGTCGCTCTTGATATTCAGCTTCATTTGCACTTTACCATCTGGAGTAATGCTAGGCGTGACATCCAGACTTAATAAAGCTTCTTTAAACTCGGTAGAAGAAGTCGCATTTGAACCTGTACCCGTTGTGGTTTGATATGGAATTTCTTGACCTGATGCAACTTTGGCGGGTTGTTTATCCGCTGTCAGTACTTTTGGTGTAGAAATGACTTCACCATAACCATCTGCTTGTAAAGCAGAAAGCTCTAAATCCAACATAAAATCAGAAAGACTAATTAAGCCGAACGCAATTCGACTGGCACCTGCAGTAGTCACCCCTAAGTCCACGTTTAAGTTACTTGGACGCTGAATCGTATATTTACCATCATCATCCGGTGTTTTTAAGTCCCAAAGCGTAGTATCACTACCACCCACCAATAAATGGTCATTTTGGTTAATCCCTTGAGACAAGAGACCCCATTTCACACCCATTTCTTTGGTAAAGTCAGTAGATGCTTTTACAATACGTGCTTCAACCATGACCTGCTTGACTGATACATCAAGCAAATCCACCATCTTACGAATCTGATCAATGTTTTGCGCGGTATCATTAATAATCAGTGTATTTGTACGCGTATCTGCAGAAATCGTTCCGCGTGGACTTAACAAATTACCCCGATCATCATCAGCATTATTACTATTATTTGACGAACCGCTATTACCCGCAGTTTTAGACTGCGTAATCAGCTTCTCTATCTCAGCAGCTTTTGCATAGCTTAACGTTAAATATTCAGTCTGTAATGGTGCCAACTTCATACTTTGACGTAAGGCTTTTGCTTCTTCTTCTTCCGCTTTAATCAACTCAGATACAGGCGCAATCCAAATCACATTACCATTACGACGTTTGTCCAAATTCTTGGTTTTCAATACGATATCTAGTGCTTGATCCCAAGGCACATCTTTTAAGCGAAGTGTAATATTTCCTTGAACCGTATCAGCAGCAACCATATTGATTTCGGTAAAATCAGCCAAAAGTTGCAGCACACGACGTACTTCAATATCTTGGAAGTCTAATGAAATCTTCTTACCGGTATAATGATTGGCAGCTTTAGGACGTAATGGATTCTTATCTTCCGGACGTTTCAAACTTACCGTTAATTTATTATCAGTTTGGTACGCCATATATTCATAGCTGCCCGTCGACTGAATGGTAATCACACCATTACCGCCATCATTATGTGCATCCACCGTTGCAACAGGTGTTGCAAAATCATTGACATTTAAACGGCGAGTCAAATGTGCAGGTACTTTATTGCCTAAAGTACGGATCACCACTTTACTGCCTTGCTGTTGAACATCAACGGGAGTATTTCCACCCAGTAAATCAACAACAACTTGACCTTCACCATTAGAACCACGGTGGAAACCAATATTTGAGATGCCCTGTTGCTGACGTTGTGCTACAGGCTGTACATAATTTGCAGCTTGTGCAGAGTTGATTTTTAAAATAAAGGTATTACCTTCAACACGCGTGGTAAAAGCGCCAGCATTGGCTAAATTCACAGTTAAGCGCGCACGTTGTGCATCCGAACTCACATCCACAGTGCTCGCTTCAGCCGTTGCAACAGGAATTGAACTTTGTTTTAAATTTTGCTGTGCTTTATCAAAGTCTAAAACTAGTCGTGATGGTTGATCGAGTTGATAAGCTTGTGGTTGCGGCGGCAAGCCATTAAACATCACGCGAATTTCAGTCCCTTGACCTGGAATTTGCATTGGTACCACATTGGTTACACTCACCTGAGCATTGGCAACTTGCATCATCGCCATTGCAACAGCCCCCATCGAAAACTGACGAAACACATGATTCATTGTATTGCCATCCCCAAAAATAAAATCTTGTACACTATTCTTCATTTTTATTCCTTTAAGCTTAAGGTGCTGGTCCAATTAATATGAGACTTCTAGGACGCTCTACATATCCTTCTCGCCCATCCGGAATAATCTCAATCAAATCAATTTGCGTCGGGGTAATATTTACCACTCGACCATGATTGAGCCCCATATAACTTCCACGTTGAATACGCTCAACTTCACCATCAGGTGTCTGAATCAAGGCTAGTATTTGCCCAGATTGGTTACGCATACTACCCTTCATATTCAGGGTTTCGAGTGCATAACTCTCCAAAGGTTGAGGCTGACGGCTCAAGTTTGGATAAACACGCTTACCTGCCATGATTTTAAGTTCTGCTGCCAAGGAACTTGGCAAGAACGGACTTTTTAAAGAATGCGCCGCATAATTAAAAGTTTCGACAGGTACAAAATCTGGCGCAGGTTCAATCGCTAGTGGAGCTTGATTGCGTATATTTGCCATCTCTTGATTGACCACATCAATACGTGATTCACAACCAGCCAATACAAATCCAACCATCACAGAAAGTGCCAATTTATTCATTTTCATTTTGGAGCCTCCTGTGTGCTTGCTGAATCTGCAGCTTTCGCAGCACTTTCAGTATTCCCTTCATAACGATATGTTTTTGCAGAAATCACATAGTCAATTTTTGGAATATCTGAGTTCTTTTCTTTATTTTCAGTTGCTGTAATCGTTAAATTATGCAAAGTCACAATCCGTGAAAGCCCCGCAATGCTACTTACAAATGAACCAAAGGCGTGGTAATCACCTGTTGCCTCAATATGAATTGGCTGTTCCGTAAAGAACTCTTGCTTCACTTCAGGCTCAAGACGAATAATTTTAAATTTCAATCCAGAATTCACGCCTGTTAAGTTGATATCTTCAACCAAACCTGGAATTTCAGTTTCTTTCGGCAATTGTTCTAATTGTTGATTAAAACGTGCTTCCATATCCTGCAACTGCAGCTGATATTGTTGCAAATTACGTAGTTTTGAATCTTTTTCACGAAACTCATTTAACAAATTTTGTTCTTGTGCATTGGCACTTGAAATAGCTTCAATCTTGCCTTTAATCGCCAAGAAATAGCCCAAAATTGCCACAAGGATAATGATAAAAATCCAACATGTAATTTTGACTGAAATTGGCCAACTACCATAGTTATTCGGATCTAGCGTATTGAACTGCTGTACAAACTTATCAAAAGTCATTTTCTTTTTCGGAATGACCACAGCATCTTGATTCAATTGTTCAAATTCATCACGACTCATTTTGCAGCCTCCGGAGTTGGTTTTGCTGCAGTTTGTGCGTCAGATGTTTGCGCCGATGAAGCTGACTGTCCTGCATTTACTGCTGGATCATTAATGGTCGGCTGCGCAATTTGCTCCAAATCAGCAGTCACAGTAAATGCACCATAAGATTCTTCTACGCGAGGAACCACTGACGTCGGCGCTTTGTCTTTTTTCTCTTCCGCCACAAGGAATGAGCTCATGAAGGCATTACGATACCAAGGTGATGCTTCCAAATTACGCAGTAGATCTGCAACAGTGTTTGGACTTTCCGCACGCCCTTCGATCATAAATTTGTCGCCATTACGTTCAAATTTTGTGATGTACATATTGGCAGGTGTCACACGAACCAATTCATCTACAAGATGTACAGCAATTGGACGTTGACCTTGTAAGCCTTGAATCAACTTCATTCGTTCAATAATGGCATTACGCTGTTCTTGTAAACCATCCAAAGACTTTAATTGAACATCTAAGTTTTGGTTATGACTGATAATCAATTGGTTCGCTTGTTCTTGATCTTTTAATTTGTGATCAAAGTACAACCATGTTAAACCAACCCCAATTACCCCAATTAAGAAAGCCCCAATACAAAGTGCAATAAATTCTTTTTTTCGTTTCTCTCTTAGCTCATCACGCCAAGGGAGCAAGTTAATTTTTGCCATTAATCAAAACTCCTCAATGCTAGACCGCATGCCACCATGAGTGATGAGGCATCATTTTCAATTTTTTTAATATCAATTTGAGGTGAAAAACCCATTTGTAAGAATGGATTGGCAATCGTGACGCGGTAACCCAATTTTTGTTGAAGTAATTTTGCAAGCCCCGGAATATTGGCATTCCCCCCTGCCAATAAAATATGGTCAATTTCGTTGAACTGTGAAGATGAGAAAAAGAACTGTAAAGAACGTGCTGCTTGTTGAACGACAGCTTCTAAGAAGGGTTCTAAGACTTCGATATCATAATCATCTGGCAAGGCACGTGTTTTTTTCGCTCGACCTGCTTCTTCGAAAGACAATGCATAGCGATTTTGAATTTCCTGTGTCAATTGTTTGCCACCAAACACTTGCTCACGGGTATAAATCACTTTGTTATTCTGCATGACAGATAAGGTCGTCATACTATGACCAATATCTAAAATACCCACGGTATTCACACCCATTGGCAAAGTATCTGAGAAAACTTTAAATGCATTTTCAATTGCAAAGCTTTCTACATCACCAATTTTTGGTGTAAGACCAGCAAGCTGAATGACTTCCGCACGCGCTTCAACATTTTCAATACGCGTAGCGACAAGCAAAACATTGACACGATTTGGGTTGGACAGACGATCTGGCAAGACCTCAAAATCAAGGCTCGCTTCATCAAGTGGGAACGGAATATATTGCTCAGCATCATCACGAATCTGAATTTCACGTTCATCATCGTTCATATCTGCGTCCATTTCGATGATTTTTGTAATCACCATCGACGTTGGAACCGCCAAAGCTGCATTAGTGGTCTGCGTATTGGCCAAATTAATTGCGCGCTCTAAACAGTCACCGACAGCTTCCGGATTCAATATGTTCTTTTCAACAACACTTCCTTCTGGTAATGGCACCAAAGCATAGCTTTCTACCCAATACCGCCCACTCTTTACAGAAAGTTCCAAAACCTTAACAGAAGTCGAACTAATATCTACTCCTATTAACCCCTTATTTGGCTTACGATATAACCTGAGCACAATATAATTCCTATTATTTTTTTATCCCCAAAAAAATTAACCCACTAATTAGCATTGGTCTATAATTTTATACAGATACAATAACTCATCTAACAATCCGTATATCGAAAGGATATACTGACCACCAATTAGTTTGCCATTAGCTCTTATTAAAACTTACTTGTTATGAAAAAGCTATCTTGTTCAGGCCTTGTTCATCCATTTTTTTTGGCCATTATTATTATTTTGGTCGCAATTCCAATGGGTTTCTATGGCATGTATCTCTATATTGCCCCGTCTTTGCCTGAAATGTCCATCTTAAAAAAGGCTCCATTATTAAAACCATTGCAAGTTTATAGTGCTGATAATGAGCTGATTGCAGAATATGGTGGCAAACTTTCGGTTCCTGTAGAGTACGACCAAATCCCGTCTCATTTCATTCATGGCTTTTTAGCTGCGGAAGATTCTTCGTTCTTTGAACACAGCGGAATTAGTTTCAAAGGATTGGGGCGTGCCGTCAGTGAAAGTATTACAGGCTCAGATGTGCAAACGGGTGGTTCAACCATTACCATGCAGGTTGCAAAAAACTATTATCTGACTCCAGAGCGTACTTTAAAACGTAAACTAACCGAAGTTTTCCTTGCTCGAAAAATTGAACAAAATCTAAGTAAGGAAGAAATTTTAACGCTGTATGTTAACAAAATCTTTTTGGGCAAAAATGCATACGGGATCGCAGCAGCTGCAAAAATTTATTATAACAAGAGCTTGCAAGATTTGAGCTTGGCTCAAATGGCAATGATTTCAGGCCTACCCAAAGCACCATCAAAATATAATCCTGTAGCCAATCCAAAACGTGCTTTAGAGCGTCGTAATTGGATTTTAGGACGTATGTTGCAATTGGGTTATATCAATCAATCGGAATATCAAGAAGCAATTGCTGAACCAATTAATCTCGATATGCCTGACCGCGGAGTTAGCAACAAATTCCCCTATGTCGGGGAAATGGTTCGCTCTGAGCTCGTAGAAAAGTTTGGCGAACAAGCGATAGATTCTGGCTATAAAGTCTATACCACCATCAACAGCCAACGCCAAGCCTATGCTGAGCAAGCTGTGCAAGATGGTCTTGAAGCTTACGATAGACGACATGGTTGGCGTGGTGCAGAAGCACATGATGAGCCATTAAAAAACTTTATTCCATATGCTAACACTTATCCTGCCGAAGTCACTAAAGTCAATAACACCAGTATCGAAGTGTTGATGCAAGACGGCAGTAGTGTGACTGTTCCATGGTCAGGTCTGTCTTGGGCACGTCCCTATCGCAATGCCAATAGTGTAGGCAATGCGCCAAGCAAAGCCTCACAAATTGTTAAAGTAAAAGATATTATTCGCCTACGTCCGAATGCTGATAAAAGCTCATGGGCTTTGGTGCAAATTCCAAAAGCGCAAGGTCAATTAATCGCACTCAACCCCAATAATGGTGGCATTGAAGCCATTGTCGGTGGTTATAATTTTTATCAATCTAAATTTAACCGTGCTCTACAAGGCTGGCGTCAGCCGGGTTCAACCATTAAACCCTTTGTTTATGCTTTAGCACTTGAACGCGGTATGACTCCATACTCCATGGTCAATGACAATCCAATTACGATTGGCAAATGGACGCCTAAAAACTCTGACGGTCGGTATTTAGGGATGATACCTCTACGCCGTGCCCTCTATTTATCACGTAACACAGTTTCAGTTCGCTTATTACAAGTCGTCGGAATTGAACGTACTCGCCAATTATTTATGGATTTTGGCTTACAAGAAAACCAAATTCCACGTAACTACACCATTGCTTTAGGTACCCCACAGGTGTTGCCGATTCAAATGGCGACAGGTTATGCGACATTTGCCAACGGTGGATATCGTATTCAACCGCACTTTATTAGCCGTATTGAAGATGCTTATGGCAAAGTGATTTATCAAGCCAATCCTGAATATGCATGTATTCAATGTATTAATCAAAAAGACGAAGTTGAATCTGCAGATCCAACCACGCCGGATGATGAAGTGATTGAAGTCACTAATCAGAATAACAAGCCCGCTGAATCAAAAATTTCCGATACTGAAGCAGCAAACTATAAACAAGCTCAGCGAATTTTGAAGTCAAGTTCGGCCTTTGATATGGCGAACATCTTGCGTGACGTGATCCAACATGGTACAGGTCGAGCGGCTTTAAAAATTGGTCGCGGAGATTTAGGCGGTAAAACCGGTACAACCAATGACGCAAAAGACGCGTGGTTTGCTGGATTTAATGGAAAATTAGTCACTGTGGCTTGGGTCGGTTTTGACCAACCCTCTACCTTAGGTCGTCGTGAATATGGTGGTGTTGCAGCTCTGCCAATTTGGTCAGATTTTATGGCGAAATCACTCAAAGGCACACCTGAAGCTTGGGTGCGTTTAGACACTCATGCCAAGAATCCAATCAATCGCAATTCAGCTAAAGCGACTCAAGGTCAACCTGAACAAGATCGTGCAGCAACGCCGCCAATGGCTCAACCGCTGTATCGTCCTGCTCCTGTTGTACCAAAACCACAGGCCACGCAAAATGATTTTGAAGATCTTCCACGGTCTGCTGAAACCAATCTTGCACCTACTCGAACTGCGCCACCACCAATGCAGCCTAAACCACAAGGTACAGAGCATAAAACTGACGCACTTGATCATCTCATCGATCAAGTTCAGTAAATAAGCTGCATAAAAAAGCCCTCAAACGAGGGCTTTTTTTATCACTTCCAATGCATTATTTCTTTTTAAAGAGATAAATTTGATACTGCGCTTGCAACTCAAATTGTTCATTTTTTTCTAAAGCTTCTCGACGCTCAGCTTTGACTTTATAGGCATAAGGTGTCATTGCAATTAAGTTTTTGAGATCCTGCTGAGAAAGTGACATTTTCGCCTGTACTACTTGCTCACTTTCCAATTCAAAGTCAGCAGCTAGTTGTTCCACAAATTTATGCGGTTCATGGGGTTTTACTTCTTCAAATAAGGCTTCACGCATTGCATAAAGATGCTCTGGCGCAGGTGTGACCACCATCAAGTGCCCCTCAGGCTTTAACACACGAAGGATTTCTTCTTTAGGAATAGGACTAAATAAACTCGTACACAAGTCAATTGAGTGATCTAACACAGGCAAGGTCGCCCCTGTCCCTACCACCCAAGTCACCTCTTTATTCAGTTTAGCGGCGACTTGCACAGCATTTTTAGCGATATCGACACCCACACACTGTAATACTTCAGCTTGCATCGCATTGGTGTAATAGCCTTCACCACAGCCAATATCCAACAAGTTTTCAACACGTAACTTTTGAATCAAAGCCACCACTTCCTGTTGCAAAGGTGCATAGTGACCTGCACTTAAAAATGCTCGACGCGCCTGTACAGATTCAGGCGTATCACCCGGGTTTTTACTGTGTTTATGTTGAACCACATGTAAATTGACATAGCCTTGTTTTGCAACATCATAGCTATGATTATTTTCACAGCGCCATGTCCGCTCTGTGAGTTTCAATGCTTCACGGCATACAGGACACATCAACAGGTTCATCATTTACTCCACTATATTTTTGAAATAAAAAAACCGGCATCTGTGGGAGCAAATGCCGGTTTCGTTTATTTATTTGCTTAACGTAATTTTAAAGTCATTAGACCCAAAACTACCAGCATAATTGTGATAATCCAAAAACGAATCACCACCTGAGTTTCACGCCATCCCTTTTTCTCATAGTGATGGTGCAGCGGTGCCATTAAGAATACACGCTTGTTCCGCATACGCAGTGAGCCAATTTGCAAGAAAACAGAAATAGCTTCAACCACAAAGACACCGCCCATAATGGCAAAAACGATTTCTTGACGAACCATGACTGCGATCGTACCGAGCATCGCACCTAGAGATAAGGCACCGACATCACCCATAAACACTTGAGCAGGATGCGCATTAAACCATAAGAATGCCAAACCAGCACCGATTATTGCCGCACAGATCACGACCAGTTCAGATGCATATTTCACATAAGGAATATGTAAATAATCGGCAAAACGAACATCACCAGCCAGATAAGCAAATACACCTAAACCTGCGGCAACCAAAACGATCGGCATAATCGCCAGACCATCTAAACCATCGGTTAAGTTCACCGCATTAGATGCACCGTTAATCACCAAATAAGTAAAGACAATAAAGCCAATACCGAGTGGAATAATAGACAACGGAATGCTAATTTCTTTAAAGAATGGAATCAGCAGATCCAACATATTTGAGGTATGTACTGGGTTTGCTTGCTGTGTCGCAATCACATAGAGCGCAATACCGGCGCCTAACGATGCCACAGAAGTCCAAAAGAATTTCTTCTTCGCAGGCAGACCGGCATTGTCTTTATAACGGATTTTAATCCAGTCATCTGCCCAACCCACAGCACCAAAGATCACCATCACGCCAAGTACAATCCATACATAAGGGTTTGAAAGATCGGCCCAAAGTAAGGTTGAAATCCCAATAGACAGTAAAATCAACACACCGCCCATAGTCGGTGTGCCCATTTTTTTGGCATGATTTTCAGGTGCAAATGAACTGACTGCCTGACCATATTTGAGAGCTTGCAATTTGCGGATCATCACAGGTCCAAGCAACAGACCAATGGCCAATGCCGTTAAGACACTGAGTAGCGAACGAAGCGTTAAATAACGAACAACCTGAAACGAGCTGTGATAACCCGCAAGCTGCTCAAATAACCATAACAGCATTAAAGTTTCTCCATCAATTCAGCCATCAAAGTTTCCATGTGGGTATAACGAGAACCTTTAAACAGGAAACTCATGGACTGAGGCTGATGTGTTTTGACTAGACTAATTAATAACGGTAAAGCCTGTTCTTGAGTAAGAAAGGCCTGTAATTTTTTACCATATTGGGTACTGCGCGCGCCTTCTTGCACAGCAGGTGAAAACTCACCGACAGCAACGACAAATTGAAGACCAGAGTGTGAGACAAGATCACGTCCCAACATGTAGTGCTGCTGTGCAGCAGATGAACCTAACTCACCAATATCCCCAATGACCATGACTTTGATGCCATCTTGCTGCGCAAGTACATCAGCAGCAGCACGCATTGAGGTTGGATTTGCATTGTAAGTATCGTCAATAAACAAGTAATCTTTGTGTTGAATAAAGTTTAGACGACCTTTGGCACCAGTTGCATGTTCAAGACCCACAACGATGTCATCTAAACTCACGCCAATCGACAACGCGAAAGCTGCGGCTGCAGTGGCATTTTGCACATTATGTTCACCAGCAAATGGCAGTTGAACAGGACGTGCACCTTGTGGCGTATTTAAGATAAAACGTGAAGATTGAGCCTGAAGCTCCGTCTCAGTCGCAAAGACATCCCCGCCCTGACCAAAACTCATTACTTGCTCAGTTTGCACCGCTTGACGAATGGCATCTGTAAAATCATCTGCCGCAGGAACAATCGAAGTTCCTGTTTTCGCTATATGTGCATAAATTTCAGACTTGGCACGACAAATGCCATCACGCCCACCAAATTCACCCATATGAGCAGTGCCAATATTTAAAATACCGGCAACCTGAGGCTGTACCAAATTTGAGGTGTAATCAATTTCGCCCTTATGACTGGCACCAAGCTCCATCACGGCATACTGATGTTCTAGACGCAACTCAAGTAACATCATCGGTACGCCAAGGTCATTATTTAAATTACCGCGCGTAATTAATGTTGGTGCAAGACGAGAAAGGATACTCCCGAGCATCTCTTTGGTTGTGGTTTTACCACTGCTTCCTGTCAAGGCAATGACTTTTAAAGCTGGGTTTTGGGCACGACGAAATGCACCCAAATGTCCAAGCGCCAAACGTGTATCTGCAACCACCAACTGATAAATATCCACATCGACCGGATGACTGACAATGGCAATTTCACAACCCTTTTCAGCCACTTGAGCAAGGAAGTCATGCGCATCAAAGCGTTCACCTTTCAGGGCAAGAAAAGCGTCACCTTGCTCTGCATGACGTGAGTCGGTCAAAATTCGTTTTACAGAACCTGTCGGCGCTTGATTGTTATGCCAGTGACCTTGTGTCGCTTGAACCAACTGTTCGGCAGTCCATGGTTCTAACGGAACCGTACTGGTCGTTGAAGTATGCATATCTGTTTCCTATTGCGCTGGATAAGCCGAGTCAGTGTTGTGATGTTGTGAATCAATCGCTGATTTCACTTCCACCACATCATCAAACCAATGTCGAACACCATCAATTTCTTGATAGTTTTCATGGCCTTTACCAGCAATCACCACAATATCACCCGCTTGGGCATGGTTGACTGCGAATTTAATCGCTTCACGGCGGTCATGGATTTCATGGACAGTTTTTCCAGTAAAATCAATACCAGCCTTCATATCTGCAAAAATTTGTTCTGGGTTTTCAGTACGTGGATTATCCGAGGTAATCAACGCAACATCTGCATGGTTTAATGCCGCTTGTGTCATCAATGGACGCTTACCACGGTCACGATCACCACCACAGCCAAACACCGCCCATAACTGTTGCGATACATGACGTTTTAAGGTCTGTAACACTTGAACTAAAGCATCTGGTGTATGTGCATAATCCACCACGAACAGGCGTTCATCATCACGAATCACTTGCATACGACCCGGTGCACCTTTTAACTCGGGCGCAGTTGCGATCAAGGCAGATAAGTCAAAACCTGCTTGCTCCGCTGAAATTAAGCTCGCCACAATATTTTCAATATTGAAGTGTCCCAATAATGGACTTTGCACCACAAATTCAGCCTGAGCAGTACGCAATTTAAATTGTGCGCCCGTTAAGCTGTATTGAATATCCGTCACTTGATAATCCGCAGCCTGACGCGTTGAATAAGTCAAAATTTTAGGCTGAGCCGGATTTTGGCGTGCGGCATTCAGCATCACTTCTGCATGTTCATCATCGAGATTGATGACTGCAACTTTGAGCGATGGAAACTGGAACAAACGTGATTTCGCTTCAGCATAGGCTTCAAGGGTTTTATGATAATCCAAATGATCACGACTTAAATTGCTATATGCGGCAATTTCAATTGCACAGCCATTTAATCGACCTTGTTCTAATCCGTGCGAACTTGCCTCTATGGCAGCAAACTCTGCACCCTCAAGCGCATAGGCATGCAATGCATTTTGCATATGTAACGCATCTAAAGTGGTGTGAGAAGAGGCTTCTAAATTCGGTAAAATTCCGTTACCAGTGGTTCCCATCACTGCACATTTTTTGCCTTGCAACATGAGTAATTCAGCGATTAAACGAGAGATCGTGGTTTTACCATTGGTACCCGTCACTGCCAAAATTCGTGCAGCTTGAACCGGTTGAGTCGCCTGTAAATATTGCTTTTGCCACTGCCCCATCAATTGACGCACATCAGCGATCACGACACTTTGATCCAAGCCCAAATCAGTTTCGGAAATAACTGCCAACGCACCATTTTCTAACGCTGTACGTGCAAATTGTGCTGTTTTTTCAGGTTGCGAAAACGAAGTCAGGGCAATAAATATTTGCCCTGCTGTAACTTTGCGACTATCCAGATTGAAGCCCTGAAAGGATTGCGACATCCATTCAGCGGGCTGTTCAACGGTGTATAGATCTTGAAACGTAATTTTCATTCATCACCTATTACTGGATCTTAGGAGTGTCTAAAGGTTTATCTAAAGGTACGTTCATTAAACGTAAAGATTCTTGCATTACACGAGCAAAAACGGGTGCAGCCACCAGACCACCGTAATACTGACCTGTTGGGTTTTCCACCACAACAATCATGGCCAAACGTGGATCACTCACTGGTGCGACACCAGCAAAGAGTGCACGATATTCTGAAGTCGAATAGCCTTTACGGTCTGCACGTAATTTATGTGCTGTACCAGTTTTACCCGCCACGCGATAACCCGGAATATTGGCTTGACGTGCCGTACCACCCGGCAAGGTCACCGCTTCCATCATTAAAAGTACTTGATCAGCAATTTTAGGGTCAACCATCTGCTCACCTTTCGGCTTTTCCTCAAGCTTGTACAAGCTCAGTGGCATTTTGACGCCCTTATTGGCAATCATGGCATATGCATCAGCCAGTTGGAGCACTGTAGCGTTCAAACCATAACCATACGCCATGGTTGCTACTTCAGACACATTCCATTTGCTCTTCGGCAAAATCAGACCAGCACTTTCACCGGGGAATTTCACCGCTGAACGTTGACCAAAGCCAAGACGTTGATAGAAGGTCGGCAATGTTTCATAAGGGAGAGATAAAGCGATTTTTGCCACACCGACGTTAGACGATTTTTGAATAATGCCGCCCAAAGTCAGAGGGCCATAGTTATGCGTATCTCGGATAGTATGATTCCCTACACGCATAGAACCGGGTGTGGTATTTACAACGGTATTTGCCGTGTATTTACCGCTTTCCAATGCCATTGCCACGGTCAATGGCTTCATAGTTGAACCTGGCTCAAATGAGTCAATTGCACCACGGTTACGCATGGCATCTTTATTTAAGACACCTTTTTTATCATTTGGGTTGTAAGACGGCCAAGAGGTCATCGCTAAAATTTCACCCGTTTTGACATCGACAGCAATCGCTGTGGCAGAACGTGCGTTATTGGCTACGCCGGCTGCAGTCAACTCACGATACATAATGTATTGCAAACGTGAATCAATACTCAGCGTGATATTTTCACCCGACTCAACTTCTTTCACGATCTCAGGGTCTTTAACGCGGTTGCCCTTTTTATCACGGACAATTTGCTGCGCACCATCTACGCCTGCAAGACGTTCATTCAATTGCATCTCTAAACCTTCGATGCCCATACCCTCACTATTGGTTAAACCAATAATTTGTGAGTTTGGCTGAGGCTGTGGATAGTAGCGCTTATAGTTTTTCTCTGTATACACTCCCTGAAAGTCACGTTTCATGATCAATTCAGCTTGTTGTGGTGGCACTTCTTTCTTTAAAACTAAATAACGAGAACGTGGACGCTCATTCATTTTGCGTCTCAGTTCAGCACGATCCATCCCTACAGCATCAGCAAGTTCATCTAAATTCAGATTTTTATCCGGTAATTGACGTTTTAACTTACGGTTGTTTGGATCTTTAGCCAATTCGGCCGTAATTTCTTCAAAGAGTTTTTTATTGTCAAAATAATCACGTGGATCGATCACGATTTTCATGATCGGAGTACTAATGGCTAAAGGAACGCCGTGACGGTCATAGATTACACCGCGCATGGCTTTTAAGGTTTCAGTTCTTAAAATTTTGGCATTGGCTTTATTTTGTAAAAAGTCTTTATTGATGATTTGTACATAAAAAGCCCGCCCGACCAATGCAATAAAGCACAGTAAAACCACTGCCCACATCAAGTGATAGCGCCACATCTCCACCGAAATGGCTGTACGACCAGTAACAGACTGCTGTTTTTTACGCGGAGTTTGTTTGTTTCTCTTTTCAACCATGTGACCGGCAGCCTATTTTTTCTGTTCTGGAGTTTGTGGCAATGAAATAACAACGGTTTGTGCAATAGGAGGCGAATACATCCGTAATTGGGTAACTGCACGTGTCCCAATTTGGGCTGTTGCACCAAAAGTTTGTTGTTCGATCAGCAAACGTCCCCATTCTGCATTGAGGTCATCCCTTTCACGCATATAGGTACTCAATTGACGATAATCTTGGCGATATTCAAAGACTTGAAACACCACCATAATCGCACTCACAAAAACCAAGAGCAATAAAATGCCGTATGTAATGATTTTCTTTGACTGCGATTGATCAGAGTTTTTTTCGATTGCTTCGGTTTTCATTCTTTGCCTTTTAAGCTAAACGCTCTGCCACACGAAGCCAAGCACTACGAGATCGTGGATTGGCTTTAACTTCTTCTTCACTTGCTTTAATTCGTGACACTTTTTTTAAGCGACGGGTATCTTCGCGTTTTTGTGGTAAACCCCAGCCTGTGTCTTCTGCAAGTGTAGATTCTTTTTGAATAAATTGTTTAATTAAACGATCCTCTAAAGAGTGGAAACTGATCACTGCAAGAGTGCCTTCAGGTTTCAGCATATCCACCGCTTGAGGTAAGAAGATATCAATATCGTCGAGTTCTTTGTTAATAGCAATACGAATTGCTTGGAAAGTTCGTGTCGCTGCATGTTTATTTTTTTCCCATTTCGGGTGGGCAACTTTCACGATTTCTGCCAATTGAGCTGTAGTTTCAATATACCCTGCCGCTTTAATCGCTTTGGCAATACGGCGGCTATAACGCTCTTCACCATATTTAAAAATAATATTGGCCAAATCTTCTTCTTCAATATCAACCAACCACTCTGCGGCTGTTGGACCTTGTGAATTGTCCATACGCATATCAAGTGGGCCATCTTTCATAAAGCTAAAGCCACGCTCTGCTTGGTCTAGCTGCGGAGATGATACCCCTAAATCCGCCATAATACCGTCGACCAAATCGATACCTCGACTACGCAGTTCTTCTTTTAAGTCTGCAAAACTAGCGTGAATGATTTTAAAACGCGCATCTTCTTGTTCTAATTCTGCTGCAACAGCCAATGCTTGCGGGTCTTTATCAAAGGCATAAACACGTGCGTTTTCATCTAATTTAGACAGTAATAAACGCGTATGACCACCACGCCCAAATGTGCCATCTACGAAAATTCCTGTATTGCGATCTGCCAGTAAAGCATCAACAGTTTCATGAAGTAATACAGAAATATGCGACATAAGGGTTCGTTCAACACAGCTAAAAATGTAACTGCACATTATTACCTTGTTTTAGCAAAGCTCCAAACGTCTTTTTGTACAGAAATATTACTTTCCATAGAGAAAACCGTTTTTATTTTTTGCCATCCATTAAAAAACCTCCCGAAGGAGGTCTTTGTACATCTCAAATCATAGATTTCGATGTATTAGCGCTTGTTATTATAGATCTGATCGAAGATCGCACCATTCACAAAATGTGTTTGTTGAGCTTTTGCCCAACCACCAAACACTTCATCAATGGTAAAGGTTTTTAATGGCGGGAACTGTGATTTATATTTTGCTAAAACTGCTGCATTACGTGGACGATAGAAATGACGAGCAGCCATCTCTTGACCTAATGGAGAATAAAGATAATTGATATAGCCTTGAGCTAACCATTTATTACCATTCTTATCGACAGTTTTGTCTACGATTGCCACTGAAGGCTCAGTCAAAATCGACATCGATGGATATACGATATCAAATTTGTTTTTACCCAAAGTTTTTTGCGTAACTAAAGCTTCGTTTTCCCAAGTCAATAACACATCACCAATACCACGTTCTGCAAATGTAGTCATCGATGCACGTGCCGCAGAGTCCATTACTTTTACGTTATGGTACATCTTACCCACGAAATCTTTGGCTTTCGCTTCATTACCACCCGGCTGTTTCAAAGCATAACCCCAAGCTGACAAGTAAACCCAACGTGGGAGACCGCCAGTTTTCGGGTTTGGGGTAATAATTTGTACGCCCGGTTTGGTTAAATCAGACCAATCTTTAATATGTTTCGGGTTGCCCTTACGCACCATGAAGACAATCGTTGAAGTATATGGCGCTGAGTTATGTGGAAACTCTTTTTGCCAACCCGGCTGAATCTGACCAGACTTTACAATTTCTTCGATGTCATTGGCCAAGGCCAAAGTCACGACATCACCTTTTAAACCATCAACCACGGAACGGGCTTGTTTACCTGAACCACCATGTGATTGTTTAAATGCAACCGTTTTACCGGTACGCTCTTTCCAATATACACCAAATGACTTATTAAATTCGTCATAAAATTCACGCGTTGCATCATAAGAAACGTTTAAAAATTCACGATCAGCGGCCTGAGCAGACGCTGAGAAAGCAACACCAGTGGCAAGCAACGCAGCACTAAGCCACGCCTTAAATTGAGTTTTCATAACAGCCAGCATAAAGTTATATTCAATACTGCTAAATATATGAAATAAAGTCATAAATCGCAATTGCAGCGTGTTTAAACGTCTTGCTGGATACAGCTAACGCAGCGAATTTAATTGTTTGTTTTTCATATTAAAATACACAAAAACAATCTACTTATTCCCTATATATAGATTTTTATGCATTACATATGCAAAAAAACGGATAACCCCAATTATCCGTTTTTACACCAATCAACTTTATTTGCAGACTTACTCTTTATTCTTTTCACTATAGATTTGATCGAAAATCGCACCATTCACAAAATGTGTCTTTTGCGCTTTTGCCCAACCGCCAAACACTTTATCAATGGTAAAGGTTTGAACTTTCGGGAATTGAGCAGCGTATTTTGCTGTGGCTTTTGCATCGCGAGGGCGGAAGAAATATTTACCTGCCAGCTCTTGGCCCTTAGGTGAATATAGATAGTTTAAATAACCCTTCGCCAAATTTCGATTACCATTTTTGTCGACGGTTTTATCTACTACAGCCACCGAAGGTTCAGCTAAAATCGAAATAGACGGATAAACAATGTCATATTTATCTTTGCCTAGGCCCTGAGTCGCTAATAGTGCCTCATTTTCCCAAGATAGTAAGACATCTCCAATGCCACGCTCAGCAAAGGTCGTGAGCGAACCACGAGCACCAGAATCCAATACTTTGACATTGCTATAGAGTTTTTTCACCAATTCTTTGGCTTTGGCCTCATTTCCACCCGGCTGTTTTAAAGCATATCCCCAAGCTGATAAATAGATCCAACGCGGTGCCCCACCTGTTTTTGGATTTGGCGTAATAATTTCAACACCCGGTTTGGTCAGGTCATTCCAATCTTTAATTTTTTTCGGGTTGCCCTTACGCACCAAAAATACGATAGTTGAGGTATACGGTGCAGAATTATGTGGAAATTGTTTTTGCCAATTTTTATTGATTTGTCCAGTCGCCACAATTTCATCAATATCATTGGCCAATGCCAAAGTGACAACGTCTGCTTGTAAACCCGTTGCTACTGCACGAGCTTGTTTGCCAGAACCACCATGTGATTGTTTAAAGTTAATCTCTTGTCCTGTACGTTTTTTCCAATATTGTCCAAATTCTTGGTTATATTCCTGATAAAACTCACGTGTTGGATCATATGAGACATTTAAGAAACCTTTTGCGGCATATACCTGTACTGCTACCCCACCCAATAAAGCGAAAATACCCGATGCTATTATTTTTTTCATCTGCTCAAACTCAAATTGATCTTGAGAGCACTATATAAATCAAAAATAACTTTAACAATCAGCTATCTATAATATAAATTCAAATCTATTTCTGTTTTAAAGATATCTAAAAATAACGTATTTAAAGCTTTAATTCTGCTAATACAGCAACAATCAGAAGCGATCTCCATGCTATCTTCATAGTTGTTTGCTAAAACATCCGAAAATCTGGAGAAAACAGTCTATTTAGGTAATCCTAGTACAGACTTTTTTAGTTTTTTTGTAAAAATTGTGACGTAGTTCTACTTTTTAATTACGAAAGATGGTTAAATCGTAGTCTAAATATTAAAACTATTTTGCAAATAAAAAGTTCCATCACCAAAACTAGGGGGAGATTTGGACATGAAATTTTCATACGCATTATGCCTAGGCTTAAGTTTAAGTGTGACTGCACAGACTGGTTTTTGTGCTGCAACCAGCACCGCATCGAATAACAAACTTACGATGCCTGCTGAACGTACCTCATTGATCGAAAAAGCGATTAATCAGCAAAAATCTGAAGGTAAAGGCCGTACAGACGATAATTTAAAAGTACTTACGTCTATTAAAGCTGCACCGACTCAAAGTTTCTTTGCATCACAAAACCAAAGTTTTTCTCGTTTTGTTCAAGCCATTTTTTCTGGTAGCAACTCATAACGACATCAGCATACTGATGCTGTCCAAGCTATTGTTTTAGACGAGTTCCCCTACTGTCGTCTAAAAAATACTAAAAAACGCCTGATCATTCAATGTTGAATTAAGCATTAAGTGATCAGGCTTTTTCGTTATAATAGATCCCAATTTACATTCTGATTAAAAGCTGATTATGACTGTTCGTACTCGTATCGCACCTTCTCCTACTGGTTTCCCGCATGTTGGGACTGCTTATATTGCATTGTTTAACTTATGTTTTGCGAAGCAACATGGCGGTGAATTTATTCTTCGTATTGAAGATACAGACCAACTGCGCTCTACCCCAGAATCTGAGAAAATGATTTTAGATTCATTGCGTTGGTTAGGTTTGAACTGGTCAGAAGGTCCAGATGTGGGTGGCCCTCATGCGCCATACCGTCAATCTGAACGTATGGACATTTATAAACAATATGCTTTGGAACTGGTTGAAAAAGGCCATGCATTCTACTGCTTCGCAACAGCAGAAGAACTCGATCAAATGCGTGCGGAACAACAAGCGCGTGGTGAATCACCGCGTTATGACGGTCGTGGCTTAAAACACACTCCAGAAGAAGTGGCACAGCGTTTGGCTGCTGGTGAACCGCATGTTATTCGAATGAAAGTGCCTGAAGAAGGGATTTGTAAATTTAACGACTTACTGCGTGGTGAAGTCGAAATTCCTTGGGCGCAAGTCGACATGCAAATTCTACTGAAAACCGATGGTTTACCGACGTATCACTTAGCAAACGTGGTTGATGACCATTTAATGGAAATCACTCACGTAATTCGTGGTGAAGAATGGATTCCATCTGCGCCTAAACACCAATTATTGTACAAATATTTTGGTTGGGACATGCCTGTACTTTGCCACATGCCGCTGTTACGTAATCCAGATAAATCAAAACTGTCTAAACGTAAAAACCCAACCTCAATTAACTACTACAAAGACATCGGCGTTTTACCTGAAGCATTATTGAACTACTTAGGCCGTATGGGTTGGTCAATGCCAGATGAAAGTGAAAAATTCACTTTGGCTGAAATGATTGAACACTTTGACATTCAACGTGTATCGCTAGGCGGTCCAATCTTTGATGTTGAAAAGCTAAACTGGTTAAATGGTCAATGGATTAAAGGTTTAACACCGGGTCAATTGCTCGATACCCTACTGGCTTGGAAATCAGATCGTAATACCTTGGAAGAAATTGCTGCTGCGATTCAACCGCGTATTAATTTATTGTCTGAAGCAGTGAATTGGGCAGGTTTTTATTTCAACCAATTTCCAACACTCAGCAAAGAACAGTTTGAAAGCAAAAAATTGACTGAAGAACAAGTGCGTCAAAGCCTTCAATTTGCCATTTGGCGTCTAGAAAGCATGTTCACTTGGAACAATGACACCGTCAGCCAAACGCTTATGGATTTGGCGAACCAAATGGACATTAAACTTCGTGACTTCATGCCAACCTTCTTTATTGCTATTGCTGGTTCGACATCTTCGACACCGGTTATGCAATCGATGGTAACCATTGGTCCTGATTTAACCTTTGCTCGCTTACGTCATGCACTTGAAATTGTGGGCGGCCCGAGTAAAAAAGAAACAAAAGCATGGGAAAAACTCAATGAAAGCTTAAAACTGCCGAAAAATGATGCAGTTGATGAAGCTTAATTGATTTTTTAGTTGACGGATGGGCGTTATCCCCCTAATATAGCGCCCATACCGAGAGATGGTGTCAACCAACTCTAAGTTGCCTCAAATTGTCCCTATCGTCTAGAGGCCTAGGACATCGCCCTTTCACGGCGGTAACCGGGGTTCGAATCCCCGTAGGGACGCCATATTCAAGGTGATGCAAATCATCTTATAAAAAACCCAAGCATTATGACTTGGGTTTTTTATTGCCTAAATTTTATCTGATTTAAATTTACGGTATTTTTGCTTTCTGCGTCATTCTGATTAAAATAAACCATAGATTAAAATTATGGAGTTGCAATGCAATACCGTTGCCCTAAATGTCAAAGCCCTAAAATTATGCCTCTTGCGCAAGCAGGCCAGCCTGTTGCTCGTCCTGTCGTGCCTAAAAGCCTGATTATCCTCATCCCTGCGGTATTTATTCTTTTACTGTTGGTGATTATCAGCATCGCAATGTGGATTTTTGGTGACGGTGCAGGCACTACATTACAAACTGCAACTGTTGTTGTATTTATTGCTTGCTTGATTGCTGGCTTCATGTTCTATCGCGACCTGCCAGATTTCAAAATTTCAATGCAAGGTTTTATGCAATCACAGAAAAAATGGAAATGCCGCGAATGTAATCATGAATGGGAAATCTAAGCCGGCCATTTAAATTACATCAGCATTAGTGCTGATGTGATTCATCATGAGAATGCGCGTGATCATCTTGATGATGCCCATGTGCATGATCAGACTTTTGGGTATGTTGGTGTACCACACATTCATCTTCTTCGATTTGTAATGTCATCTCCGTGATTCCATGTTCATGTTGCAACATTTCAATCGCCTCAAAATACAAGGCATTACGATCGGCTTCAGGTGCAAAGAGATGAACTGTCAAATGCACATTCTTTGATGTTATTGCCCAGACCTTTAACTGGTGAATACTCTCTACCCCATTGAGTGCCAATAAATCATTGCGTAACTTTTCTATGTCAATTTCTTCAGGCACGCCTTCTAATAAAATATTGATACTTTGTTTGAGTAAAATCCAAGTCCTTGGTAAAACCCAAAAGCCAATGAGCACCGCAATTAGTGTATCGACCCACATCCAGCCCGTAAAATAAATAATCGCTGCACCAATAATTACACCAACCGAACCTAGGGCATCACTCAACACTTCTAGATACGCCCCCTTCACATTCAAGCTTTCTTGTGAACTGGAAAATAAAATACGCATCGAGATTAAGTTAATGATCAAACCAATAACGGCGACAATCATCATGCCCATACTTTGAATTTCCGGCGGCGTTGAAAAGCGCTGATAGGCCTCATACAAAATATATATTGCAACTACAAATAACATCAAGGCATTAAACAAGGCAGCCAAAATCTCAAAACGCTGATAGCCAAAGGTGCGTTTGTTGTCAGCAGGAAGCTTGCCAATTTTAATCGCGACCAATGCTATAGCAAGGGCTGCGGCATCGGTGAACATATGTGCCGCATCTGACAATAGCGCCAAACTTTGAGTCATAAATCCAGCAATGACTTCAATAATCAAAAACGTCGTGGTCAGTGCTAAGGCAAAACTTAATTTTTTGACATTCCCTTCCGTCACAACGGCATGGCTGTGGTCATGCCCATGATGCTCACTCATTATTTTCTGACCTTTATAAATTATATGTTCTTCAGTCTTGAGCTTAACAGGTGCAGTAAACGTAATAAAATTACATTATTCAACCAACAGCATGGCATTTTACTCTCAAACTTTAAAACTGCTTTTTTCAGCATCTACTTTCAATTTATTAAAAATAATTTTTCGCAATCTAGATGACTGAAATCACTTATAGATATTTTTCAAGAACTATTCACATATCATGACAAGCATGCTAATTTTCACCTTAAGTGTGATCTGTTTAAAACAATTAAATCATTCATCGCAGCGCACGAATGACTGCAATTAATATTTTTATTAATCAAGTGGTTATATTTAGCAACAAGGAGTTTAACAATGATGATACAAGCTCTGAAAAAAATCTATGCACTGTTGTCACAACAGATGAATCCAAAGTTGCAAGGAATGCACCTTTCGATTCCAGAAGCCGAGGGTGATTACGCCCAAGGGACTTATTTTGAAATTCTTGCGGCTCAACACCATCAAGACTTTCTCAGTCACCATACTATGGATTCAGCAGACCAATCCCCTACTGACTATCGCAATGCCATGTGGAATTTCTTAAGTGCCGCATTAAAAGGTCATAAAGATGCCCAATATCGTTTAGGTCTCGGTTATTTACGTGGAGAACTCGGCTTAGACCGCAATTATGAACTTGCAGAGCTTTGGCTCAGTAAAGCGGCTGCACAAGGCCATGAACAAGCAGACTACGTCTTACATCATGCCTATGAAGACATTGTTGTATAGTCATTGCTTCTCACGCAATAAAAAACCAGCCCGCAGGCTGGTTTTTTATTTTAAAACTGGAACTTAGTTACCAATTTTGCGGTATTTTTGACGCTTTGCAACAAGGTCATCACCATCACGTTTACGACGGTATTCTTCAAATTCATGGTAGTTACCCGTGAAGAATTCAGGGGTTTCACCTTCAAATGACAAGATGTGCGTTGCAATACGGTCGAGGAACCAACGGTCATGCGAGATCACCATGACTGTACCCGGGAATACTAAAATGGCATCTTCAAGCGCACGTAAAGTTTCGATATCCAAGTCGTTTGACGGTTCATCGAGTAAGATGACGTTTGCGCCCATTTGCAGGATTTTCGCAAGTTGTAAACGGTTACGTTCACCACCTGACAATTGACCTACACGTTTTTGCTGATCTTGACCTTTGAAGTTAAAGCGACCGATATACGCACGAGATGCGATTTCGTATTCACCAATTTTCAAGATATCTAAACCGCCAGAAACTTCTTCCCAAACAGTTTTGTTGTCATCTAAGGTGTCACGAATCTGACCAACATAAGCCACTTTAACAGACTCACCCAGTGTAATTGTACCTGTATCTGGTTGTTGTTCGCCTGTCATCATACGGAATAATGTGGTTTTACCCGCACCGTTTTCGCCCACGATACCTACAATTGCAGCAGGTGGTACAACGAACGATAAATCTTTATAAAGTGTACGGTCACCAAAGGATTTACTAATACCTTCAACTTCTACAACTTTATTACCTAGACGTGGACCAGGTGGAATATAGATTTCAGACGTTTCGTTACGCTGTTGGAATTCGCGTGAGTTAAGCTCTTCAAAACGCTCCATACGCGCTTTGTTTTTCTTTTGCTGACCTTTAGCATTTGAACGAACCCATTCAAGTTCTTTTTTCAATGCTTTAGCAAAAGATTCTTCTTGCTTCTGTTCTTGCTCTAAACGGGCATTTTTCTGCTCTAACCAAGAAGAGTAGTTGCCTTGGTATGGAATACCCATGCCGCGGTCAAGCTCTAGAATCCACTCTGCCACGTTATCCAAGAAGTAACGGTCATGGGTAATCGCAACGATCGTACCTGGGAAGTCTTTCAAGAAACGTTCCAACCATGATACTGATGAAGCATCCAAATGGTTCGTTGGTTCATCTAGAAGCAACATGTCTGGTTTAGACAATAACAAACGGCAAAGTGCAACACGACGGCGCTCACCACCAGACAACTTAGATACATCTGCATCCCAAGCTGGAAGGTTCAACGCTGCAGCAGCCTGATCCATTTGGTTCACAATGTTATGTGCATCCCATGAATGGATAATGGCTTCTAACTTCTCTTGTTCTTTTGCAAGTGCATCAAAGTCAGCATCTTCTGCTGCATATTCTGCAAACACTTCATCAAGACGCGCCAAAGCATCTAACGGCTCACGTAAACCGTCTTCAACGTTACCACGAACGTCTTTGCTTTCATCCAATGGCGGCTCTTGTTCAAGGTAACCAATTTTGATACCCGGTTGAGCACGTGCTTCACCTGAGAAATCTTTATCTACGCCCGCCATAATACGAAGCAAGGTAGATTTACCTGCACCGTTTAGACCAAGCACACCAATTTTTGCGCCTGGGAAAAATGATAAAGAGATGTCTTTCAGGATTTCGCGCTTAGGCGGAACCATCTTCGACACACGGTTCATCGTGTAAATATATTGGGCCACTTAGGACTCCTCAATAGTCAAAACATATACGGAACAACACAAAGTTGCCCCTGCTCAATTGAGCGAAAAAATAATCGGCTATTATACGCATAAAGTCGTGAAAAAATAAGGTTTCGCACACGCCTTCAATGCATTGTTACAAGTTTAATGGCGAACAAAATTTAAACATGCGTTTTTAAGCATAATTTCGCTCATCTTTAGCTGAAAATTTTTCAATAATATGAATAATTATGATATTCATTTTATAAATAAAGCACTTTTATTCATATATATAAGTGATAGACTGTTTAAAAAATTAGCTCACTTAGATGATGTAATCATGACATATAAAGACGAAACTTTAGCAATTCACGCGGGGTATACCCCGGAGCCAACCACCAAAGCGGTTGCGGTGCCGATTTATCAAACCACCTCATATTCCTTTGATAACACACAGCATGGTGCTGATTTATTTGACTTAAAAGTTCAGGGTAATATTTATACCCGCATTATGAATCCAACCACGGCGGTACTTGAACAGCGTGTTGCAGCACTCGAAGGCGGTATAGGCGCTTTGGCCTTAGCCTCTGGTATGGCGGCCATTACATATGCGATTCAAACCATTGCTGAAGCAGGCGACAATATCGCTTCAGTTTCGACCCTGTACGGCGGCACATATAACCTGTTTGCCCACACCCTGCCGAAACAAGGCATTGAAGTTCGCTTCTTTGATTATCAAAACCCTGAAGCGCTGCGTAGCCTCATCGATGACAAAACCAAGTTGGTCTTTGTCGAATCTATTGGTAACCCATTGGGCAATATTATTGACCTCGAAGCAATTTCGAAAATTGCGCATGAATTTGGCATACCTGTAGTCGTAGACAATACTGTGGCCACACCTGTTCTGCAAAAATCATTTGAATTTGGTGCCGACATCGTGGTGCACTCACTCACAAAATATATTGGCGGTCATGGTAATTCGATCGGTGGCATCATCGTCGATAGCGGCAAATTTCCTTGGGGCAAATACCCTGAACGCTTTAAATCACTCAACACCCCTGATCCAAGCTACCACGGGGTCAATTATGTCGAAGCTTTAGGTGACGCAGCCTACATTGCCCGTGCGCGCGTGGTCCCACTGCGTAATACAGGCGCTGCGATCAGCCCGCATAATGTATTCTTAATCTTACAAGGTTTAGAAACCTTAAGCCTGCGCATGGAGCGTCATACTGAAAATGCGCAAAAAGTGGCGGAATATTTACAAGCGCATCCAAAAGTAAAATGGGTCAACTACGCTGGCCTAAAAGACCATCCTCAGCATGCTTTAGCGCAAAAATATGTCAAAGGCAAACCATCTGCGATTCTTTCATTTGGAGTTCAAGATGGCCTTGCAGGCGGCACGCGTTTCATCGATGCGTTGCAGTTATTTACTCGCCTTGTGAATATTGGTGATGCCAAAAGTTTAGCTTGCCATCCTGCGACCACGACACATCGCCAGCTCAATGAAGATGAACTCAAAGCAGCCGGTGTCAGCGTTGATATGGTTCGTTTATCGATTGGGATCGAGCATGCAGATGACTTGATTGCCGACTTAGAGCAAGCCTTAGCTGCTGTTTAAACCACAAGTGCACAATCCACAGGCCTTATTTTTAAGGCCTGTTTTTATTTCCATTTCATTTAAATAACCCCCCACATTATCCGCCTTTCAATTTTGCGCATCTATGGCCCTGCTTCTATATTTATTTACAATTTTATTTATCTTGAAAATCGACTTTTTTACGTTGCAACGATGTGGATAAAAGCACTTCTCTTTCACATATTTATGTGTTAAAAATTGAGTAAATAGGGATTTTAATTTAGAGTAAAAACTCTAAATATTTTTTTATTATCAATTACTTATCATATGGCTTTTTTTAAATAAAACGCTATCATACCGCTGACTTAAAACAGCCCTGCACATAGCGTTGTCGGGCCGATAAATGAATACAATAAAACTGATTTAACAGGGAACCTCATCGTGAATTCAAGACTTGAGAAACGTTTCGTTGACCGTGTCAACGGCAAAACCATTTTAATCACGGGTGCATCGAGTGGTATTGGCTTAACCACAGCGCATCGCCTTGCCAATGCAGGCGCACATGTTCTACTGGTTGCACGTACCAAAGAAACTCTTGATGCCGTAAAAGCTGAAATTGAAGCCACTGGCGGTAAAGCCGATGTTTTCCCATGTGACCTCAATGATATGGAATCCATTGATGCTGTGGCACAACAAATCCTCGCTTCCGTCGATCATATTGATATCTTAATTAATAACGCTGGCCGTTCTATTCGTCGTGCCGTGCATGAATCAACCGATCGTTTCCATGATTTTGAGCGCACCATGCAGCTGAACTATTTTGGCGCGGTACGTTTGGTCATGAACCTGTTGCCAAAAATGATGATTCGTCGTGAAGGTCATATCATCAACATCAGTTCGATTGGTGTATTGGCCAATGCAACACGCTTCTCTGCATATGTTGCGTCTAAAGCCGCATTAGATGCTTTCAGTCGTTGCCTAAGTGCTGAAGTTCACTCGCATAATATTGCCATCACGTCGGTATATATGCCATTGGTGCGCACACCAATGATCGCCCCAACCAAAATTTATAAATACGTCCCAACCCTTTCTCCAGAACAAGCAACCGACCTGATTGCCTATGCCATCGTGAAACGTCCGAAGAAAGTGGCGACCAATTTGGGCCGTTTGGCTTCGATCACCTACTCCATTGCTCCTGACATTAACAATAAACTCATGTCGATTGGTTATAACCTGTTCCCAAGCTCTTCAGCGTCTATTGGTAAGCAAGAAAAACTCAATTGGGTACAAAAAGCATATGCTCGCCTATTCCCTGGTGAACACTGGTAAGACCTGACTCACCCTTTAAAAAGCCCTTTTGAGGGCTTTTTTTATGGGGTTTTATGCGGCAACTTTGCTACATTGGGCTGAGATAAAATCAACTTTTATAACAATGAAAACTCAAAATATTGCCATCATCGGTGCAGGTACGGCAGGATTGGCTGCTGCAGCAATGCTTGCTAATCAAGGCCATCAAATCTGCTTATATGAAAAAGTCTCACAACTTGAACCTGTGGGCGCAGGATTATTATTACAACCCGCCGGGCTTGCGGTTTTCGAACATTTAGGCATTTTGGAACATGCCTTAAGCCTAGGTGCTGTGGTAACAGGTCTGGAAGGTCAACTGGCTGGCGGCGACTTGCTGATTAACAGTCATTATCGACAAGCCGATGAACGTTCATATGGACTCGGCATTCACCGTGCCACACTCTGTCATGTCCTCGCATCCAAAGTCCGTGAATATCCTCAACACGTTGAGTGGTGCATGGCGCATGAAGTGCATGAACTTCAAGAATCCAGTGAGGGTATAAACGTAATTGGGCAGTCCGCAGATCAATCTTTTCAACGTCAGTTTGATCTCGTGCTGATTGCCAATGGTGCACGCAGCCATTTACGTCCTAAAGCGTGGGAAAAGCTCAACCAAGCTTATCCTTGGGGGGCGAAGTGGATCATCGTGCCTGAATGCGAAGTACTCAATCCGCAGATCTTGCATCAGTTCTATGACCGTTCCAATATCATGATGGGTGTGATGCCAACGGGAGCAATTCCAACGCAGCCTGAACAGCGACTTTCGAGCATTTTCTGGAGTCTGCCTACAGAAGATTTAGAGGGATTCTTAAAAACCAAGAACGCACAGCAGCAATGGTTGCTTGAAGTTTCAAAACGCTGGCCGAGTGTTGCAGAATGGTTAGCGCATGTGATTCCACATCCAGATGATCCGCAGCAATGGCTATCTGCCAATTGCTGCGGATCATCTGGATGTGGTGCTGAGCAAACTTGGTGAAGGTCGTATCGGCATATTAGGCGATGCTGCTCATGCCATGAGTCCACAGCTTGGACAAGGCGCCAATATGGCTTTGCTCGATGCATGGGCCATCAGTCAAGCTCTGCTTCAATATCAACAGGACTCCTCACTGCAAAACCTCTGGCAGGAGTATCATCAGCTACGGTTGCCCTCCGTGCGATTTTACCAATTTTTTAGTCGCTTGCTGACTCCTTTTTATCAATCACATCATCGCTGGACAGCACCGCTCCGTGATTTTTCATTTCGTGCTATGTATCAGCTGCCGTTTTTCCGCAAAGAAATGGCGATTACAATTTCCGGCTTAAAAACGGGTGCATTTGGGCAAATGAATTATGCTGACATTGCCCGAAAGCCTGCAGATGATTCTGCGGCTGAACTGCGCAATTTAAAATTTGATTAAGAATTAACTCCCCATCATTCTCTTGATGGCTTACACTATAGTGCTGCTCAAATGCTGCGGCATTTATTTTTTGATTTTTGAATTGGTGAAATCCTCATGAACAACCTGCAATGGCTCGATGAAGTAAAATTTAACGAACAAGGCTTAGTACCTGCTATTGCACAGCATCATCAAAGCGGGCGCGTATTGATGGTGGCATGGATGAACCGTGAAGCGTTGGCGCAAACTGCAGAAAAAAATCAAGCGGTGTACTTTTCACGTTCACGCAATAAGTT
Source organism: Acinetobacter sp. YH1901134 (assembly GCF_013416965.1). Lineage (NCBI taxonomy): Bacteria > Pseudomonadati > Pseudomonadota > Gammaproteobacteria > Moraxellales > Moraxellaceae > Acinetobacter > Acinetobacter sp. YH1901134. The sequence goes on along the minus strand of NZ_VPEW01000008.1, from coordinate 17,116 downwards.
ATGGCATAAAGGTGAAGAATCTGGCCATTTCCAAACCGTACATGAAATCCGTTTGGACTGTGATGCTGACGTGATTGTGCTACAAATTGAACAGCATGGCGGCATTGCCTGCCATACCGGCCGTGAGTCATGCTTCTACCGCAAGCTTACTGCCAATGGCTGGGAAATTGTCGATGCGCAATTGAAAAATCCTGCTGCAATTTATGGTGTAAAATCAGCAAATCCGCATACCCTTGCGATGAATGCATCCAATGCGCAATCTGAGCAAGTCGAAGTACTCGACTACTTAGGTAAAATGATGGCTGAACGCAAACAAGCTGATCCTGAGTCCTCTTATGTGGCAAAGCTTTACCATAAAGGCCTGAATAAAATTTTAGAAAAAATCGGTGAAGAAAGTGTTGAGACCATCATTGCCGCTAAAGATTTCAAAATCGAAGCCAATGAAGACAACAAAAACGATTTGATTTACGAAGTAGCAGACCTTTGGTTCCATACCATTGTGATGTTGGGTTATTTCGATATTGATCCTCAATTGGTACTTAACGAACTCGCTCGTCGTCAAGGCCTTTCCGGTTTGGTTGAAAAAGCCAACCGTCAGCACTAAGACGCAACCGTGCCAGATCTTAAAAAACCGACCGCGACCTATGAGCAGGCCACCGCCATAGATAACGCACGTCTTGGTAAATCATTTAAAGTGATTGCCTATGCTGGCACAGGTAAAACAACCACACTGCAAATGATCAGTGATGCCATGCCTCAGCGGCGTGGCATGTACTTGGCCTTTAACAAAGCCATTGCCACCGAAGCACAGAATCGTTTTCATCAAAATGTCGACTGTCGAACCTTCCACTCATTGGCTTATCGTAGTGTTCCACGTGGAGTGACTGACAAACTGCGTCTACCACGTTTAAGTCCGAGCTTTATTGCCAAAGAATATCGACTAGAACCGATCACCTTACGTCGTATGATGGGCGGTCGTTATGAAAAATATGTACTCATGCCTTCGCGTTTGGCAAGTCTGGTGGCAAACGCTGTCAGTTATTTCTGTTCGACCAGTTCACAGTACCCTGCCCCACGACATCTACAAGCACCGAGTTGGCTGCATCCGGACGATATCGAAAGCTTACAAAAGCATTTGTATCCTGCCATTGAACGTCGTTGGTTAGAGTCGATTGATCCGAACCATGCAGCAGGAATTGGACACGATATTTATTTAAAACTTTGGGCTTTGTCTGAACCGAATATTCCTGCCGACTACGTGTTGTTTGATGAAGCTCAGGATGCTGACCCACTAATGCTAGGGATTTTACTGAAACAGCGGAATACCCAAGTCATCTATGTTGGCGATGCGCATCAACAAATTTATGCATGGCGTGGCGCAGTCAATGCCATGCAGCAACTCCCTTTACCCGAATCCCGTTTAACCACGTCTTTCCGTTTTGGTGAAGAAATTGCCTTGAACGCCAATGCTCTACTGGGCGCATTGAACGAAACCGTGCCTTTATTGGGTAATCCGCAGCTCAACTCTAAAGTGGTCAATAAACCACATACCAAGATGCGCGATGCCATTTTATGTCGTACCAATGCACGTGCGATGGAACTGTTATTGGCGGGTTTGGTTAAGGGCGAAAAAGTTAGCCTGCAAGCAGATCATGCGCGACTCAATCGTTTTGTAGATGCTGCAGCCATGCTCAAGCAAGGCAAACGCGTAGTCGATGTCCCAGAGCTTGCGTGGTTTAACTCATGGCATGATGTGCATGAATATTGTGAAACCAATGACGGCAGCGATATTAAACCGCTAGTGAAGTTGGTCGATGACCACGGTACTGACCCACTGAAAAAGGCGCTGGCGAAAATCACCCCGATTGATCAAGCCGACTACATCATCTCGACCGCCCATAAAGCCAAAGGTTTAGAATGGGATCGGGTACATATTGAAGATGACTACCAATTTAAGCTCAACGATAAAGATTATAAAATTAGTGACGAAGAGTTACGGTTACTTTACGTGGCTTGCACACGTGCTAAAGTAAGTTTAAATATCCATCATATTTATGACTTGATGCAACACTTAAAACGTCAAATGCCCAAATCTTTGGCACAAGCGGTCAGCTAGTATGATGAAAAAGGTGAATAAACAATAAATCAGTAAAAGGTGCACCATGAAATTACAATCGATCCAACTCAAGCACACCCTTCATTTTACTGATATCACCCTCAATTTTAATTACCACGATCTGCCTATCACTTTAATTTTGGGTGATCAAAGTTCTGGAAAAACCTCCCTACTACGCTTTAGTTATCAGGCCCTCACTTGGTTCGCTGCACGCTATAAAGATTTACGTACCGCAGGCGTGGTAATGCTCGATCAAGACATCATGTTAAATCGCTTGCAATCGAAACTTGATATTCAAGTCAGTTTTCCCGAAGAGATTGGCTCATTTCAGCTTTCAAGTGATCAACAAGACCAAGACCCGCAATGTTGTTCATGGCAATTGTATAAAACCTTAAACAGTCAAGGCGTCGGCCTCAGTAAGGCCGAAACACAGCAATTAGAATCGATGGTTGCGCTGTATCAAAAAGCCCTCAAAGCCGATCCGTTACAAGGGTTGCCACTCATTGCCTATTACCCTGCTGAACGTTTCGTCAACGATGTGAATATTCTCAATAAAAATAATCCTGCTATTTTTCAGCCTTCGCATGCTTATGAAATATCGGCCATTCCCTTTACCACGTTTATTCGTTTTTTTGAGTGGTTTCGAGAAATATCCGACATTGAAAATGCGCAAAGTGCCGAATTAATTCAAAATTTATTACATCCTAAAATCCAAGCGAATATACCCAACGCATCAGACACGCCTCTTTTTGGGCATAAACTAGCACAAGCTCAGGCCGACCTACACGCGCCGTCACTCAGATCATTAAAACAAGCTTTAGAGACCGTGTTGCCCGAGGTGAGCAATATTTATCTGCAATATCACCCCAAATTACAGTTAATGGTCTGCTATCAAGGCAAAGACATGTTATTTCAACAGCTGTCGAATAGTGTGCGCAACCTTGTGGCCTTAATTGGTGATATTGTACGTCGCCTCTGTCTACTCAATCCTCATAGCTTATATCCTTGCCAAGAAGGTGACGGTATTTTATTGATCGACGCCATAGACCACCAACTCGATCAAAACATGACTCAAGTGATTTTGACCCGTTTAAATCAAGCGTTTCCACGACTCCAAATCATTGCCAGCGGCAACCGTCCTGAACTGATGGAACAGGCTTCTCGCTTTCAGTGCTTACAATTACAGAATAAAAAGCTCAGTGAAATTCAGCCTGAAAAACTACAAGAAACCTATGATCAAATTTATCAGCAGTTGCAACTCGGATCTAAACCATCGCTTCCACCTAAAACTGAAGAGACTGAATTAAATGAGCCGCTGAACCATCCGGATACCATCCAACACATGTTGCAATTAATTCAGACACAACTAACCGAGCAGCAGCAACAAGAATTGGTTAGGGCTTTATCACAGCGAGGTGATCAGGACGTTACAATCCAACCACTGAGTTAAAAATACTGAGGCTGATTGGCTGAGTATAATACACCGACTCGATGTTTAAATATTCAGCAACAAGGCCGCAATAGATGTCTAGACAGTTTCGTCAGGCGTATAATGTGTAAGTGGTTCATAAAAAAGATTGATGTTGTTTTACGCATGTAATATGATCGGTTTTATTTGCAATTTTCATAGTAACATCGGAAATTGCTATCGCTTCACGAGTTGCGCAACACAGCTTGTTTTTAATTTTTTTTTGACACACATGGCTTTCAAGATTGAATTTTTGGACTGCTCTTTGCTGTCCTGTAATCCTTGAAAGATGAAATACACCTAGGTTTCACCGCCTAATCAAGACAATGGATACGAGTGTGCTACCGATTATTATATTGTTACCGTTAATACTAGGCACAACACTTGTCTCGTGGTTGAAGCAATTCTCTCGCGGGGTAACAGCTTTAGGGGCGATTGGCGTCAGCCTCAGCAGTTTAGTTTTATTATTGAGTCAGGCTCAAGATGTATTTAATGGCAAAACCATCATTCAAACATGGCCATGGCTCACTCAAGTTGGCATTGATTTCAGTTTCCGTCTCGATGCACTGGGCTTATTGTTTTCCCTGCTCATTACCGGGATCGGCACCTTAATTTATATCTATGCCTACTATTATTTAAGTCCAAAGAATTCGCTCAGTAAACTGTATGTTTTATTGATGCTGTTCATGGCTGCCATGCTCGGCATTTCATTGTCTAATAATTTAATTTTATTGCTTATTTTCTGGGAACTTACCAGCATTTCATCTTTCCTTTTGGTTGGTTATTGGAGCAATTACGACGCAGCTCAGCGTGGCTCTCGAATGGCTTTGACCATTACAGGTATGGGTGGTTTATGTATGCTGGGTGGTTTTGTTCTGTTGGCGCAAATCACGGGCACCTATCAGATTGATCAAATCCTAACCATGAGTAGTCAAATTCAGCAGCACTCGCTTTTTGTACCCACACTGCTATTAATATTAATGGGAGCATTTACTAAAAGTGCGCAGTTCCCTTTCCATTTTTGGTTGCCAAATGCTATGGCGGCACCGACCCCCGTCTCGGCCTATTTACACTCTGCCACGATGGTGAAAGCCGGAATTTTCCTGCTTGCACGCTTATTACCGATTTTTGCAGGCGCTACGTTGTATCACAACTTGGTCACCTTTATTGGCTTATTTACCTTATGTATGGCAGCATTCTTTGCCATTTTCAAAGAAGATTTAAAAGGGCTTTTGGCCTATTCCACCATCAGCCATTTAGGTCTGATCGTTTGCTTATTGGGGATCGGTTCTCCCCTTGCAGTTGCGGCAGCCATTTTCCATATCATTAACCATGCGACCTTCAAAGCAGCCCTATTTATGATCGCGGGGATTATTGACCACGAATCAGGCACACGTGATTTACGAAAACTCTCTGGTTTATGGCAATTACTTCCGTTTACCGCAACGCTAACCATGATCACTGCGGCCTCTATGGCAGGTGTCCCATTAACTAATGGTTTCCTCTCTAAAGAGATGTTCTTTACTGAACTTTTAGCCAACCTGACTGGGCCAGTGATGATCGTGTCGGCTATCATCGCTACTTTTGCCGGTATCTTTGCTGTCGCGTACTCAGTACGTTTGGTTCATGGGGTGTTTTTTGATGGTCCACTGGGGAAAGAAATTCCCAATAAAGAAGCACATGAACCACCGTTTGGTATGCGCGCACCAGCAACATTACTGGCTGCTTTATGTATTTTAGTTGGATTATTCCCTGCCCTATTGGTTGAGCATATAGTCAACAGCACAGCACGTGAGAGTATTCAAAACCCTGTGTTTGAAGGTACACATTTAGCGATTTGGCATGGTTTAAATGCACCGCTTTTGATGAGTGTAATAGCACTATTGGGTGGTTTAATTTTCTACTTCGCATTGGCAAAGGGCGGCAAATTACGGCGGATCGACTTAGATCCATTTTTGGGTCGTTTGCAAGGTAAAGTGCTGTTCGACTTATTTTTAAAATATCTTTTACTCAGCTCAAGAAAATTCCGTCGCTTTACTGAAAATGGCAAATTACAAAGCTATGTATTGTGGATTTTAATCTTTAGTGTAGCCATCGTCATCGTTCCATTTTGGCTGCAAGGCATCGGCACAGGCAGTCGTGAACTGGTACATGCTCCGGTCATCGCGATCGTTCTGTGGCTATTATTATTCTCTGCATGTTGGATGATGCTTTGGTTCCACCATGAACGTATTAAAGCCGTCCTCATCAGTGGTGCAGTCGGTCTAGTTGTGACCATGGTATTTATCTGTTTCTCCGCTCCCGATTTGGCGTTAACGCAGATTACTGTTGACGTGGTGACCACCGTGCTCTTACTCATGAGCCTATCGTTATTACCACAGCTCACCCCTTATGAGTCGAGCGTGTCACGTCGTTGGCGAGATGCATTGATTGCGATTATTGCAGGTCTAGGGATTGCATGGATTTCATGGTTGATCATGACCCGTGATCACAATTCCATTTCATGGTTCTTCATGCAGCAGTCTATCCCACTTGGTGGTGGTACCAATGTGGTCAACGTGATCTTGGTGGACTTCCGTGGTTTCGATACCTTTGGTGAAATTACCGTACTGGGAATTGCTGCAATTGGTACGCTATGCATGATGGATGGTATGCGTGCTCATGGCACCACCATTACGCAAGGTCTGACCTATCGTTTTAATCCGTCGCCACTGATGTTCCGTATTACCTCATCTTGGATTTTGCCTTTGGCCTTGGTGATCAGTCTGTATATTTTCCTACGGGGTCATAACTTACCTGGCGGTGGATTTATTGCAGGTTTAATTACCTCTTTAGCCTTAGTGATTCAATATATCGCGCTCGGTCAAGACCGTGCCGAACAATTGATTGGTGCAAAATCAGGTCGCTTATATGAAGTGTGGATTGGTATTGGTTTAACCATTGCGGGTTTGACAGGGATCGCTGCTTGGCTATGGGGCCGCCCATTCCTGACCAGTGCTCATATCTATGTCTCACCACCCATTTTAGGTGAAATGCACCTTGCCTCCGCTGCCCTCTTCGACACAGGTGTCTACATCACCGTGGTGGGCGCGACGATGTTAATGATTTCCGTCTTAGGCGACTCGCGTCACTCGAGTATGTCTGGTCCAGTTCCAAGAGGCGAATAAGATGATTAGTTTAGAATTTTTACTCGCTTCAGCCATTGGCTTACTGACCGCAACAGGGGTATACCTGATTTTGCGGGCACGTACCTTTCCTGTCGTGCTGGGTTTAGCCATGATTGGCTATGCCGTCAACTTATTTTTATTTGTCATGGGGCGTATTCATATCAACGCACCGGCTGTGTTAACGGAAACAACCAAAGCGACCGATCCTTTACCACAAGCCTTGGTCCTAACCGCCATTGTGATTGGCTTTGCGACCACTGCCTTTATCGTACAATTGGCTCTGCGTAGCCGCTATGAAACCGGAACAGATCATGTGGACTCCAAAGAAGAAATACCGCAAATTGACCCGCGGGAGGATGAGCCATAATGCATGATTTCATCCAATTTTGGACTACCCACAGCCCGATTTTCAGTATTTTAATTCCTGCAATTACTGCATTTATTTTAGTCCTGTTGGGCAACCCCGGCTCTGGCTCGTTGGCACATGACTGGCGACAACCTTGGCGTCGTGGAATCAGCTATGTTTCTGGCATCCTTGGGCTGATCACATCTATCAGTTATTTGATGATCGCCAGCTCTGGCCAAGTCTTGGTTTATAACCTGAGTGAATGGGCCGCACCGTTTGGTATTGTCTTAGTTCTAGATCGACTCTCAGCATTCATGTTGGTGCTGACTTATGGTCTTGCTGTGCCAGTGATGTGGTTTGCCAGCAAAGAATGGGATGAGCGTGGTCGTTATTTCCATGCCATGTGCCATTTCTTACTGATGGGTTTGTGTGGTGCGTTCCTGACAGGCGATTTATTTAACCTATTTGTCTTCTTTGAAATCCTGTTGATGGCATCGTACGTTTTGCTCTTACACGGCCAAGGCAAAGCACGTTTTCAATTGGGGATTCATTACGTCACCATTAACCTATTTGCCTCTGCCCTCTTCCTGATCGGACTCGGGATGATTTATGGCAGTGTAGGTAGCTTAAATATGGCAGATGTTGCACGACTGATGCCTTTGCTTGAAGCCGATCAACATCGTATTGCTGTAGCTGGTGCATTGTTACTGTTTACCGTCTTTGGCATCAAGGCAGCAATGCTGCCTGTAGGTTTCTGGTTACCAAAGACCTATGCTGTGGCAACCACTCCTGTCGCAGCCTTGTTCACCATCATGACCAAGGTCGGCATCTATGCCATTCTCCGTGTTAATGGCACTGTGTTTGACGATGGGATTAGCCGTGAAATCTTACAACAGTGGCTGTTACCGATTGGTTTAGTGACGTCGCTCTATGGTGCTTATGGTGCAATCGGAACGGATCGTTTACGTCGTTTTGTCGGTTTTATGATTTTGTCTTCTATCGGCACAATATTGGTTGCGATTTCACTCTTTAATATGGATGCATGGGCTGCAGGACTTTATTACCTGATTCACAGTACCATTATTGGTGCAGCTTTTTATATTCTATCGGGTTGGATTACCTCACAACGCGGCGAATTTAAAGATCATTTTAAACTTGCGCCCCGCATGAAACAGCATAATACAGTTGCTGTCTGCTATTTTATCATTGCGTTGATGATGGCTGGTCTACCACCATTTAGCGGCTTTTTGGGTAAAGTATTTATCTTACAAGCAACAGCCAATTCACCTTACCAAATCATGATTATTTTAATTGTTTTGTTGGTGAGTTTACTCAGTATCATGGCATTTACCCGCGCTGGTTTTGTACTTTTCTGGCGTTCATCTCGTCCAGAAGATGATATTGATACTGAAGAATATCAACGTTATCAGGCTTTGCCGAATAAGGCTCCGCTACGCAATGACAAGACCATTTATCTACTATTAACAGCGCTTGTGGGATATATGGTCTTTGCTGCACCAATCTATGACTATACCTACAAGACTGCGCAGCAAATTCAAGACAACCCATTATATGAATCGTTGCTATTGAAAAAGGATAAAGAAGGTCAAATTATCAGTGTTCAACCTTATGATCCTGAAAATTTACCTGAAACCAAATATGGTGGCGAATCAGCGGATCCAAATGCACACCTCATCCCTGCATTGATTGCGCCTGAAACCCTAAATGGCGAACATATTTCTGAATATAAGCGACGCCAAATTCAGGGACAGCAACAAGAAGAAAAATTGCCTGAAGAGACCCAGCTGAAACCAATGGAGGTGCCTTAACATGGCGACAATATCTTTCTTCAATCGCTGGTTTCCGCATCCATTGGTATCAGTCATGGTTGGTCTGAGCTGGGTGATGTTAGCGCACAGTTTAGATGCAGCCACACTATGCATGGCCTTGGTTTTAGCAATTGTTATTCCGCGAATGGTTCGCCCTTTTATTGATCGAACACCCAATATCAACTGGCTAGCAGCATGTAAATTATTCTTTGTGGTGTTATGGGATATTATTGTCAGTAATATCCATGTTGCAAAACTCGTCCTTGGTCCGACACATAAATTGCATCCGAAATGGTTTCGTGTTCCTCTCGATACACAGCATGAAGAAGTCAATTCTCTGCTTGCGATGATCATCACCACGACGCCCGGTACGGTGTCTGCCGGAATTGACCAAGACCGTGGTGATATTTTGGTCCATGCTCTGAGCACGGATGATCCTGAAGCAGAAATTCAAACCATTAAAGAGCGCTATGAGCGCCCTCTCATCCTTATTTTTGGCGCTGATACAGGAGATTCTGCATGACAATTTTACCTTATGCGCTTGGCATTTGTTTAGTTGCGGTGACGATCTCGATGTTACTGTGCCTCATCCGCTTGGTGATGGGACCCTCAGTTGTGGACCGACTACTTGCTTTAGATACTTTGTTCTTAAATGCCACCTGCTTAATCGTCATTTTAGGTATTTATTGGGCAAGTACATCAATGTTTGAAGGGGCTTTATTGGTTGCCATGCTTGGGTTTGTATCTACAGCCGCTTTAGCACGCTATTTCACCACTGGACATGTCATCGACTAGGAGTCCTTTAATATGCAATTAGTCATGGAAATTTTGGTCTCGATTTTTTTGGTGATTGGCGCTTTTTTCATGTTGGTCGGCGGTATTGGCATGGTTCGCCTACCTGACTTATTTATGCGACTGCACGCACCGACTAAATCAAGCACCTTAGGTTTAGGAAGTTTTCTAATTGCTGCAATTATTTATGCAGCATTTCAAGGCCGTTTTGGATTTGCAGAAATCCTGATCACGCTTTTTGCTTTTATCACTGCACCGGTTTCTGCAAACCTCATGGCACAAGCGGCATTACATTTACGACTGCGCTCGATGAGTGGTGATGCACCAGAAGCGCTTAATCGCCCTCTTCCTTGGCAGCGAACTCGGCGCCGTGCATTTCACTCTAAACTCCATTCAAAACCGGAGGATCTGGATTAAATCTAGATCCAGTTTGATTATCCCTTATAGCCCAAAAGTCTTTAATTTTCATCCATAATTTCTCAATTACATTCCCTTGAGCCATATATTGCAAACGTTTTTGGTTATAAGGTGTTTTTTTTAAACCATACTGCCTAGCTAAATCAATCAGTAAGTTAGTCTCAAAACTACTTTGAAAATTGTTATACCAGCCAGGCTGATTCTGGCTCATCTCAAGATTCGCCAATTCATAAAACAGCTGTGCCATCACGGCATCCTGTCTTGAAACAAAATTCTTCCGCTCACTGATTTGTAAGCTGACCTGTTCTCGTATGGCATCGTATTCCGCTGTTGTGGGTTTCCGCTGATCCTTCCAATGTCCATCAGGAACATAGCCTGTTACATAATATACATTCAACAATAGATATTCATGAAAATATTTTGCTGTCGCACTTTTTCTTTGGCTGTTAAAATATTCAGATGAATCCATTCACTGCCAAGATGTATCGATGGATCACGCTTCATACCTTCTGCAATCCAATTTTTGGCCAGTTTAATATTGCCGATCAACTCATAAGCTGTGCCTAAATTCACTGCCGTCTTCGGTAAACTTGGATGCTCAATTTCCAATTGCACGTAAAACTTTAATGGCTAAATCGTAACGGCCTGCGTAGATCTGATGTACGGCATAATCATTTTCTGCCTGATAGTCTATTGGGCTAGGATGCCTTGATACAAAGTTATTCAATTTCTCGTCATGATGTTCTTCGCGTTGATTTTCTTTTTGTGAATCAGATGTATAAAAATCTTCTACATAGGTATTTAAACATGCCCAACTTGGCATAGTAATAAATAATGCGCTACTCAAAAGGATTATTTTTTTCAATTCATTATTTTACAGATTGGCGGATTAAATATCATGTTCGACCTGTCTTTCATTGGCATATTATAATTTTAAAGTGATTGAGTTTTTAAATTACCGTTATTCAAACATAAAAAAGCCACCCAAAGGTGGCTTTTTTCATTCAGCAAACTGAATTATTCATCATCTTTTTTTGCTTCGTCAGTAGGAGGTAAGTCCTTGACTGCTTCCGCAATTAGACCAAACATATAGTTGCCATAAGCATTTGTTTTGTCGTAATGGAAACGCAAACGTGGCGTAATACGTGTTTTGATACGACGGCTTAGTTCATGACGCAAGAAACCAGATGCTTTATTCAAGACATCTAAAGTCTCTTTATTTGCGGCTTCACTTTGCTCATCGCCTAGCTCACGACCCATTACAGTCACATAAACTTCGGCATATCCTAAGTCTGGGCTCACCTTCACGGCAGAGATGGTCACGAGACCACCTAAGCGTGGATCTTTCAGCTCCTGACGGATCAGTTCTGACAACTCACGTTGTACTGTATCCGCCATACGCTTCAGACGTTGACTACCCGCCATTAAAGACTCCGTTTAATTAATTGAACATCGTACACTTCAATCTTATCTTGTGCTTTGATGTCTTTATAGCCTTTCACCGCAAGACCACATTCCATACCGGCACGAACTTCTTCAACCACATCTTTGTAGCGACGAAGAGATTCAAGCTCGCCTTGGAATACCACCACGTCATCACGTAATACGCGAATCGGTTTATTACGGTGTAATGTACCTTCAAGTACCATACAACCTGCAGCAGCACCGAATTTACTTGAGTGGAACACTTCACGTACTTCAGCAACACCCAGAATTGTTTCACGGTGTTCAGGCGCCAATTTACCGCTCATCGCATCTTTCACATCATCAATTAATTGATAGATGATCGAGTAGTAACGAATGTCGATACCATCAGCATCAGCTTTTTGACGTGCAGTATTATCAGCACGTACGTTAAAGCCGAGAAGAACCGCTTCTGAAGATTCAGCAAGTGTTACGTCAGACTCAGTGATCGCACCAACACCTGAACCAATAATACGTACTTTTACTTCATCAGTTGCAAGTTCAGCAAGTGCAACGTGTAATGCTTCCAAAGTACCACGTACGTCTGTTTTCAATACCACGTTGACAATAGGCACATCTTTCTTGCCCATAGACGCCATGATATTTTCAAGACGCATCGCAGATTGACGCTCAAGACGTTTTTGACGTTCACGATCCATACGCGCATCAGCAACTTCACGTGCTTTTTTCTCGTCATTTACAACAAGAACTTCATCACCCGCCATTGGCGCTTCTGGTAGACCCAAGATTTCCACAGGAATCGAAGGACCAGCAGATTTAATACGTTGACCATTTTCATCTGTCATCGCACGTACACGACCGTATGACGAACCTGCAAGAACAAGGTCACCCACTTTCAATGTACCGTTTTGAACAAGAATCGATGTTACCGCACCACGCCCTTTGTCTACACGTGCTTCAATTACAACACCTTGTGCTGCACCCTCTTCAGATGCTTTAAGCTCAAGAAGTTCGGCTTGAATTGAGATCAAGTCAAGAAGTTCGTCGATACCTGCACCGGTGTGCGCAGAAACCATTGCCACTGGAACGTCACCGCCCCATTGCTCAGGTACAATTTCTTTCGTCGTCAACTCATTCAATACGCGATCTGGATCAGCAGACTCTTTATCCATTTTGTTGATAGCAACAATAATTGGCGTACCTGCTGCACGTGCATGGTCAATCGCTTCCGCAGTTTGTGGCATAACACCATCATCTGCTGCAACAACCAAAACTACGATATCTGTAGATTTCGCACCACGTGAACGCATTGCAGTAAATGCTGCGTGTCCCGGTGTATCTAAGAAAGTAATAATACCTTTTTCAGTTTTCACATGGTAAGCACCAATATGCTGTGTGATACCACCTGCTTCACCTGCAGCCACTTTAGAGCGACGAATACGGTCAAGAAGTGATGTTTTACCATGGTCAACGTGACCCATAATTGTCACAACTGGCGGACGAGTGGTTTGGACACCACGCGCTTCTTCAGCTGCTTCAAGTAAGTTGTCTTCTGCTTGTGTATCCGAAACAAGTACTGGATTGTGACCCATTTCTTCAACAACAAGTGCTGCAATTTCTTGATCAATCGCTTGGTTTTGAGTAACCAATTCCCCCATTTTCATGAGTGATTTGATAACTTCGCGAACTTTAACCGCCATTTTCGCAGCCAAGTCAGCAACAACAATCGTTTCACCAATTTCAACATCATAAACTTGTTTTTTAACTGGTTTTTCAAAGCCATGCTTGTTCGCTTGACTTGTTTTTAAACCACGTTTATGTGAGTTATCACGGAAAGATTGCTCTTCGCCACGACGACCACCTTTTTTAGGTGAACGTGAATTGTTGGTATTGGTACCACGTTTAATTTCACGGTCTTCTTTCGCAAATGAATCTTCATATGCCTGACCTACAAGGCCGGCAGCAAGCGGAGAATCATCTACAACACGAATGGTCGCAGTAGTATCTTCGTTAGAATACTTAGACGCCATTTGACGCATTTGCTCAAGCGTACGTTGTTGCGCTTCTTCAGCGGCTTTACGACGCGCCGCTTCTTCTACAGCTTTCAATTGTGCTGCTTGAGCTTCACGTGCTTTTTTCTGTTCTAGAGTTTCAACAGGTTTTGTAATTGGCTTGTTGTTTGACTTACGTTTTACAACAACCGCAGCTTTCGGTGTTTCTTGCTTCGCATGTTCTTGCTTCGCAGCAGCGCGCATTGCTTCTAAAGCTTGTTTCGCTTTAGATACTGGTTGTTGCTTCGGTTCTTCAGCTTTCGCTTCAACCTTAGGTTCCTGTTTACGTGCTTGTTGGTCAGCTTGTGCTTTCGCTAATGCTTCAGCTTTAATTTGCTCAGGATCCGGTTTAACAAATGTATGTTTCTTACGAACTTCTACATTAATCGTTTTTGCCTTGCCCGATGTACTCGCCACTTTAGCAGTACTGGTAGTTTTACGTTTCAACGTGATTTGTCCTGCATTGCCCGCATCCTGACCATGAACTTTTTTCAAATGGTTAACGAGGGCATTTTGTTGTTCAGTGGAGATAATATCGTCAGGTTTAGTTTGTGGTAAACCCGCATCACGAACCTGTTCCAGTAGCTTCTCAACTGGACGACCCACGCTGAGAGCTAACTCCTTAATCGACTTGTCCGTCATATATTACCTCCTAGTTAAACCATGATTCGCGCGCTTTCATAATAAGTTGACCTGCTTTTTCCGCACCTAAACCTTCGATATCAGAGATATCGTCAGTGGCTTGATCTGCAAGATCATCTACAGTTACCACACCGCGAGCGGCAAGCGCATATGCGATTTCTTTAGTCACGCCTTCCATTGCAGCAAGCTCTTCACTTGGCTCTTGGATGTTTTCTTGTTGCTTCAATGCATCAGCCAATGCAATTTCTTTTGCACGACCTTGTAGCATTTCAACAGTTTCAGCATCAAGTTGGATCTCATCGAATGTTTCCGCAGGAACATACGCGATTTCTTCTAATGATGTGAAACCCATTTCAACTAACGCCATCGCTAAGTCTTCATCAATATCTAGACGTGTAACAAACATATCTAAATATTGTTGCGCTTCGTTTTGTTGGCGTGCGTGATATTCTTCTTCAAGCATCATATTGAGCTTGTAACCAGTCAATTCAGATGCTAAGCGTACGTTTTGACCTTGAGAGCCAATTGCACGTGCTAACTGATCACTCGTTGCAAAAATAATATCTGCAGTACGTTCTTCTTCATCAATCACGATACCTGATACATCAGCAGGCTCTAGAGCACTTGCAATGTATTGTGCAGCGTCATCAGACCAAACGACTACATCAATACGCTCACCATTTAACTCCGATTGAACTGCTTGGATACGTGTACCACGCATACCAATACATGCACCTACAGGATCAATACGGTGATCGTTTGTTTTCACAGCGATTTTAGCACGAACGCCAGGTTGGCGTGCAGCAGCCTTAATCTCAATGATTTCTTCAGCAATTTCAGGAATTTCTTTCTTCATCAATGCAATAAGCATTTCTGGTTTAGAACGAGAAAGTAATAACTGAGCACCACGGCCTTCACGGTTTACGTTAAACAAAATCGCGTTTACACGTTGTTTAGGACGTAGAATTTCTTTAGCGATCATTTCTTCACGCGCAAGATATGCTTCTGCATTGTCACCTAAATCAATGATAAAGCCATCTTTGGTTTGTTTTTTCACTTCACCGTAGATGAGTTCACCAACTTTAGATTCGTAAGCATCTGCAATTAGCGCACGCTCTGCTTCACGAATTTTTTGAACAATCACTTGTTTCGCAATTTGTGCCGCAATACGACCGAAATCAATCGACTCAACTTCAAGTTCACGGATATCCCCAATTGCCCATTTTGCAGGATCTACATCAGAGATCGCATCTTGGCATGCTGGCATTTCGTGATCTTCGTCGGCCACCACTTCCCATTGACGGAAAGTACGGTAATCACCAGTACGACGGTCGATTTCTACACGTAGACGAGCTTCTTCCGAGTGAGTTCCCTCGTAGAATTTCTTCTTAGTCGCTGCAACTAAAGCTTGTTCAAGCGCTTCAAAAATTGCATCACGACTTACACCTTTTTCGTTACTAACCGTTTCTACTACGGTAAGAATTTCACGAGCCATAAGTCACCTATTCGTTCAGATTCTTATTTATTAAATTAATCTTGGAAAACCAGATTTGCTTTATCAATATTGTGGCTGTCAATATCCAACACTTGTTGCTTTTCAACTTCAACCTGAATCATTTCGTTCTCAAGGTCTACGTTAACAAGTTTGGCTTGGAATTTACGACGATTATCTACAGCACTGATCAAACGCAAAGCGACTTGCTGACCAATGTATGCCGTCATTTGTTCCAATTTAAAGAACTGACGATCCCAACCTGGAGATGACACTTCTAATGCATATTCGCCTGAAATTGGATCATGTACATCCAACATCGCACCCACTTGCTGAGTGACACGAACACAGTCCTGCACGCCGATACCACGGCCTTGCTCAACTTCGCCATCTTCATTGATGACAGGTTCTGCATTTTCATCAACTTCACGGTCGATATAAATACGTAACAGTGAACGTTTTCCTTGAGGTTGGAAATCAATCCCCCAAAGTTCTACATCACATGCTTGCACCGCTGGGGCAATTAAGTCCTGAAGTGCTTGAGTTTTATTTGATAGCTTCATTTACTCTCGTCAAATTTGTGCGATTCGATGGTCGAAATGACCACTACAGACCAATGCGAAACTATAGTAGTAGTGAAACATGACGGTTTGACCAAAATACTGTCGACACTACACGATAGCCAATAAAAAAGGGCGTAAATCGCCCCATTATTACACAGAAAACCATAGTCCACTGTGCAAAAAGGCCCACCTAGTTGTGAGCCTCTTTTAGAAACTTGGTAGCGGGAGCTGGATTTGAACCAACGACCTTCGGGTTATGAGCCCGACGAGCTACCAGACTGCTCCATCCCGCATCAACATGCAAAAATTATATACAATTTCTTGGTCATTTTCAATCTAAAACAACCTGAAGAATTGCCCTACTGAGTTGCATCTCAGAGGATTGGTAGCGGGAGCTGGATTTGAACCAACGACCTTCGGGTTATGAGCCCGACGAGCTACCAGACTGCTCCATCCCGCATCAACATCACAATGACTTTCAGATAAACTGCTTATATAGATTGTGTGCTATATAAGATTGGTAGCGGGGGCTGGATTTGAACCAACGACCTTCGGGTTATGAGCCCGACGAGCTACCAGACTGCTCCACCCCGCATCAATATGCAAATAGTTTTCTCAGCTTTAAAAGCTGTCCATTTAAAAGTTTGCATCTTAAAAATAGAATTGATTGGTAGCGGGAGCTGGATTTGAACCAACGACCTTCGGGTTATGAGCCCGACGAGCTACCAGACTGCTCCACCCCGCATCAATATGCAAATAGTTTTCTCAGCTTTAAAAGCTGTCCATTTAAAAGTTTGCATCTTAAATA
>NZ_VPEW01000006.1:0-279679 GCF_013416965.1 Acinetobacter sp. YH1901134 | reverse complement strand
AGTTTTGGCTTAAACCGCTTAGATCTAGCGTTAGACTGGCAGCAAAGAGCGGACTTTTGCTTTGCCATTCTTTAAAAAGAGTCTCACTGACATCACGCACCGATTTGTTCATAAACACACGGCTGTTGCGGCGCTTATGCCACAGCGATGTTGCATCTTCTAAAGTGAGTTTATATAGCGTGAGTGAACCGTCACTCTGCCCTTGGGTGGCTTCGGTAATAATACCCGTGGTGCGGAAGAGTTCGCCCTGATCGGTCACTTGATCAACCGCGACCTGTGCGCCAATAAATTGTTTTAGTGGAATAAGGGCATTGGTAGATAGGCAAATCAAAGTCGCTTGCAGGCCTTGGTTTAAGACATGCTCCCCATCAATACGTTGAATAAAAAGTTCTTCATTCAACGCAGGGTTGGAAAATTGCACATGAATAGCGCGTTTTTGGGCGGATAGACCCAATTGTTCTAATACAGCAAATATTTTGCCTAACATAATAAAAATTCTAAATTGTAATCATGGAAATAATTTTGCTGCTAGTTTAGTCAAATTCATCAATAAACTTAATGCTTAAAACCATAGAAGATGTTTCGATATGTAAATCCACGATTCAAAAATTCACTTAAAAATAAAAAGCTGAGAACCCACTCACTAAATACTTATTGCATATAAAATATTCACAAAATGGTTTTAGACCATGCACTTGCATCCAACAAGCAACGTCATTCACACAAGTGTAAAAATAGTTTTATCATCTAATTTACATCGAGCTTAATGATCAAATTTTTAATATTATCTTTAAAAATAGTAGATTAATTTAAACTTAAGCTAGATTAAAAAACACACAACCCTTTCTTTCCTGTCTTGTAATTCACCTAAGATCCCCTATAATTCAAAAAAAACAGACAAGTCTGTCTATTTTGCTGCAAAAACCGAATGAATTTAACATTCAGAGGGTAAAAATATAAATGAGAGAAAACGTATAAAACGTTCGAAAATCAAATCATTGACTTAAGCTAACAAAGTGAATGATTTGAACACACAGTTGTCAGCAAAGCGCGATTACCCCAAATAATCGCGCTTTTTATTTTCTTAGAATCTTAAGTTATGTGAAAAAAATTGATTGTTAATCAATACAAATATGTCGTCTCTAGATTTAAAACCCAGATGCCTACAAGCAAATTTTAAGCGGCCAATTCCAAACGAATTAAGGTTTCAACTCGCTTCCAATAATCTGCTAAATGCACTTGGTTGGGGTCAATTTGGGCTTGAATGGTCATGCCATCCAAAATACTACTCAGAAATGCAGCAAGTTGTTCAGTTTGCTGAATGCCCAGATTTTGTAAGGCAGTACTTAGTTTTGATTTGAGCCAGTCTTTATAGTCGATCGCAGGTTGCAATGAAGACGGATAAACTTTAGATATTTCTTCTACTGCTTTTTGAAACATACAACCATTGAAATCGGCGGTATGAAACCAAGCATCGTACCAAGCAAAAATGGTTTTAATATGCGAAAGATGGTCTTCTGGATCACATTCTGCAATAGCAGCTTCAAGTGATTCCTGTAAATTAAGATTTCGAATCACGAGACATTCTTCAATTAATTTGGCTTTAGAGGGGAAATATTTATAAAACGTCATTTTAGCAACGCCCGATTCCCCAATAATTCGATCTATACCAATCGAGTTATAGCTATAAGAATTGAAGAGTTGGAGCGCAACGTTAATGATGTCTTGCTTTTTCGACATTTAATTTACCTGATGCACCAATGGGGCCTAAACATAAAGCTTTTAAGGTAGAAAACCTAATTTTTAAACATGATTTTCGCGCGCTATTGTAAAGCATAACTTAATTGGAGTCTTTAGATAAAACCTCAGCATCCCATTTAATACAGTCTGATTTCAGAAGATTTATCGAATTAGCAGTCAGGAAAAATTAGTATAAAACTGACTGCTATTTTAATATCAACTAGCGACTTAACGACTCTTCATCTGCGTTAAAAACCTTGCTTAAATGAATGCTATTAACGGTGAAATTAAGAGGAATAATTTAAGAGCAAGGGGTACTCAGAATGTCTTTTTGCTTACGCTCTTGTAATGCTTTTCGAATCACCTGATAACCGCCCGTTAAACCTAAAATTGCCATGATTGCGGCCACAATCAAATCTGGCCATAGACTGCCTGCACCAAATACCCCAACAGCCGCCAAGATCACCGCGACGTTACCAATCGCATCATTACGGCTACATAGCCAAACGGATTGCATATTGGAGTCACCTTCACGGAAGGCATATAAGACGTATGCACAGATGACATTAGCGGCTAAAGCCAAGATACCAATCACCCCCATGGTGATCGGTTCAGGTGCGATCCCATTTGCATAGGCATAGAGCACTTTGGCAATGACCACGATCCCAAACGCTGCCATGACAAAACCTTTAACCAAGGCAACTGTTGCACGCCAATATAAACTGGCGCCTAGCACGGCTAATGAAACTCCATAATTAACAGCATCACCAAAGAAATCTAACGAGTCCGCCCAAAGCGCAGAAGAATGTGCATAAGCCCCGCCAATCAGTTCCACCAAAAACATCATGGCGTTAATGATTAAGGCGATCCAAAGCGCGATACGAAATTTACTGTTGGGTTTGCTTGGTGCTGGCTCATGACTACATGTACATGCCATAAATGTGCTCCAATTTAAAAATCAATGGATTTGTATTATTCTTATTCAAAACTATGGACTCACTCCAAGGTCAAGCATGAACGTACAAAAACATTATTTGATTAAAGAATTGTCCACCAAATCTGGGGTAAGCGTTGACAGTATTCGCTTTTATGAAAAGAAAAAACTGCTGAAACCTAGCTTCCGCGCAGACAACAATTATCGCTATTATGATGAAGAAATGTACAAACGTTTGGTTTTTATTAAGCGCTGTCGAAACCTCGATATTTCTCTCACCGAGATTCAAACCCTGCTTGAACTTGAGCAATCACCTACACAAAGCTGTCATGCCGTGAATGAATTAATTGACAATCACATTCTTCAAGTTTCTGAAAAAATTAAAGAATTAGAAAATTTTAAAATACAGTTAAGTGAGCTCCGTGCCAGTTGTAATGAAACCAGCCAAATCTATGATTGCCAAATTTTAAAACATCTGGAAAACGGAATATCTTGAAAACCCAACTAAAATACTTGGTTGAAACCTTTTTTTAGATCACTACAATAAAGCCATAAATTTTTTATGCCTTTATTGACATGACGATTCAACACGTAACCGAACTTCTCTCACCTGCTGGCTCATTGAAAAACATGCGCTACGCATTTGCTTATGGCGCAGATGCCGTGTATGCAGGTCAGCCGCGATATAGCTTACGTGTGCGCAATAATGCTTTCGACCATGACAATTTAAAAATTGGCATTGAAGAAGCCCATGCTTTAGGTAAAAAGTTTTATGTGGTGGTAAACATCCAACCGCATAACTCAAAACTGAAAAATTTCATCCGTGACCTTGAACCTGTGGTTGCCATGAATCCTGATGCACTGATCATGTCTGACCCTGGTCTGATCATGATGGTGCGTGAACATTTTCCAGAAGTATCCATTCATTTGTCTGTACAAGCCAATGCGGTGAACTGGGCAACGGTTAAATTTTGGAAAAATATGGGACTGACACGTGTCATTCTGTCACGTGAATTATCAATCGAAGAAATTGAAGAAATTAAACACAATGTACCTGATATGGAAATTGAAGTTTTCGTACATGGTGCATTATGTATGGCTTACTCCGGTCGTTGCTTACTTTCTGGCTACATGAATAAACGTGATGCAAACCAAGGTGCATGTACCAATGCATGCCGTTGGGATTATAAAATTCACGATGCAGTTGAAGATGAAACTGGTGATGTTATTCCAGTCACACAAATTAAAGAATCATCATGCTGCAATAATAAAAATGCCGATGAGCAACACGCCCTAGAACAACACCAATTCGGCGAGCCGGTTTTATTACAACGCAATGAAGAAGACATGTTTGCTGCCGAAGAAGATGAACATGGCACTTATTTCATGAACTCGAAAGACTTGCGTGCTGTACAGCATGTTGACCGTTTAACCAAAATGGGCATTCATTCTTTAAAAATTGAAGGCCGTACCAAGTCTTACTTCTACTGTGCGCGTACCGCTCAAATTTATCGTAAAGCCATCGATGATGCCCTTGCTGGCAAACCGTTTGACCCTGCTCTCATGTCTCAGCTTGAAGGCCTTGCGAATCGTGGTTATACCGAAGGTTTTCTACGCCGCCATGTTCATAGTGAATATCAAAACTATGAAACCGGTTCTTCACGTTTTGATCATCAACAGTTTGTAGGTGAAGTTTTAGAACGCAATGGCGACTCTCTTAAAATCGAAGTGAAAAACCGTTTTGTTGTGGGTGATTCTTTAGAACTGATGACCACTTCAGGCAACATCACCTTCGTTTTAACTGAAATGAAAGATAAAAAAGGTAATCTAATTGACGATGCCAAAGGTTCAGGTCATATCGTGGATATTCCGGTTCCTGCCGATGTCGATATGCGCTACGCCTTACTGATTCGTAATTTACCCAATTCGACCGTAGATATTTCGGCTTCGTCTTTAGCGTATCAGGCTTGAGTTCGCTTTATGGCTTTGTTGATTACAGATAAATGCATCAATTGTGACATGTGTCTACCTGAATGTCCCAATGATGCCATTTATGAAGGCTCAAAGATTTATGAAATTGATGTCGCACGTTGTACTGAATGTGTCGGTTTCTATGAGCACCAAACTTGCGTTTCAGTTTGTCCGATTGAGTGCATTATTCCGCATCCGGAGCATATCGAAAGCCAAACTGATTTATTGGAGAAGTTTAAGGGTTTGAATTTATTTAAATCTTAAATGCATGGTGTGATTGGCGTAAGACTTGCTTAATCCACTTTATATAGAGAAACAACCTTGGGGAAAGTATAAAAATAAGGTTGTAAAACAAAAATAGCTGGGCAACGAATAGGGTTCAAAATGTGTGGGGACATTTTTGAATCCTAATTTTGCAGACAAAAAAAAGGAACTCCGGTGTTAGCATCCAAAGTTCCTGTAAAACGAGAATATTAAGAAAAATAATATTCTAATGACAACATTCAGCGCGGCCAGCGTGTTTCTCGAAACACACTGGCCTTTCTTTTATTGACCCGAACGGATGATGTAATCAAAAGCAGACAATGATGCTTTCGCGCCTTCACCTGTCGCAATGATGATTTGTTTGTAAGGTACTGTTGTACAGTCACCGGCAGCAAATACACCTTTTACATTGGTTTCGTTGCGCTCGTTAATTACGATCTCACCACGGTTTGAAAGTTCAACCGCTGTTTCTTTTAAGAAATCAGTATTTGGTAACAAACCGATTTGTACGAAGATACCTGCCAATTCAATCGTTTTGATTTCATCTGTTGCACGGTCTTTATAGTTTAGTGCAGTCACTTGTGAACCATCACCAACCACTTCTGTAGACAATGCATTCATGATCACAGTGGTATTCGGCAAGCTGTTTAACTTGTCTTGAAGGACTTGGTCAGCACGAAGCTTAGTATCAAACTCAACTAGCGTTACATGTTCCACAATACCTGCAAGGTCAATCGCCGCTTCGACACCTGAGTTACCACCACCGATCACCGCAACACGTTTACCTTTGAACAATGGACCGTCACAGTGTGGGCAGTATGCAACACCACGAGTACGGTATTCTTGTTCACCCGGAACGTTCATTTCTCTCCAACGTGCACCTGTTGAAAGAATCACTGCTTTAGATTCAAGTTTTGCACCATTCTCTAAAGTCACTTCAATCAAGCCATTGGCTGTTTCATCTGCACCTTTGATGTCAGATACACGTTGCAAGTTCATGATGTCCACACCGTACTCACGTACATGTGCTTCCATTTCAGCAGCAAACTTAGGACCTTGTGTCTTTTGAATCGACGTGAAGTTTTCAATGTCCATGGTATCCATGACCTGACCGCCCATGCGTTCAGCTACGATACCGGTTTTGATACCTTTACGTGCTGCATAGATTGCAGAAGTATTACCTGCAGGGCCACCCCCAATCACAAGGACATCAAATGCTTCTTTGGCATTTAGCTTTTCAGCATCTTTTGCAGCAGAGTTGGTGTCTAATTTAGCAATGATTTCTTCCAAAGTCATACGACCTTGACCGATGTGGTTGCCGTCTTGAAAGACCATCGGTACAGCCATGATTTTGCGTTCTTCAACTTCGTCTTGGAAGAATGCACCATCAATCATGGTTGCAGTTGTACCAGGGTTGTAGATCGCAATCAGGTTCAAGGCTTGAACCACGTCAGGACAGTTATGGCAGCTTAAAGATACGAACACATCAAAGTCAGTTTTAAGACCGAGACCTTTGATGGTGTTCAGTACTTCGTCAGAGACTTTCGGTGCATAGCCAGAGGTTTGTAACAATGCCAAGATCAAAGAAGTGAACTCGTGGCCCATTGGTAGACCTGCGAAGAATACACGTGGTGTTTCACCTGCTTTTGCAATACCAAAGCTTGGCGCACGGCTGTTGTTACCGTCAAAACGTGCAGTCACTAAATCAGATAAAGCAGCAACTTCAGTCACCAATTCTTTAATTTTGTCTGATTTGTCCGTGCCGTTTAAAGTCGCGACGATTTCAATCGGGCCTTCAAGGCGTTCAAGTAAGGTTTTTAATTGAGCAGAAGTATTTTGATCTAACATTGCTAACGTCTCCAGAGGAGTAAATTTATTTGATGAGAGAATGATAGAACAAACCATTAAATAGGTGAAACGGTTTGTTTTTATAAAATTAATCGGTTTTACAAATCAATTGATTAAATTTCTTTCTAAATCATAAATATATGGGAATATATTAACATTAAAATAATTTATTTCGTACACATATATCGTGATAAATCCCTCATTTTTTTCTTTTTTATTGAAATTAAACCAAGCCAATGCAAGACATACGCACGACCTGATCAATTACAAAACCCTTATAAAGCTTTAAGTTTAATTTCAGCAAGTCGGCTTTAAATCAAATGAAATATCAGATGATTTGACTGCTTATAAGTTCTATCAATAAAGCCGCAATCAATCCCTTGTATCAATCAGCCATCGATCTACATGTATAAAATCAATAATGAGCAGAATAATGAAAATTGAATTTGTCTTTGATATTGTTTATCCCATGAGTTATGTCGCATTTCAAAAGTTAAAACAAAACTGGAATGAACATACAGCAACCCGTGTAGAGCTATTACCGATTCAACGCGTTCCAGAAATTCCTGAACAAGGCTTAGATGTGCTGCAGTATTTAACCGATAAGTATGGTGCGAGTGCAGCAAAGCGAAAACTCGAAATGACGAAGTTCGCCGCTTATAGCGAAGATGTGATTGTCAATATTGAGCACATGAAACGTATGCCAAACAGTCAACTGGCTCATCAAGCTATTTTGGCCTTGGACAATATTCTGGATCAATATGCCCTGACTCAAGCCTTATTCCATGCATTATTTGCACACGGTCAAAATATTGCTGATATTCACGTTTTAAAAAGCATTATTGAAGGCATTGGTTTAGATGGCTCAAAAGTACTGCGCTCAATTCAACATAAAGATATTGCAGACCGTCAGCATGAAATTACACAGTATGTAAAATCAAAGGGACAGCACCCCATTCCTTTTTACCTTGTGGATGGCGAAGTAAATGATCAGACTTTTTCTACACAGGAACTTCGACAACTTTTTCATCGCGCAAGTTAATCTACCTAAGATCAAAAATCCCCATACAATTTGATGGGGATTTTTATTCTGAGCAATGCAATGATCTAAAAAGAAAATAGGCCTGTTAATGAAGTCCCTGCTCAATTCGATTAATCCGTGATTTGAAATGCTGAGATAGTAGATACAAAATTAAGCTCAAAACCAGCGTGAGTACCATCACGGCGATCAACACCCAACGTACAACAACTTCTACTACATTGGCTTGCTGAACTTGTTTTTCCACGCTTTGCGCCATCGGTGTCATGGTTTTATCAAATAGCTGATTTTGCATCGCCCAGAGCTGTTCAGGCTGAAAACCGTATTCACGGAATTTTGCTGGATTTTGTTGCTCGGTATTGATTAAGGATTGTACCAAAGGAATTGCTGTCGCACGATCTACAGGCTTATGCATCAAAGCAGCTTGTGCAAGTAAATAGGCTTGCACAGGTTTTGCCAATTGTGCATCTTCAATTTCGAAAGCCAGCTGGCTTTCCTGAATATTTTTTTCATAATGTACCAATTTTTGATCTGCTGCACGGTCATCATGATTAAGGTCATATTGCACATAAGTTAAGCCTGACCAAAGCACAATAAACGATAAAATCCAGCCGACAAATTTCAATACAAAAGATTGGAATCGAATTCTAAAAAATTGAAATTTTTTTAGAAAACCAACCAAGAAAAATGCGCCAATAAATGAAACGATGAGTTTGAGAAATAACCAACCAATAAAGGATAAAAAGTTTAAAAAATAGTCGGAAGACTCACCGAGTTGATATGTCAAATCACCTGCACTAACGGGAATATGCAGTTGCTGTACGCTAGAACTTAGGCCAAAAAAGCTATAAACCATATCATGCTGAATAAACAACATCACAGCCGAAACGATCAGCACAGAAACACTGGTTAAGGTCAATAACGTTAAATTACGTTGACGCTTCTTAATGGTTTGAAGCCCTGTTTCCAGTTGCTGCGGATTTAGCGCATATTCATCAATGGGAGGCAAAGACATACTCCTTCAGATTATATTTTCACCTCCCTCACCGTTTATGAAGAAGGGTTTGAACCACTCGATTCAATCACTAAATGATTCAAATTGTTTTGTAAGGCACGAATACGTGTCGTCGCTTCTTCACGCTTTTGTACACCTTCTTTCTGAATTTGAATCACATCATTAACGGTTTTAATGAGGGTATTTTGCACATGTTCAAGTGTTTCGATATCAATCACTGAACGCTGATTGGCTTTCGCTGTATCGACAGAGTTTTGATGCAACAAATCTGCATTGCGTTTTAATAGGTCATTGGTCGCATCATCAATGCTATTTGCCAATTGCACGCTGTTCTTTTGTTCTTGCAATGAAATCGCTAAGCTAATTTGGTTTTTCCATGCAGGTAATGTGATGTTTTTAATTGCATAAAACTTATCGACCAACATCAAATTGTTGGATTGAATAATGCGAATCATCGGCAAGGTCTGCATTGCAGACTGTTGCAAGATCTGTAAATCACTCACACGTTTTTCAAGATTATTTGCCAAATGATTGAGGTCATAGATTTTTTGCGTAGTGGTTTGATCTTGAACTTGAGTGGTTAAGCTTGCAATTTCCTGTTGAATTTCTTGCTCTTTCAACTTACCTGCGGCGATATACACCCCTAATTGTTTATATTCGTCTTGCACGCCTTCAAACATTTTATCTAAGGTATTTACACGCGTTTTTAAGCCATTTTGCGAAGTTTCAATTTCTTTAACCAACGCATCAATTTGCTCTTTGGTGGTATTAAAGTGCTGATCAAAACTTTGCTTGGCACCTTTAAATTTACTCAGTAAACCACCAAAAAATCCTGAGCTTTTAGATTTATTTAAAATGCTCGTGGTATTCAATTGCTGTGCGACTTGTACCACCTGATTGAGCTTTTGACCTGTCGCATCTAGATCTTTATTTTGCACCAAATTTAATAATTCATCGGTATAGGTCGACGTCTTGGTGGCAATGTTTTTACCGTATTCGGCAACACTATTATGACTTAAATCTGCCAATTCCTTACGTGCAGCTTCGACTTCGTGAAAATCGGAAGTTTGTAAGCCAATTTCCTGCAAATTGAGTTGCTGAAATTTTTCTTCAGTCAATTCTTTGCTTACTTCAACGGGTAAATTTTTGGCATCTAAATCGGTCATAACTCACCTTATATTTCTAAGACTTAGAGGAATTCTCTAATGATTTTTTTAAAGTTTTAATCAAATTTTCACGGCTATTATCAAGCTTTTCCAATGAACTTGTCGAGTTACTTTGACGACTTTGTTTCACATGATATTGCCATGCTGGAATCAACACCTGCTGAGCTTCCTTATATCGATCTAATAATTCAAAAGAAAGCTGCTGAGAAAGCTGCATTTGCGTAATCGCAATATCATTACTGGCTTGTAAGGTTTGCAACGTATTCACCTTTTTCGATAAACGTTCTGCAAAGTTGTCAAGCGGATGCTGATTTTTCACAAACTGTGGGTATTCCACCAAGAACTCTTCAGCCGCGACGATATAGCGCGCCATTTGCTCACGTAAGCCTTGTAGTTGATTAAAACGTGCTTGGGACTTTTGAATTTCTAACTGTAGTTTTTGGCTCAGATGATTTGCCCGATCAAGCAATTGATCCAGATTTTTATAATATTCAATTTGTCCTGAACCATACTCCAAATCAATGCCTAACCATTTTTGCAGGGCATTAAATTTGCGTGTTTTTAAATATTTTTTTGAATTGGCTAAGGCTTGAATCAACTGCTCAATGGTTTGACTAAGTTGTTTCGTCAACTGAGGGTCAACACCATCTAGCAGCACCGACTGTGCTTGAATTAATTGATCTGCATAATGATTTAGACGATATTGATCGGTCAGTAATGGCACAAGGTCATTCCGCTTAATCGAAAGCACTTCAGCCCGATCTACCGTAATATCCTTTAACGGCACCAATACATCAATTTGTGACATAGCCAATTAAACTCAATAAAATCATTTTTATACTACAAGTTTTGCCATAAAAGTCTTGTAGTATTTTGCAAAAAATACATCTATTTCATCAGTCAAATTTCGCCATCAAATTCAACCGTTGCCTATAGATCCGCCAAAGCAGCCATACAGCATCATTTGAATGGATATGATGACCTACACAGATGAATTCAAGCTTAAGATACCCAAAGATTCAATCTAGATTTAAATTAAACAACTGACTCTACATGAATTATTATCAAAATTATCGTAAAATTTAATCCATATACTTTAGAACCAAATATTAGATCAATAATTTTAGAGGCTTAAATGGAACGTTTTTTCCATAATACAATGTATGCAGCACGTTGGATTCTGGCTCCCGTGTACTTTGGTTTATCCTTTGCACTGCTACTGCTCGCGATTAAATTTTTCCAAGAAGTCATTCATGTCCTTCCGCATATTTTAGAATATTCAGAAGCTGACCTGATTTTAGTCATCCTCTCTTTGGTCGATATGACTATGGTGGGCGGACTGATTGTGATGGTGATGTTTTCAGGCTATGAAAACTTTGTTTCGCAATTAAAAATTAATGAATCGACCAATCGCTTGAACTGGCTCGGCACCATGGATGCCAATTCATTAAAACTCAAAGTTGCAGCATCAATCGTGGCAATTTCTTCGATTCATTTATTGCGTATTTTTATGGATGCGAAAAACATCCCCAATGACAAAATCATGTGGTACATCATCATGCATTTAACCTTTGTTTTTTCTGCTTTTATGATGGGTTACTTGGATAAAATCAGTAAGCACTAATCTATGTAAGATCAATGAAGCCATTTGCGATTATGGCTTCTCGTCAAATTTTAAATCCAGTTATTCATCAAGTTCACTCATTCGCCTTAAACGATCAAGATCCAAGATCACGATTTGTCCATAATTCCACGCGATCACTTGTGTTTGGACAAATTGCTGCAGATGTTTATTCAACGTTTGGCGTGAAATATTAAAAGACTCTGCAAATTCCTGCTGACTGAGTTTCAGGGGAATTTCCTGCCGACATCCATATTGCTCATAGAGTCGAATCAAATGTCTAGCAATACGCTGCTCTAGCGTTGCTGTTCTCAAATAACGATTATGCTCAAACATCAAATACATGCGTCGACTGAGAGATTGCACGACATTCCAAAGCGCCTGCGAATCATGCTGTAAAACCGCTAAAAACATTGTTCCAGAAATGATTGCCACCTCGACGTGTGTCGCAGCAAAATAATCATAATTCAACGGCTTTTGTTGTAAGACTGCGACAAAATTAAATACCGACTGACGACGAATATAGTCATTTACAATCAATTCACCATTATTTTGCAACCAACCAATTTGTAGCGTACCTGAAAGCAAAATATAAATATCTTGCACGATTTGTTGTTGTTTTAAGATGTGCTGCTGCGCATGAAACCGTGAATATTTCACCTGTTGCACAAGCTGTTCTAAAGTCCGATCGCTAAAGCCCTGAAAGATGTCTTCATTACGCAAAATTTGCAACAAATGCTGTTGGGCTGTGTTCTTTTGATCGCTCACGTCTATAAAAAAATGCCTAAGATCTCATTGATCTTAGGCAAGTGCTGAAAAATGTAAAACCATTGTTTTTCGCATTATTTATCTATTTTTGTGCTGTTTTAATGACGCTCTCATACTTAAGATGCTTTCTCATAAATACGGCCAGCTTCAGAACGCAAGTTTGAAATGTCCGTGTTTTGAATGTTTTTCAATACAGTACTCGGCTGACCATTTACATCGACAGGCACATCGCCCTCGATAGTGACACGTGAGGCGATACGAAGCGCGTCCCCATAGTCATTGATGGCACGGTGCTGCGTCGCACGATTGTCCCAAATCGCAACATCACCTACCGCCCAGCGCCAACGCACAACATTTTCCCATTGCACGATTTGCTCTTGAAACAGTTCAAATAAACGACGTGACTGTGCCGGACTATATCCACTGAAGCGTTTAAAGAAGTGCCCCAAAACCAAACTTTTTTCACCTGTTTCAGGATGTACACGCACCAAAGGATGCTCTGTTTCTACTTCTACCGCTGTACGGAATAAGTGGCGACCTTCTTCATTGTACTGACCTTTCGGTGTTGCATAGTCATAACTGTTGCTATGCACCGCGCGTAATTGTTCCGCCAACTTTTGCAGCTCAGGACTTAAATCTTCATAAGCGGTCACGGTATTGGCCCAAACTGTATCGCCACCATGTTCAGGTGCAACTACATTTCTTAAAATTGTGGCTTTAGGATAATTGGGCAAAAACGTAATATCGGTATGCCACGAATCTGCGCGCCCACCACGTGAGTCAATTGACAACGTATGTGCTGTACCATCTTTGAGTGGCACACTTGGGTGATTCAACGGATTTCCTAAAAGTCGTGCAAAGGCTTCTTGTTCTAAATCGGTGAGATCTTGCTGCCCACGCACAAATACAACTTTATATTTTAATAGTGCATGATTAAATTCATCGACCACGCTTTTGTCTAAACTTCCAGACAACTGAATGCCATTAATTTCGGCACCAATACGACCAGTTACAGGTTTTACTTCAATATGCTGATATTGATAGTCTGGATTGTAATGATTCGATTCTAATTGTGTCATAGGGCTCTACCTTATTCTTCAAATTATTAAGCAACGATGGTGTTGTTGAAATAAAGTGTGCCGACTTCGTGCCCATGACTCTGTCAATTATTTGACAGTTTTCCCAAGTTAAACTGCTATAGTTGTAATGAAATCTGCTTAACAACATTTGCACATTTCATATCTAAAAATGCAATAAAGAAAAAATAAAAAAGCCATCGGTATCGATGGCTTTGTGTGCGGATTATATCTGTATATCACAGCGGAATTATAGATAATTCCCTTCACGCTCAGGTTGATAGAGCACTTTAATGATTTTGACTTTCATGGTATGACCATCAGGCTGCGGCCATTCTATTTCCTGCCCTTCAGCCAAACCTAAAATGGCAGCGCCCACTGGAGCCAAAACATTGACTTGACCTTTATCGCCACGAAAATCATGTGGATAGACCAGTGTAATTTCGGTTGCTTCTGTCGCAGGTGCAATGTTAATGAGAACTTTGGCATTCATACTCACCACATTGGCAGGGACATCTTGTGGAGCAACCACTTCAGCGCGCGCCATCTCATCTTCCAAATGCTCCATCGTCGGCGTCAGCTTAGACTGATGCTCCAACATGGTTTCTAAACGATGTAAATCTTGTTCTGAAAGAATAATATTGGGTTTTTTCATATAAAGTTCCTTTGCGACCTTGCCAACAGATCTATAGCGATGGGCAAATTTTTTGTTATCTCTTATTCCGTTATAACAGAAATATAAATGTTTAGATAACTTTTGAATTTTTCTGATGACATAAAAAAAGCCCCCTTGAGGGGGCTTTCTCAAGTCAGACTTATTTTGCGTAAACTGGAAATTTAGCGCAAACAGCAGCAACTTTTTCTTTCACTGCAGCAATCACAGCTTCGTCACCTTTGCTATCTAGAACGTCAGCGATCCAGCCTGCAAGGTCACGTACTTCAGCTTCGCCAAAACCACGTGTTGTTACAGCAGGAGTACCGATACGGATACCCGAAGTCACGAATGGAGAACGTGGGTCGTTTGGTACTGAGTTTTTGTTCACAGTAATGTGAGCAGCACCTAACCAAGCATCGGCATCTTTACCAGTAATGTCTTGTTTAATTAAAGATAATAAGAACAAATGGTTCTTAGTACCGCCAGAAACAACATCATAACCACGTTCGATTAGAACTTCAGCCATTGCTTGCGCATTCTTAACAACTTGTTGTTGGTAAGCTTTATATTCAGGCGCCATTGCTTCTTTGAAGCAGATCGCTTTAGCCGCTACAGCGTGAACTAAAGGACCACCTTGGTTACCTGGGAATACAGCTGATTGTAATTTTTTCTCGATTTCTTCGTTTGCTTTCGCAAGGATTAAACCAGAACGTGGACCACGAAGTGTTTTATGTGTAGTCGTTGTAGTTACGTCAGCAATTTGTACTGGGCTTGGGTAAACACCAGCAGCAACAAGACCAGCTACGTGAGCCATATCTACGAATAAGTAAGCACCAACTTTGTCCGCGATATCTCGGAAACGTTGCCAATCAACAACTTGGCTATACGCAGAGAAACCAGCCACGATCATTTTTGGCTTGTGTTCTTCAGCTAAACGTTCAACTTCTTCATAGTCGATTTCGCCAGTTTCTGGGTTCAAACCGTATTGAATTGCGTTGTAAGTTTTACCAGAGAAGCTAACTTTAGCACCGTGAGTCAAGTGACCACCGTGAGCCAAGCTCATACCTAAAACTGTATCGCCTGGGTTAAGTAGCGCAAGGTAAACTGCAGAGTTTGCTTGTGAACCAGCGTGTGGTTGAACGTTTGCATAATCTGCACCAAACAATTCTTTAGCACGGTCAATGGCCAATTGTTCGATCACGTCTACATACTCGCAACCGCCGTAGTAGCGTTTACCAGGGTAGCCTTCTGCATATTTGTTAGTAAGTTTTGAACCTTGAGCTTCCATTACTGCAGGTGAACAGTAGTTTTCTGAAGCGATTAACTC
The DNA here is from genome assembly GCF_013416965.1 of Acinetobacter sp. YH1901134. Classification (NCBI taxonomy): domain Bacteria; kingdom Pseudomonadati; phylum Pseudomonadota; class Gammaproteobacteria; order Moraxellales; family Moraxellaceae; genus Acinetobacter; species Acinetobacter sp. YH1901134. The sequence continues at coordinate 264,255 of NZ_VPEW01000006.1, read as the reverse complement.
AATGTGCGCTTCTTGGCGAGCATCTTCATTCGAGATCGCTTGAGCTAATTCAGGGTCAAATTGAGCAATAGAGGTGTTGGCAAACATTAGCGAGGTCCTATTAAATTAGGGCTTTTAAGCCGTGCTAAGATTGGCGCGTATTGTAGCATGAAGTTTTAGAAATGAGAGAGGGAAGTTTGTGCTGTTTTTAAATAAATAATGCCCATGTTGAATCTGCACGAGCATTATTTAAGTCAAATCAACTTATTGATTTGGCATGAGAGTCTCTACATCTTGCACAAAATTTGCCAGATTATCGGTATAAATACTAATATGATCTGCTGTCTCTTGCTCACGATAGTCAATCGATGTTCCCGGCTTAGCAAGGCTAATCATAAATTTAGTCGCATCTGCTGGAATGGTCTGATCGGCTTTACCTTGATAAATGATGATCGGCGTTTTCACCGCTGTCGTTAAAGGCTGTGAACCTTCACTCATAAATTTTTGGATTGGCTTTAAAGTTAAGAAATCAGACTGCGTGCGTCCATAGTTATCCAAAGTCGTGTTCTGACTCACATAACTGAGCATGTCATCTTGAATTAGCGTAGTTAACTCGCCTGAACACACTGTTTCAGCCTGAGGTGCAATCGCAGCCAAATGTCCACTAAATACTTTTGAATAATCCACACTGTCTTTATGCCCTTGCATACCTGCAATAATCTGCGCAGTAAAACTGTCTAAAGGTGCATAAATCATACTTTGCACGGTTGCAGGTTTACCTACAGCTAACTTCTCGCCTGCGTCAAGAATGAGCGCAAGATTATTTGCAGGTGCTATGGCAATCGTTCCCTTATAATTTAAGTCAGCACGCGATGCGAATTCAGCTGCACCTAATACGGCTTGACCACCTTGAGAATGTCCGATCGAAAGCCAATCCTTCGACACCGTTTTACCTTGACTGGTTAAGTAACTTCGAGCAGCGACAACGGCATCGGTAATCGAAAAGGCTTCACTTTTTAGATTCAGATAAGGATGGTTTTCACGTCCACTAGGTTCCCCTAATCCTTCATAATCGGGTGCCACAACGACATAACCCTTTGCCAATAACATTTGCAATAAATATTCAGTGCCTTGCAAACCTTGTCGGCTCGGAGCGCATTTATCAGCCACACCGGTCGTTCCATGTGCCCAAGCCACAACTTTCCAACCACCTGCGGGAGCAACCGTTTTTGGGGTAAAGACTAAGGCTGTTGCTTGAACAACTTTGCCATCCACGCCCAGCATCTTATAGGTCATCAATCGGCTGTCTGCACTCACAGCAGGCATATTGTCTTGACTATAGGCGGTTGTAGTTACCACCGGATTTTTGATCTGATTGAGATCAGCGTTTGTTTCAGGATTACTAAATTGTTGGTCATTACTATCATTACCGCAGGCTGCTAAAAATAGCGCACTACTGACTAAAACCGTTAAACGCAGCATTTTCATTCCATGATCCTTTTGTTTGTTGTTTTAAAGTCAATTTTTCATTGAATATGAATCATTAAATACATGGAACAAACTTTTGTTCAAGCCTAATTTTTAAGCAATTACTCTTATTTTAATTTATTGAAATAATCTTGAATTAACACTTTGTTTTAACTTGCTATTAATCAACATCATCCAAATACATCTGCCACCCCGATCTCAAAAAATGGATAAACTTATATTTCTGATTATTGGATACAGATTGGCTATTTTTTTCTAGGTTAAAGCAAAATGCAAAACTAATAATACGGCTGAATCAGCCATTGCCTGCTACACAGACATATACACAAAACTAAAACCGAAAAGCCACCATGCTAGAGGTCGTGATCATGTGCCTTGTACTATTTTTGAATATCGTGATAGACAAACGCCTTTAAAATGAGTCGATTTAGAAGCTGCTTTAGCTTTATCCCGCTATAAAGGTTTTATTTCGGCAGATGCGATAAAAGCAGATTATTTAAACATTACGCTGCCATCTTCATAATATTCCTACAAATAATCACAGCATGGGTTTGTCAGTGTGGATGTGATCATGTACATTCATAAACATTATTCAACATGCTGGAACTGGACATGCAAGCCATCATTCTCGACACAGAAACCCATACACTAAATGGACAACCCATCGAGATTGCCTATGCTCCAATTCAGGTGGCAGATGCCAAAATTACCCTAGATAAATCTAAAATCTTTGATCAACTATATCGTTGTGATGAAGCGATTTCTTTTGCAGCAATGGCTGTACATCATATTTTAGAATCAGATCTTGAAGGTCAGCCCCACTACAGCAGTTTTAAACTTCCAACTGAGACGACATATATCATTGGGCATAATATTGACTATGATATTCGCGCGCTTGAAAAATGCGGTGTAGATGGTTCAAAAATCAAAGCCATTTGTACCCTTGCCCTTGCTCGTCGAGTTTGGCCTGATGCAGAAGCGCATAATATTTCTGCCTTGATTTATATGATCACCAAAGGCAGTGAAAAAGCCCGTGAAATGATCCGTAAAGCTCACCGCGCAGATATGGATATTATTTTAACTGCCAATATTTTGATGCATATCGTCCATCACTTAAAAATCAACAGCATCGAAGAATTATTTGAGGCTTCGGAAGATGCTCGCATTCCACGCAGTATTAATTTTGGTAAACACCGTGGTACCGCAATTGCAGAATTACCTGCGGACTATGTGCAATGGCTATTACGTCAAGATGACTTAGACCCATATTTACGCAAAGCTTTAGAAAACTCTGCTGTCATTACTCTATAAATCATTGATTGTTTAATATTTTCTTAATATTACTGTCATTATCACTGCATAGGATTGCCTTAATTCTTTTGAGCTATGGAATTAAGGCATGTTCAACTATCAAAAAACTGAGCTGGGTTTTCAAACTTTAAAAGACCGACAGCTCGTATTAAATGCAAGACAACGTCGTCTGCTACTCTTAATTGGTAGTGATGACTTTAACCAAATGCCAGTGCATTATCAGCAGCGGATTGCTGAAGCGACATTGCTCGAGCAACTGATGGATCTTGGGCTGATTCAGCCAATTACAGCACATGATCATCAACGCCTTCAAAACTCCGATTTTTCTGCTTTTAATACACCTAAAATAGCGTCAACAAAGACATCCGATCGCATAGCGCAAGAAAATGTCACACTTGATAAAATTTCAATGCCAACGATGGAAGTTCCTCATACTCATTCACAGCACGAAATAACTGCCCCCCTGCCAATGGATGCAATTGGCTTTATACCCCATCAATTTAATCAAGCCATACCTGAAAACATAACATCAAACAACCCTGTATTAGCAGAACAAATCATTGATTTCATCGAGCACGATTTTGATGAGTTACAGAATTTTATGTGCAGTTACTTACAGCGTTATTGTGGGCTGATGGCAAAAAAATTAATGCTTAATATTCAACAGGCCACGGACATTGCAGAATTAAAAGCCTGTCAGATGCAATGGATAACCTGTCTAAATGAATCCAATATTCAACCTAAACTCTTACAACATGCATTACAGCAAATTAATTACAGTATAAAAAATCTGCAACAACTGGTTTGACTTAGAGACTTTTCCTCACTTCTCATTCAAAAAACAACTTAATGAGGTGAGTTATTCTTCACACAAATCAATATAAAGAATTGAATTTTATTAACTTTATCGATTCACTTATTTCTTTTATGGTTTTAACTGCTGTTTTATACGACCTTCCCCTAATGTCAATCAACAGTAAAAAATCGCAAGAATAAAACCGATCTCCTAGCGTTTGAGCATGTCAATGTCACAACAGTTTTGTTTAGAATTTGATCCTTTCGATAATCCTATGCAACTCAGCAAAATTGGCAATTGGGTGTTTACATTCTTAACCTCACCAGACGAATTGCCCGATGTTCAATTGGCCATTACCTATGTCATGCCACGAAAAATTAGTGACGAATTACAACCTCGACGTGTGGTCATTCAAAATACAGCCATTGAAACAATTTGGCGTATAGAACGAATTGAATGCTTCAACAGCCAAACGAACCAAGAACTCACCTTTACAGCAGCGGAACCTCAAGCTCAATTGGTTTTAAACAGTATCATTGAAGAATTTGCCCGTTACGATGTCCCATTGGTATTCAAGCCGCTTTAATTTAAAGCGAATTCCAACTTATTTTTCATAAAGATTTAAGCTGTCTCAATGATTTAACCAAAGTCACCTAGATAGACATTAAATGAAAAATAATCCATACAGATTAATATTGCTCAATTCATATACACTATTCCTGCTCAATAATTTTTGACCATGGATAATAAAAATGAATTTAGCCAATTATTCTAATGATCAGGCACTCATCCTTTTCAACCTATACAGCAGCCTTGAACAATGTCTAGATGCGATTGGACATCTGCACCTTGGACCAAAACTAGTGCTGACCGACCATGATGTATCGAAAGATCATATGATCGTGCAACGTTTTCAAGCTGGAGTTTTAACTCAAGAAATTCAAGTGCGTAAACAAGATGTTGAACTGTCTTCTAGCAATCCGATGACGCGATATCAGTTACTCTCTTATATTTTGAATCAATTTAAAGTAGATCAAACAACTTAAATTTTTAACTCTAAAATAAAAAAACTCACCATAAGGTGAGTTTTTCATTCATTCAATTTAAGCTTCTAAAAGCTTGTAAATACTGTCAGATTTTTGACTTTCAAAAAGTAGTTCGATACTGGGTAGGATGATTTCACCAGCAATAATGATATGTTCAATGCGATGAAACAGCCCTCTTGAATCTTCTTCTGAAGGATTACGCACCAAAGCTTGTGCTTCATAAACCTGACTAAATTGGTCCTTTACCTTTATGTCAATCATCTGTGTCATGGTAACGTCTCTACTTGTTTTAATAATTGCATTTTTTATATCACACCTTTACACATTAACTTGCTTTGTAAATGTTAGATTTCATGGCAATGTAAACTTATTTTACTTTAGTAATTATATATCAACAACATAGGTTGACTATTTAATTATTGTTTGACAAAAGCACTATATTCTCAAATGTAAAAAGGCATTAAAAAGCCCGCATCGCTGCGGGCTCTATGTTGGAAGGCTAGTGCTGATTTATTGTCTGCAATATCTTAAGACTAAAATATTACGAAACTCAACGAGCTGTCATTGATCCGTCCAACTTATTGGTAGCGTCGTTTTATGACCTACCGTGATTTAAATATAGCACTTTCAATTCTCTTGCCAAGCCTTGCTAACACTTCAAAACAATTGATCAAATAAAATACAATTGAATATCTCATCTTATAAGAAAATAATATGTTCTCAATTGGACGCCTTAACTGATATTTATGCAACCATTTGTTTTTTAAAATACAAATCATTTTAAAAAATGCTAAATGTTTAGCCTGGGAATATTCCTCGCTCTTTACGCGCTTTCAAGATACGTTCACATGCCAAAATATAAGCTGCTGTACGTAAGGTACAGCTATTCTCTATAGCACATGACCATACATCTTCCACCGCTTGAATCATCAATTTATCTAAACGGTCATTAATTTCGGCTTCACTCCAGAAATAGCTCGCCATATCTTGTACCCATTCGAAGTAACTGACTGTCACACCGCCTGCATTACAAATTACATCTGGCACAATCGTAATTTGACGTTCAGTTAAGATATCATCCGCTTCAGGATAGGTCGGTCCGTTTGCTCCTTCCAAAATCATTTTGGCTGTTAAACGCTGGGCACGTTCTACTGTAATCTGACCTTCTAACGCTGCAGGAATGATAATGTCCGTCTCAATATCCCAAAATGCTTCATTGTCAATTTTGTCTGCACCGCTAAAGCCTGCAACGCCTTGGGTTTCCTGCACATAAGTGTGTAGAGCATTTAAATCTAGTCCACTTGCGTTATAAATCGTTCCGGTATGATCTTGAATACAAACAATTTTCGCATTCGATAAATAAAATAAATTGGCTGCTTCACTACCGACATTACCAAAACCTTGAATGCTCACTTTGGCATTTTCGATATTCAAACCGATTTTTTCTGCTGCCTGACAGCCTGTAATATACACACCGCGACCTGTAGCCTTTACACGGCCTAAAGATCCACCTAAATGTACAGGCTTACCTGTAACCACGCCAGTAACTGTATAACCTTGACCCGATGAATAGGTATCCATCATCCAGCCCATAACATTTGGATTTGTACCTACATCTGGTGCAGGAATATCCTTTTGCGGCCCAATAATATGTGCAATTTCACTGGTATAACGACGAGTTAAACGCTCTAGCTCACGTGCTGATAGTTTACGCGGATCGACGCGCACCCCCCCCTTTGCACCACCAAAAGGTAAATTTAACACCGCAGTTTTAATGGTCATCCACGCTGAGAGCGCCATCACTTCGTTTAATTCAACTTCTGGATGAAAACGGATACCGCCCTTGCCCGGTCCACGTGAAAGGTTATGCTGTACACGATAGCCTTCAAAGTGCTGAATAGATCCATCATCCATAATAATCGGCACATCGACAATTAAGGCACGTTTGGGGCGTTTTAACGTATCAACATAATCGGCCAGATCTTCACTTAAATAAGGCGCCACGCGGTCTACCTGAGCCAAAAAAGTTTGCCATGCACCGTTGCCGCCATTAGCGTAAGAGAGATTAGACATTATTGTTCCTGTATTTTTAAATTATTGTGGGTTAAATATATAACTGTAGGCAATGAACGCTGCAAGCCTTGCTGTCATTGCATCCTGATCGTATTTTGGATTGCATTCTGCAATGTCCAACAACTTGATTTTTCCACTGCCCTGAATATGCCGCATCAGCTGTTCAAACATTTTTAAATCTATGCCTCTGACCGCCGGCGCACTGACACCCGGCGCAATCGATGCGGCAAAAACATCGAGATCGACCGTGACATATAGCCAATCGACCTCTTGTATAAATTGATCAATTTTAGATAAAACATGTCCCAGCTGAGCTGCTTCAAGCTCATGATCAAAAATACACTGACTGCCTAAACGCGCCGCTGTATCAAACAACTTTTTGGTATTGGAATGCTGTGCTGCGCCAATGCAAAGATAGTGAAAAGATTTAGCGTGCTGTTCGCTGAGCTGAGCCGATTGTAAAAACGGTGTGCCAGAAGTTGCATGCACGTCTTCACGTAAATCTAGATGCGCATCAAAATTGATAATGCCGATGTTTTTTTCTGGATGCGTATTTTGTGCATATTGGAAAATGCCGCTAAAACTGCCAAATGCGATCTCATGTCCACCGCCAAACACGATTGGTTTTAAGCCTTGCTGTAAAGACATTTCGACTTGTTCGGCCAAAGCAGCTTGGGCATTTTCCAAGTCACCATTGGCACACACCACTGTACCCAAGTCACGAATTGAAACTTGTGAGTGCACAGGCAAATTTGCCAATTGTTTACGGATTAAATCTGGTGCTTCTGCTGCGCCGATACGTCCACGATTGCGGCGCACGCCTTCATCTGAACTGAAGCCTAAAATCGCAAATTCGGCTGAATCGGATTGATTAACGGTGTGGAAAATACGCCGATGTTCTGCGCCTTCTCCATCCTGCCGCCCTTGCCATTGAAAAGAATGATCCATAATGAATACCGTCTTTAAATCTTCAACGCTTTAAAATAAAAAACTCAGGATTAAAGCGAAGCTCAAGCCTTGGGTTTAAAAATTGAATGACACTAGAGTTCTTTGAAAAAAAATGATCATTAATCAGTATTTAAATTATCAATGAAAATCCCTTCTCCCTTTGGGATGAGGAGTATGCTCCGCAAGAGGATGAGGGACTTTAAGCATAAAATAACCTCTCCCTAACCCTCTCCTGAAAGGTGAAGGAACTAACATCATTATTTTTAAAAGTTCTAAAAATCATTTATGAAAGAAGTCTCCTATTCCATTCAAACCTAGATCTGTACCTTCTGGCCTTTATAGATCACTTTTTGATTAAGATCTCCGCCTAGCCAATAGGTGATTTCTGAAGGATGCTGAATATCCCACGCTACAAAATTGGCGAATTTTCCACCCTCTAAACTGCCATGCATCTTGTGTAAACCAAGCGCTTGCGCAGCATGAATCGTGACTGCCGCCAAAGTTTGTTCTGGCGTCAAACGGAACAAGGTACTGCCCATATTCATCATTAAACGTAGTGACAAAACAGGAGAAGTTCCTGGATTCAGATCTGTCGAAATCGCAATTTTCACCCCATGTGCGATTAAGCTTTCTATGGGCGGAAATTGTGTTTCTCTAAGCAAATAAAATGCGCCCGGTAACAGCACGGCAACAGTGTCTGAGGCCGCCATAGCTTTCACATCATCTTCAGTCATATATTCCAAATGATCTGCAGATAACGCGTGATACGTAGCCGCTAAACTCGAGCCGCCTAAGGCTGACAACTGTTCAGCATGCAATTTAACGGGGAGATTCAATGCTTGTGCGGTTTGAAAAACACGTTCGATTTGTTGGGGGCTAAAAGCCAAATGTTCACAAAAAGCATCCACCGCATCAACTAAGTTTTCAGCATGCAGCTGCGGCAACATTTCACTGCAGATGTAATCAATATATTCATCGCTGGCATTTTTAAATTCTGGCGGTAAAGCATGTGCAGCCAAACAGGTGCTTCGTACCGTCATTGGTAAAGCTTCACCTAACTGACGAATCACTTTCAGCATTTTGCGCTCATTGGCTAAATCCAGCCCATAGCCAGATTTAATTTCAATCGCCGTGACGCCTTCACGCTGCAAGTATTGAATCCGCTTATAAGCAGATCGAAACAGTTCAGCTTCTGTTGCCTCGCGTGTTGCGCACACCGTACTGGCAATGCCGCCGCCATTTTTCGCAATTTCAGCATAGCTCACACCTTGCAAACGCTGCTCAAATTCAACACTGCGGTTGCCACCAAATACGCTATGGGTATGACAATCGATGAGTCCGGGAGTCACCCAAGCACCTTTCAGATCAATGCGTTCTACAAATTCTTCATTTGGAATTTCACTGTGCTTGCCAATCCAGTGGATCAGTTCACCTTCTGTAACGATTGCTGCATTTTCAATACTGCTGTATTGACCATTCTGCATGGTCGCAATATGACAATTCAACCAAAGCTTCATTGTTGTATTTCCTGTTCCGCCGCAGCATTTGCCTTGGCGGAAACATCTATAAATTAAGAAGTGTTGTATTAAGAGTTAGATTCAAATTGCTGTGCTGTGGGATTCACCTGCTTCAAGTTCATTTTTGGACGTACTTTGACAATGTAGGCAATCCATAGAATCACTAGCCAAGCTGCACCTACATAGATTGCAGGTCGAGAGTCTGGGAAATACGCAATGATGCCTAATACAAACAACATGAAGACCACTGCAAATGCAGGCGCATATGGCCAGCCCACAATAGGGAAATCTAAAGCTTTAATTTCTGCTGTAGATAATTTGCGGCGCATACCCATTTGTGACAGCAGAATCATTAGCCACACCCATACCGTCGCAAAAGTCGCAATTGAAGCAATAATCATGAATACATTTTTAGGAATCAGGTAGTTCAATACGACACCGACTAGAAGTACGCCGGCCATCACCACAACTGTCATCCACGGCACACCATTTTTAGACAGCTTGGTAAATACTTTCGGCGCTTGTCCGTCTTGCGCCATGCCGTACAACATACGTCCCGCACCAAATACATCACTGTTAATGGCCGACACTGCTGCTGAAATCACCACGATATTTAAAATCGTAGCAGCAGACCCAATCCCTAGATTTTCAAAGATTTGTACAAATGGGCTGCCCTGCGTACCAATTTGGTTCCAAGGGAAAATCGCCATGAGTACAAAAATAGTCAGTACATAGAATAATAGAATTCGTACAGGAACAGCATTAATCGCTTTTGGAATAGATTTTTTCGGTTCTGCTGTTTCGCCAGCAGTAATACCAATAATTTCAATACCGCCAAATGCAAACACCACTACAGATAAGCAGGCAATCAAGCCGCCAATGCCATTTGGCATAAATCCGTCATGAATCCATAGGTTTTGTAAGCCCGAAACTGCTGCACCATGATCTGAATGGAAGCCATAAAGCATCAGACCGAAACCTCCAATAATCATGGCAATAATGGCGGTGACCTTGATAATCGATAACCAAAACTCTAACTCACCAAAGACTTTGACATGAATTAAGTTAATTGCACCTAAGAACATAATCAGCGAGAGAATCCAGATCCATCTCGGTACATCGGGATACCAGAAGCCCATGTAGATACCGAACGCCGTGACATCAGCCAAGGCCACGATAATCATTTCAAAAACGTAGGTCCAACCCGTGGTAAAACCTGCAAACGGACTGATGTATTTACTTGCATAATGGCTAAATGATCCTGAAACAGGATTGTGTACAGACATTTCACCTAAAGCGCGCATCACGATATAAATTGAGATACCTGCAACAATATAAGCAATCAGTACTGATGGCCCTGCCATTTGTATGGCACTTGCCGAACCGTAAAATAGGCCTGTGCCAATCGCGGAACCCAAAGCTAAAAATCGGATATGGCGGGTATTGAGTCCCCGCTGTAAGGTAGAACCCTGTGATGCTTCTTGTGACATTTTGATCTCCAATCCATGAGGAAATTTTTATTTGATCGGGCCACTTCATGTGACCCTATTTATCAATCACAAACTTATTTTAGACTTGGTAATAAACCTTCTAGGATCAATGCGTTTAAGCATCCACTTGCAAGCAATTCACTCGCTTGTTCAATATCTGGCGCAAAGAAACGGTCTTCGCTGTAGTAAGGCACTTGATCACGCAGCACTTTGCGCGCTTGTTCTAATTTCACAGAACTTTTTAAGCCTTTACGGAAATCAAGACCTTGACAGGCACCTAACCATTCAATGGCTAAAATACCGCGTACATTATCTGCCATAGACCATAAACGTTTGCCCGCATTCGGCGCCATCGATACATGATCTTCCTGATTGGCAGAAGTTGGCAGACTGTCCACACTCGCAGGATGTGCCAATGCTTTGTTATCACTTGCTAAAGCAGCAGCAGTCACCTGTGCAATCATAAAGCCAGAGTTCACACCGCCATTTTCCACCAAGAATGGTGGAAGCTGTGACATGTGGCGGTCCATCATCATCGAAATACGGCGCTCAGACAGTGAACCTATTTCTGCAATAGCCAAGGCTAAATTGTCTGCTGCCATTGCTACAGGCTCAGCATGGAAGTTACCACCAGAAATCACATCGCCTTCTTTGGCAAAAACGAGTGGATTGTCAGATACCGCATTGGCTTCAATTTCAAGCACTTCTGCCGCTTGGCGGATCTGAGTTAAGCATGCACCCATCACCTGTGGCTGACAGCGCAGCGAATACGGATCTTGTACCTTTTCACAATCTTCATGCGAATGACCAATTTCACTTTCGTCAGTCAATAGATCACGATATGCAGCAGCTACATCAATTTGACCGCGCTGCCCTCGTACTTCATGTACACGTGCATCAAATGGTGAACGTGAACCAAGCATTGCTTCTACACTTAAACCGCCGCATACAGTTGCAGCTGCAAATAAATCTTCTGCTTCAAATAAACCGCGCAGCGCATAGGCTGTAGACACTTGTGTACCATTGAGCAGTGCCAAGCCTTCTTTTGCTGCCAATGCAATCGGCTCTAGACCTGCGATTTTCAAAGCTTCAACAGCTGAAATCCACTCGCCTTTATAACGCGCTTTGCTTTCACCTAGTAAAACCAATGACATATGTGCAAGCGGTGCTAAATCACCTGAAGCTCCTACAGAACCTTTTAAAGGAATATGCGGATAAACTTCAGCATTAATAAGTGCCAAAAGCGCTTCAATGACTTTTAAACGAATACCTGAAAAACCACGTGCCAAGCTATTTGCTTTCAGCAGCATAATCAAACGCACCATTGAATCATCGAGCGCTTCGCCTACACCTGCGGCATGCGATAAAACCAATGAACGCTGTAATTGCTCTAAATCTTCTTGCGCAATTTTAGTTGAGGCCAATAAACCAAAACCTGTATTAATGCCGTAAGCCGTGCGGCCTTCACGAATAATTTGCTCAACACAATCGACACTGGCTTGAATGGCTGGAATGGCCTGCTGATCTAGCTTAACTTTGATCGGCTTTAAAAATGCTTCACGTAATTCTGCTAAATTAAGTTTGCCTGGTTGAATTAAAAGTTCCATGTGTACAGCCCTGTTTCCTATTTTTTATGCGCTGCTGACTCATCAGGAGAGAGTTGAGATGAATCAGCAGTTGTCCTTTTTACGGCTTAGCCAGTAATCATCGGCAGATTTAAGCCCTGTTCTTTTGCACAGTCAATTGCTATATCATATCCAGCATCTGCATGGCGCATTACACCTGTCGCAGGGTCATTGGTCAGTACTCTCGCAATACGTTCTGCTGCTTCGTCTGTACCATCACACACAATTACCACACCTGAATGCTGTGAAAAGCCCATGCCTACGCCGCCGCCATGATGCAATGATACCCAAGTTGCACCGCCGGCTGTATTGAGCAAAGCATTCAGTAATGGCCAATCTGATACTGCATCTGATCCATCTTGCATCGATTCAGTTTCACGGTTTGGACTAGACACAGACCCCGAGTCTAAGTGGTCACGGCCAATCACCACGGGTGCAGATAGTTCACCTGTACGTACCATTTCATTAAATGCCAAGCCAAGTTTTGCACGCAGGCCTAGACCTACCCAGCAAATACGCGCTGGCAAACCTTGGAATGCGATTCGTTCACGCGCCATATCTAACCAATGATGCAAATGCTCATCATCTGGAATCAGCTCTTTCACTTTTGCATCAGTTTTGTAGATGTCTTCTGGGTCACCAGAAAGCGCAGCCCAACGGAAAGGACCAATACCGCGGCAGAATAATGGACGAATATAAGCAGGTACAAAACCAGGGAAATCGAATGCGTTTTCTACGCCTTCTTCTTGCGCCATTTGACGGATATTGTTGCCATAGTCAAAGGTTGGAACGCCCATTTTTTGGAAGTCCAGCATCGCTTGAACATGAACAGCCATAGATTGCTTCGCGGCTTTTACCACTGCATCTGGTTCAGTTTGCGCGCGTTCACGGTATTCTTCCCATGTCCAGCCAATTGGCAGGTAACCATTTAATGGGTCATGCGCACTGGTTTGATCCGTCACCATGTCTGGATGTACACCGCGGCGTACCAGCTCAGGTAAAATTTCTGCAGCATTGCCATGCAACGCAATTGAAATGGCTTTCCCTTCTTTGGTATAGCGCTCAATACGTGCTAAAGCGTCGTCTAAATCGGTTGCTTGCTCATCTACATAACGGGTACGTAAACGGAAATCGATGCTGGCTTGCTGGCATTCAATGTTCAAAGAACACGCGCCTGCCAAAGTTGCAGCCAATGGCTGTGCACCGCCCATACCGCCTAAACCTGCTGTTAATACCCAACGTCCTGTTAAGTCACCGTTGTAATGCTGACGGCCTGCTTCTACAAAAGTTTCATAAGTACCTTGCACAATGCCTTGGCTGCCAATATAAATCCATGAGCCTGCTGTCATTTGACCGTACATCGCCAAACCTTTGGCATCCATTTCATTAAAATGCTTCCAGTTTGCCCAATGTGGTACAAGGTTTGAGTTTGCAATTAATACACGCGGTGCATTTTTATGGGTTTTGAACACCCCTACTGGCTTGCCAGACTGAACTAGCAAAGTTTCGTGGTCTTCTAAATCTTTTAAAGTTTCAACAATTTTGTCATAGCATTCCCAGTTACGCGCTGCACGGCCAATCCCGCCATACACCACCAATTCTTTTGGGTTCTCTGCGACATCTGGATCCAAATTATTCATTAACATGCGTAGCGGCGCTTCTGTTAACCAGCTTTTTGCATTTAACGTTGTACCGCGAGGGGCGCGAATTTCTACATCACGAAATTTTGTAGTTGTTGTCACCGTTGGACTCCTTCCATTCAACAATCTGTTTTTCTAATGACATCCCTTCAGCACTAATACAAACATGTGCTTACTTGTATATACATGTACATATAATATGCATGTCTATCGATCTTTGAAAAGACCTCACTATTGAAAAAAGTGAAATTAATATATAAACGAATGTTTTAATTGATTTTAAAGTTTGATGACTTTAGTTGTAGTATGAAAATTTATGCGATATATTTGGCATTTTTAAAGACGTCAACTGAATAAAATAGCTCAATGAAACAGCAATCCTTCGCTGTATCTTGTGGTAATTCGATCTTTAATGTTTCATCTTGATTGGCAATTTTTAGACATTCAAATGCTGCCAAATGATACATTTTTTCATGAATGTAAATCTGTAACTGATCTGCCATATTAAAGATCAGGATGTCTTGTGCTGCAGATAAAACCGTCTGTTTTTCACACCCTGCCATCCTCTGCATACGTGGCCTTACTTTTTGTGCATTGTAAATCAGGTTCAAGTCACGAATGGGCCCATCGATTAATTGGCAAAATACTGCTAACTCGCCATCAAAGGAAAATAAGTCACGTGCGCAAACATCGACATGTGATTGCTTGGCAATTTGCAGCCGCATTCCAGCACCAGATAGCGTAGAAATAATGCGCTTTTTCCCTTCAAAATAAGAAAAATCACCATCATTTTCCACATCCGCCATAGACACACGCCAATCAAAATCATCTTTAGCTAAGCTAGATTGACGTGCAATTTCAAAGGTAAAACCTAAGCCATTCTTCCATGGCATTTTTTGATAATCATGCAGCTTCAATACTTGAATCATTGCACGAATTTTCCTTCCAAATAATAACGGCTGCCCGGATACGTTAAGCGCGCACTAGAAATTAATTGTTTATTTGACCACGTACGGCGACGAATAAGCAGACACGGCTCTTGTTTGGTAATTTTCAGCCATTTGCATTCTTGCGCATTGGCTAAAACGGCTTCTACGATATGCTCACCTTCGCTGACCGGTGCCTGCGCCATTAAATAGGCATTAGGGGTAAGTTTGCTAAAGTCCTGCTGTAAATAGTCAGGGATCAGTGCAGCATTGACCAAACGATCTTCAATTTGTACAGGTACTTCATTTTCATAATGAATAATGATGGAATGAAAAAGTGTCTCGCCTTCTTTGGTTTGCATAAACAAGGCTTGCTGGACATCCGCCTGTACTTTTTCTAGTTTTAGAACTTCAGCGCGATGAATATGGTTACGCGCCACAATTTCATCTGCAATATTATGAATTTGAAATAAGGCCGAATGACCTTGGCCTTCTGCAACAAATGAGCCGACACCTTGTACGCGTACCAAAACTTTATCAGTAGTCAACTCACGCAAGGCACGATTGACCGTCATACGACTGCAATTGAGCAATTTAACCAATTCGCTTTCAGAGGGAATTTTGTCATTGACTTTCCATTCGCCGCTGTAAATTTTGCTTTGAATGTACTGCTTCACCTGTGCATAAAGCGGTGATGGCGCTTCTATCCCTTTTGTTGCGTCTAAAACTGAGTTTGATAACATCTGCTTCTCTTCGATCACAATGTTTAACTATTCATTGTTTGTTTATTCATTTATATAGATCAACAATCTAGCAAATGTAGACCTAATTTGGTTTCTAAGATAACGATACTTAATCATTAGAATAATAAACAGTATAAGCCAAAACCAACTTGTATATACAAGTGTTTTAATTCATCTTTAAAATAAAGAAATCGACCTTGAATCTAACTCATCTTTTATAAACTTAACTAAAGTCATTTCGTTTTAATAATTTTTTATCGCCTGCTCGGTTTTACCCCAACTAATTCTATATCCAGTTTTTTGAAGTTTACTTTTTATTCTTTGACAACTTTTATATATAAATAACTTTCATTCAAAAAATTTGCAAAAAAAAAGCCCCTGTATCACTACAGGGGCTTTTTTGAATTTGGCGGAAGCGGTGAGATTCGAACTCACGGAGGACTCGCGCCCTCGTCGGTTTTCAAGACCGGTGCATTAAACCGCTCTGCCACGCTTCCATGTGCGCCATAATACGGAGGTTTTATTCATCTGACAAGTAAAAATTACAACTAAACCTTTCAAATGAATATTGTTTCGCCAAATCCTTAAAGTTTAGCCGCAAGCTCCGCACCTTCACGTATTGCGCGTTTTGCATCTAACTCTGCTGCTAGTTTTGCGCCACCAATAATATGGTAATTGGCAAGGGTTTTCTCACCCTGTTCTGGCATCAAATGCTTTACCGATTCCTGACCAGCACAGACAACAATCGTATCTACACGTAATAATTGATCATGCCCTTCATATTCAACCCAAAGACCTTCATCAGTAATGACTTTGTATTGAACACCACGGAGCATACGAACCGCATTTTTCTTTAATTGTGCACGGTGTACCCAGCCTGATGTTTTACCTAACCCAGCACCAATTGCAGTTGTTTTACGTTGTAATAAGTAGATTTCACGAACAGGAGGTTCGAGCTCAGCAGCCTGCATACCACCTTCTGTTATGTAGTTTGGATTTGGATCAACACCCCACTCCCGCTGCCAATCCGCTAAAGGTATTGGTTGTGGCTGATGTGGTGGTTTGAGTAAAAATTCAGATACATCAAAGCCAATGCCACCTGCACCAATCACAGCAACTTTATTGCCCACAGCTGCGCCTTTCAGCACTTCTGCATAAGACAAGACATTCGGTGCATCACTACCTTCAATTTTTAAGCTGCGAGGAACCACACCTGTTGCAATAACAACTTCCTCAAACCCTTCACGTTCAAGCTGTTCACGGTTTACACGCGTATTTAAACGCAAATCCACACCCGTTTTTTCGATTTGAACTTTAAAGTAGCGAATCGTTTCATGAAATTCTTCTTTGCCGGGAATGACTTTTGCCAAATTAAATTGACCACCCACCTCTGCACCAGCTTCAAATAATGTCACCGCATGGCCTCGGCTTGCCGCAACCGTAGCTGCAGACATGCCTGCCACGCCACCACCGACGACTGCAATACGCTTCGGTTTTTTGGTCTTTAAATAAACCAATTCAGTTTCATATGCCGCTCGTGGGTTGACCAAACACGTCGCACGCTGATTTTTAAAAGTATGATCTAAGCAGGCTTGGTTACAGGCAATACAAGTATTAATTTCATCGACACGGTTGGTCGCCGTTTTATTTACCCAAAATGGATCTGCCAAGAATGGACGTGCCATTTGCACCATATCTGCCTTGCCTGAAGCTAAAATTTCTTCAGCTGTATCTGGCATATTGATACGGTTGGACGCAATGACAGGGATCGCAACATGTTTTTTGACTTCAGCGGTATAGTCCACAAACGCTGCGCGAGGCACTGAGGTTACAATTGTCGGAATACGTGCTTCATGCCAACCAATCCCCGTGTTCAATAACGTCACACCTGCAGCTTCCAATGCTTTAGCAACAGTAATGACTTCTGCCATGGTGTTCCCATCATGAACCAAATCAAGCAATGACAAACGGAAGCAGATAATAAATTTCTCACCCACTTCAGCACGTATTGATTTCACAATATCAACTGCAAGGCGCATACGATTTTCAATTTCACCGCCCCAACGGTCTGTCCGTTGGTTGACATGACGGCTTAAAAACTGATTCAGCAAGTAGCCTTCTGAACCCATGATTTCAACACCATCATAGCCGGCCTTATGTGCAAGGCTTGCCGTTTTGACATAATCATCAATGGTTGAAAGAATTTGTTTGTCCGTTAATTGACGTGGTTTAAAAGGTGAAATCGGAGATTTAATCGGACTTGCTGACACTGCAAAAGGCTGATAGCCATAACGCCCAGCATGCAAGATTTGCATTAAAATTTTGGCACCATGTTTATGTACTGCATGGGTCACCAAGCGATGCGGAGCAATATCACCTAAAGTATTCATGGTTCCGCCAGCAGGTAACAGCCAACCTTGACGGTTTGGCGAAATACCGCCTGTAATAATCAGGCCGACACCACCTTTCGCACGCTCACCAAAATAAGCCGCAAGCTTAGGATAATTATAAAAACGATCTTCCAGCCCACTATGCATGGACCCCATCACGACACGGTTTTTAATCGTGGTAAAACCCAAATGTAAAGGCTTTAAAATATTTGCATAGCTAGTCGTTGTCATGCTGAATCCTTATTTTGGCTTTGCAACTTGTTGCATAACACTTTAGCGGTTTTTTTATATTTTGGGATGACAATTTAGAAAATATTCTTCGCCTTTATGGTCAATACCTCCTGATATATAAATCCTCGAACCATAAAAAAAGCCGTGAACTTTCACATCACGGCATGTTGTTTTTTAAAGCATTATTTCCAATGTTTCAGCTTACTGGTTTGTCCAATCCCGACATTAAAGCTATTGGTTGGATCCAGTTTTTGATAATGATTTTTTAATGCAGGCTTCGCCACATATAAATGTCCAACATTGTGTTCTGCAGGATATTCAGCGCCACGATCATCGAGTAAATGCCACATTGCATGTTCCATTGCCAAAGGGTCTACACCTTTTTTCACAATATAATCTTGATGAAAAACATGACAGAGAAAATGTCCATAATAGAGTTTATGGATAATTTGCTCATCCATGGCTTTCGGCAAAGTTTCCACCCATTCACGATCATTGCGACGTAATGCAATATCCAATGCAACAATGTCTTCCACTTCAGAACGATGCGTGTCACGATATCGAATGGCAGCACCCGCCACCGCAAAGCGATGTAAAAATGCCTTACGACCTTCTTCATCCGTACATTTAAAATAATTGCCTGAGGTTTTATCTAAAAAATACGTTTTCAAATACGCATCAACTTGATCAACATCCTGATTTTCAATACGAATCATCAAATGATGCTCATATAAATCACGGAATTCATTCATCCGTTTTGGCAGATGATTCGGCATAAATTTAGTAACGAGTTGTAAAATTTTATCTGACAAACCTCGAAAGCCCAGTTTTTCTAAATAGCCATCGACTTTATCTTTCATGGCAAAAGCAGCAGGAACTTTTGCGGTGCCAAATTTTTCAATAAATACAAAAGAATCTTTGCCATATTCAGCCCCAATATCGTATGCCTTGCGATGAATGTACTCACCTGCAATCGGGAGGCGTGCAAGATCTTTTAATAGAAAACGACGAATTTCTGTTAAATCATCTTGCGAATTGGTTCCCACATAAAACACCTGACTAGGAATTTTTTCAAAGGTATCTAAACGTACTGCAAAGACGCAGACCTTACCTGCTGAACCCGATGCTTCAAATAAACGGCTCGGATCTGCATTAAAACGTGCAGGTGTATTTTCATCGACTTGTTTAACATCATGTGAGTAGCGTTTATCTGACGCACAGCAGCTTGAATTATTCACAATGTCATTGATTTGATAATTTTTATTTTCCAGCGCTGTGAGGATTTCTTCAGGCGTATTGCCAAGATTGACACCTAGATGATTGACCAACTCTAACTCACCTGACTCATTCACTTGTGCATACAGTGCAAGCTCTGTATAGGCAGGACCGCGGCGTACCAAAGCACCCCCTGAGTTATTGCATACGCCGCCCAAAACCGATGCCCCAATACACGAAGAACCAATCACCGAATGAGGTTCACGATTATATGGCAGCAAATCTTTTTCAAGTTTGTCTAATGTGGCACCCGGTAGACAAATCACTTGCTTGCCTTCATTAATCACTTGGATGCCAACCAAACGACGTGTACTTATCAGCACCACAGGACGGTCATAGTCATCACCAAACGGCGTTGAACCACCTGTCAGACCTGTATTGGCGGCTTGCATAATCACAATACAATTTGCATCCACAGCCGCTTGCAGCACTTGCCATTGCTCAAGCAAAGAGCCCGGTGTAACCACAGCCAATACTTTTCCTGCACCGTAACGGCGACCTTGGCGGTATAAACGTGTGTCTTTATC
Organism: Acinetobacter sp. YH1901134; assembly: GCF_013416965.1. Classification (NCBI taxonomy): domain Bacteria; kingdom Pseudomonadati; phylum Pseudomonadota; class Gammaproteobacteria; order Moraxellales; family Moraxellaceae; genus Acinetobacter; species Acinetobacter sp. YH1901134. The sequence continues at coordinate 244,250 of NZ_VPEW01000006.1, read as the reverse complement.
TTCAGTTAAAACGTGTTGCTTACCGACGATGTTGATGAGGTTTTGAATGGTTTGTAATGATTGAGTTTGCATGCTCGTAGAATTTTCCATTTTCATTATTTTCTCTCCTCGCTAAAGAGGAATTGCATTGTTATACAATAAAAAATATTGATTTAAATAATTTAAACAACGTAGGTTTATTTGCACATATCAAAAGTTTTTAGTCATTGTTATTAAAATCTATAATGAATATCCCTTCTCCCTTTGGGATGAGTAGCAATGCTACACAAGAGGGTTAGGAGAATTAATCAATAAATACCTCTCCCTAACCCTCTCCTACAAGGAGAGGGAACTTTCATTTTTTAATTTTTTTTGATGACGAATAACTTTCCCAAGAGATCTATTCAAAAAATCACCCAGCCAACTCTTTCTCTAACTTCACCAAACAATCAGATGTAATATCCGCAATGGTTTTTGCACCAGTTAAGGTCATCGCAACACGCATTTCTTTATCAATCAGTTCTAGAAGATTGGAAACACCCTCACCACCTGCTGCACCGAGTGCATAAACAAATGCGCGACCGAGCATACAGGTATCTGCACCCAAAGCCAGCATACGCACCACATCTAAACCATTTCGAATACCTGAGTCAGCAAGAATTTTAATATCGCCTTTTACTGCATCTGCAATTGGCGGTAATGCACGCGCTGATGATAAAACCCCATCGAGCTGACGGCCACCATGGTTTGACACCACAATGCCATCTGCACCAAAACGCACTGCATCTTTGGCATCTTCAGGGTCAAGTATGCCTTTAATGACCATCGGGCCATCCCAAAATTCACGAATCCACTCAAGGTCTTTCCATGAAATTGATGGGTCAAAGTTATTGCCCAACCAGCCGATATAATCTTCCAAACCTGTTGGTTTACCCAAGTATTTAGAAATATTTCCTAAGTCATGTGGACGACCTAACAACCCCACATTCCACGCCCAGTGTGGGTGGAAACACGACTGCATATAACGACGCATGGCTGCATTTGGACCACTCATCCCCGAGTGCGCATCACGGTAACGCGCGCCCGGAACCGGCATATCCACGGTAAACACCAGAGTTGAACAGCCAGCTGCTTTGGCACGTTCTAAAGCATTTTTCATAAAGCCACGGTCACGTAGCACATATAACTGAAACCACATTGGACGCTGAATCGCTGGCGCCACCTCTTCAATTGGACATACAGAAACTGTAGACAGCGTAAACGGAATGCCCTTTTTATCTGCAGCAACGGCTGCTTGAACTTCGCCGCGGCGTGCATACATCCCTGTTAAACCCACAGGTGATAAAGCCACAGGCATTGATAAGGTTTCATTAAACAGTTGGGTTTCTAGACTCAGCTGTGACATGTCATTCAGCACACGTTGACGCAACGCTATTTTTGATAAATCTTCTACATTACGCTTTAAGGTATATTCGGCATACGCCCCGCCATCGATGTAATGAAATAAAAATGGCGGTAAACGACGACGTGCCGCTTCACGGTAGTCATTGGCAGAAGAAATAATCATGCTTATATCCTGTTTAATCGACTGGCACGCTGACGACGAGCTTCTTCTTCATCAATCATACGCACCTGTTGTACTACAAACTCAATGTGTCCACAGACTGCTTTACGTGCAGCTTCAGGATCACGACGTTCAATTGCATTCATGACTTGAAAGTGCTGATCATGCAATTGATCAAATCGGTGTGCTTCGCTATAAACTTTTCGACGACCTAAAACGACATTAAATTGCAACAGATCAAATAGACCACGCATCATCTGAATCAACACTAAATTGTGTGAAGCTTCAGCAATTGCTAAATGAAATTTGGCATCTGCACGCGCTGCTTCATCGTCATTGCCTAAAGCCTGAAAATGATTGATCTGATCATAATAATGTCGGATATGTGCCAAGTCCTCTGCTGTAGCACGTTGTGCCGCATACCATGCGGTACCACCTTCCAAAATAATGCGCGCCTCTTGCACATCAAACCGGTAGGCAGGGTCTTCACTAATCAAACTGCTAATGGGCTGCACAATTTGATAACTCGACCAAGTCGCAGGTAATTGCTTTAAAAAAGTCCCCGCACCGACTTTACTGACCAACACGCCCATGCTGGTCAATTGAGAAATCGCTTCGCGTAAAGAGGTGCGTGAGACGCCAAGTTGTTCACACAGTTTCCGTTCAGCAGGCAGACGATCTCCAACTTGCATATTGCTTTCTTCAATCAATACACGAAGACTTTGAACAGTTTTATCAGAGACTTTCATCTGCTTTCCTTAACGTTGTTACACAATGCGTGTTATGGAATCATCCAAGGGAACACATAAGCTTGTAGGGTGATTAAAATCCCCATCATGATTGTGAACGTTATACTGTGTTTTACGGTAAAACGGAATAAATCAGACTCTTTACCTACCAAGCCAACTGCCGCACATGCAATTGCAATGGACTGGGGTGAAATCATTTTTCCTGTCACACCACCACTGGTATTGGCAGCAACGAGTAATACTTCTGGTACACCGATTTGCTGTGCAGTGGTTGCCTGTAATGCAGCAAATAATGCATTGGCTGACGTATCTGAACCCGTGAGGAAGACACCAAGCCATCCTAAAAATGGTGAGAAGAAGGTAAAGGCTTGACCTGTATGCGCAAGTGCTAATGCCAATGTTGCTGACATCCCTGAATAGTTGGCGATAAATGCAAAAGCCAAGACCATTCCAATCGAATAAATTGGAATTTTTAATTCATTAATAGTTTCACCAAAGGTCACAATCGCGTCTTTCGGCTTCATTTTTAAGAAAATAATGGTAATGATCGCAGCAATGACAATTGCCGTACCTGTTGCCGAAAACCAATCAAATTTATAGATGGCATCGTAGTCCTTCATTTCAGGTACGACTGGCGGCATCTTTTGAACCAATTGATGTAAAAATGGCACTTTGATCGAAATAACCAAATCATGTAAGGCACCGTCTTTAGTAAATAAATCCTTAAACGGTTTAATACTCCAGATCGTAACCATCACCGTTAAGATCGCAAATGGCGACCACGCTTTTGCAATTTGACCCAAGCTATATTTTTGCTGTTTTTGTGCAGCAACATCTTCACTCATCGTCGCATCTTGATCTGCAAAGCGGAAAATATGTTTAGGCTGCCAATATTTAAATAAAATCGTTAATGACACTAAAGAGGCAATCGCCGCGGTAATATCTGGTAATTCAGGACCGACAAAGTTCGAGGTTAGGTACTGTGCAATCGCAAAGCTACTCGCGCCAACCACAACTGCAGGCCAAGTTTCCTTCACACCGCGCCAGCCATCCATAATCGCCATAATCCAAAACAGTACAATCGGCACCATAAATGGCAGCTGTCGACCAACCATCTGACTGATTTCCATCGTATCAACACCAGACACTTGCCCAGCAACGATAATTGGAATACCCATCGCACCAAAAGCCACTGGCGCAGTATTGACGATCAGACAAAGACCTGCCGCATATAAAGGCTTAAAGCCTAAACCTACCAATAGTGCTGCAGTAATCGCCACAGGGGCACCAAAGCCCGCCGCACCTTCGAGGAAAGTACCGAAAGCAAAGCCAACTAACAGCATCTGTAATCGTTGATCTTCAGTAATGGAAAGAATCGAAGAACGGATGATGTCAAACTGCCCTGTTTTGACAGAAATTTTATACAGGAACACCGCACCAATAATGATCCATGCAATCGGCCATAAACCGTAGAAGAAACCGTAGACCATCGAAGCCAATGCCATAAGCGCAGGCATGTCATAGGCAAATAAAGACACCAAAAGTGCCAGTACAACGGTGATCGTACCTGCCACACTGCCTTTTAAACGAAATACAGCAAGCGCCAAGAAAAAAAAGATAATCGGAATGAGCGCAATTAAACTTGATATCCATATATTCCCCATTGGGTCATATATTTGCTGCCATTGAAGCATTGTCATCTCCTTGAAATGCTTACTAAGATTTAATTATTGAGCAATATCAGTATATGGTCTTTTTACATCGGTATGACCAATATAAATATTAAACACATAAAAACTCATACTATTGCTGAAATACTCCGCAATTTTTAATTATTTCAACTCAATCATTCAAGCTTTTCTTGTTTTTGGTATGACCAATACTCAATGCAAAAACATTATTTTCCAGTTTGAATTTTTAAAAACAATTTTTTAAATATCTGTTTTATAATTATTATTTATGAATAAATTCTATAAAATATACTTTAGTCTAATAACCAAGCTTTGTTTGACTTCAGTCTCATTTCAGCGAAAAGGATAAAAACCAAATCAACCCAATATTGGTATGACCATTTATTTAAATCAAATATATTTCTTTATATTTGCAACCTATTTCTTTCAGAAAATGCCTTTTCCGCCCGCAAAAACTGGATGAAGTATTCATCAATAGATTTCAACGATCATTTTTTTCTACCTCATCGCTTGTATCTCATGATTTTTTAGAAAAACCGTGCAGAAAAGTGCTACAATCGCGCACATATATGTATTCTTTCAGGCCACCCATTCTCGGTGCCTATATTTATATCGTTAGGATTAACAATGACTGATAATGCAACTATCTTGCAGAATGTCCCAGTTGGCAAAAAAGTTGGTATTGCCTTCTCTGGTGGTCTAGATACTTCAGCTGCGCTTTTGTGGATGAAACAAAAAGGTGCGGAACCTTATGCTTACACAGCAAACTTAGGTCAACCTGATGAAGACGACTACGATGCGATTCCAAAAAAAGCGGAAGCGTATGGCGCAGTTAAAGCTCGCTTAGTTGATTGTCGTTTACAACTTGCTTTAGAAGGTATTGCGGCTATTCAATGTGGCGCTTTCCACATTTCAACTGGTGGTATGCCTTATTTCAACACGACTCCTCTTGGTCGTGCAGTTACAGGTACAATGCTTGTAACCGCAATGAAAGAAGATGACGTAAACATCTGGGGTGACGGTTCGACTTATAAAGGTAACGACATTGAACGTTTCTACCGTTATGGTCTGTTGACTAACCCATCGCTAAAAATTTACAAACCTTGGTTAGACCAAACTTTCATTGACGAGCTAGGTGGCCGTGCAGAAATGTCACAGTTCCTGATCGACAATGGTTTTGACTACAAAATGTCAAAAGAGAAAGCGTACTCAACTGACTCAAACATGTTAGGTGCGACTCACGAAGCAAAAGATCTTGAATACCTTAATGCGGGTATCAAAATCGTCGACCCAATCATGGGCGTTGCGTTCTGGAAAGATGACGTAGAAGTAAAAGCTGAAGAAGTTTCTGTAACTTTCGAAGAAGGCTTCCCTGTTGCATTAAATGGCAAACGCATCGAAAACCCAGTTGAGTTCATTCTTGAAGCTAACCGTATCGGTGGTCGTCATGGTCTAGGTATGTCTGACCAAATCGAAAACCGTATCATTGAAGCAAAATCTCGTGGTATCTACGAAGCTCCGGGTATGGCACTTCTTCATATCGCTTATGAACGTTTAGTGACTGGTATTCATAACGAAGACACCATCGAACAATACCGTATTAACGGTCTGCGTTTAGGTCGTCTTCTTTACCAAGGTCGTTGGTTCGATTCTCAATCATTAATGCTTCGTGAAACTGCGCAGCGTTGGGTTGCTAAAGCAATCACTGGTACTGTGACTTTAGAACTTCGTCGTGGTAATGACTACACTATTCTAAACACTGAATCTCCTAACCTCACTTATGAAGCTGAGCGTTTAACTATGGAGAAAGGTGACTCTATGTTTAGTCCTGCTGACCGTATCGGTCAATTGACTATGCGTAACCTTGATATCACAGATACTCGCGCTAAATTAGGCATCTACACAAATTCTGGCTTACTTGCAGTAGGTACAGGTTCTGCAGTGCCTCAATTAAAAGACAAAAACAAATAAGATTTGTTTAGTCATAAAAAACCGCGCATTTTGCGCGGTTTTTTATTGCCGATTTCAGAGAAGTTCTCAATTTTATTACACATTAAGCCACATGTGCTGAACGAATCGACTGATAGTAAATTTGATTCCGGCCTAATTGTTTCGCACGATACAACGCCTGATCGGCAATATTTAACAGTTCATCCTTCGTCATATTTTCAGCACGATATACCGTAATACCCAAACTAATAGTGACGTGATTCGAAACCTGTGATTTGGCATGTGGAATTTCTAAACGATCGATTGCTTTATAAATATTTGACGCTACCGCATAAGCACCATGCGCATCGGTTTCAGGCAATAAAACCACAAATTCTTCACCACCATATCGCGCTACAAAATCCATATGTCGAATGGCATTTTTAATGGTTTTGGCAATGGTTGAAATTACATCATCACCTTTTTGATGACCGTAGAAATCGTTATAGTTTTTAAAATGATCAACATCGATAAATAGCACAGCAAGCGAGGTGTTATTACGTCGAGATTGCTCATAAAAGGTATCAAGCATTTCATCAAAAGTACGTCGGTTAGAAATCTTGGTTAATTCATCATGCTGACTTAAATGTAAAAGCTCTGTGGTATGAATACGATGGATTTTTTCACTAATATCCGCGCGCAGCATATTCAAAAATATCATCCGTTCACGCGCACAGAGCATCTTACTGATTGCAAAACCCAATACACAGCTTCCAATCAGTACACGCCCCAACACCATCACATCAAATTTCACTTCTAATGAAAAAAGCATCAATATGGTGACCACAGCAGCCAACAATCCAGACATCAACATTTGGACCGGTTTCACCCCAGTCAAAATATAGCTCAAGATGTAAATCATACAAAGGATCATCATGGCCTGATGTTTAAGTGCTTCGGTATACACGGTCATGGTGAGCCAAGACATTGAAATAACAGCCCAAAACACCACAAACATACTGGCATGTGAAAAATAAGGCTTCAGACGGTCATTACAGGCAAAGGTATATAAAGCCAAAAGACACAGCGCACCATTGATCTGACCGACCAAACAACGAATAAAATCATGCACAAAATGCTGTTGATCAATTATCCAGTAATCTCCGGGAATGATCAGCATCGTGAGCACAAAGTAGATCAACACTCCCATCCAAAAAAAATGACGTATGTTGGTTTGCGCACGATCGAGGCTTAAAGTCCAAAATTGAGTTTCCAGTTTTTTAGGAAACATTTCCCCTACACGACGAGTTTGCCTTGTAATCAGTTCCTCTATTTTTTCTTTATCGTATTGCAACTTTGCAAGGTTATACTTGTATTCCATTTCCAAGCATTTATCTAATTCTTTTAGTCATTTAAAAATACCACAGTTTTATTCTTAATTTATATCTGTTCAGTCATTTGTACAGAAATCTCGTTACCATTTTCACATTATTTGCATTATCATTTGTTTTATTTCCAAGCTTGGAATCGCTGTGAACACGATTACTCTTCTTCAGCCAGATGATTGGCATGCACATTTACGTGACGGTCTAGCCCTAAAGCGTACAGTTCCTGATTTAGCACAACAATTCTCTCGTGCGATTTGTATGCCAAACACCGTACCACCAGTAAAAACCGTTGAAGAAGCAAATGCATACCGTGAACGCATCATGGCAAATGTTCCTGAAGGCGTTCACTTTGACCCGCGTATGGTGCTCTATTTCACAGACAACACCCCTGCAAGTGAAGTTAAAAAAATTAAAGAGTCTGAGCATGTTAATGCCATTAAGCTCTATCCAGCGGGTGCAACCACGAACTCAGACAGTGGTGTCAGTGATATTAGTAAAGTCTATGGTGTGATTGAGCAACTCGAAGAACACCAAGTGCCGTTACTGTTACATGGTGAAGTGACGCATAACCATGTTGATATTTTTGACCGTGAAAAACGTTTCCTTGATGAAGTGCTTTCTCCACTGTTAAAACAGTTCCCTAAATTAAAATTGGTGCTAGAACACATCACTACTAGTGAAGCTGCGCATTTTGTATTAGAACAAGACCGTAATGTGGCTGCGACAATCACACCGCAACATTTATTGTTTAACCGTAATGACATGTTGGTGGGTGGCATTAAACCGCATTTCTATTGCCTACCGATATTAAAACGTCAAACCCATCAGCAAACTTTGCTCGAAGTTGCGACCAGTGCGAACCCTAAATTTTTCTTAGGTACAGACAGTGCGCCGCACTCAAAAAATGCTAAAGAAAATGCATGTGGCTGTGCAGGATGTTATAGTGCACCAACAGCAATTGAGCTATACGCTCAAGCATTTGATCAAGTCGGTAAAATCGACCGTTTAGAAGGTTTTGCAAGCCACTTTGGTGCAGACTTCTACGGACTCCCTCGAAATACCAATACCATTACCTTGGTAAAAGAAGATCAAATGATCCCTGAAAGTTTAGACTATTTGGATGGCGAAAAAATTATTCCGTTGTATGCGGGTAAGACCATCCAATGGAGAAAAGTGTGACAGATGAAACTCGACCAGTCATTGGTCAACGTTTCCGTGGATTCCTACCTGTTGTTGTCGATGTCGAAACAGCAGGTTTTAATTCACAGACCGATGCCTTACTGGAAATTGCAGCTATTCCTATTGTGTATGATGCAGAAGGTAATTTTGTACCGGGTGAAGCCCACCATGCACATATCAATCCGTTTGAAGGTGCCAACCTTGACCGTCGCTCACTGGATTTTATTGGTGTAGATCCATTTAATCCGATGCGTATGGCCATGGCTGAAGATGAGAAATCAGCATTAAAACGTATTTTTAAGTCAGTGAATGAAGTACGTCGTCAACAAAACTGCACTCATGCTGTTTTAGTTGGTCACAATGCACATTTTGATTTAGGGTTTGTACAGGCAGCTATTGCACGCACAGGAACAAAAAATCAAAATCCTTTCCATAGTTTTTCCGTATTCGATACAGTGACTTTGAGCGCTGTAATGTTTGGACAAACTGTGCTGGCAAAATCATGTATTCAAGCTGGTATTGAGTTTGATGGTAAAGAAGCACACTCTGCACTTTACGATACTCAGAAGACCGCTGAACTGTTCTGTTATATTTTGAACAAACTCGGCCCTCACCTACTTGACACTATGATGGCGGATCAATAAGATACCGCCATCTTCTAAACGTCCCTATCGTCTAGAGGCCTAGGACATCGCCCTTTCACGGCGGTAACCGGGGTTCGAATCCCCGTAGGGACGCCAATTCTTATTCAGACTTTCTCCAAGCTGAATATTCAAGTCTATTGAATACACATCACCATCTCTCCAGATTATTCAAAATTTTCATTAAATTTGCTGTGTATTAAAAAATCACTTATTGCAAATAATTCTCATTTCTATTGATTATTCTTGTAAAGTTAATGATAATCGCTATCGTTTTTATCTGCATAATTGTTGACAGCCATGCGCTTTGCCTATTCTCCCCTTAATATCGCAATTTTGACTGCTTTAGCATCTCAAACGTATGCAAATGAAAGCCAGATCTCCGAAGAAATCAAAACCAATACGGTGTCGATGACACCTATTGAGGTTGAAGTCAAAGCCAAGCAAGAAGTAGGTAAAACCGTCTACACCAAAGAAGATTTAGAAAAAACGCCGAATAGCTCAAAAAATATCACAGACTTTTTAAAAGTTAATCCAAATGTGCAGTTTAGCCGTGAACAACGTTCTGCAGATTCACAGGCTGAGCTACGACCATCCGAGATTTCTATTAATGGCGCGCAAACTTACCGAAATAAATTTGTAATTAACGGCGTCAATACCACCAATAACCTTGACCCTCTGGCAAGCGGCAACTCCTATTCAGGCAAGCTTGATGGTGGCTCACAAGGGATTGCCCTAAATACCGATTTAATTTGTAAATTAGAATTGATCGATAGTAATGTTTCTGCAGCATACGGCGAATTTACAGGTGGTGTAGTTAATGCTGAAACTTGTGCCCCAAATACTGAAATTGGCAAAATCCACGGCTCCCTTACTTACGACTACACGGAAAGTGATTGGTCACGTTATCATTTTACCGATGAAGAAGAAGCTGCAGAGTTTGAAGATCCAACATCATCAAATAATAAAGAATATAAAAAACACGGCCTAAGCCTGAATCTATACAGCAAACTCTCTGAACAATGGGGCATCAATAGTTATGCCTCTAAACGTGAATCCATCGTTCCAGTAATGAGTGGTTTAGAAGATCGCAGTAAAGTCAAAAGCGAGCGTAATAATATCAACTTAGGGACTACCCTTTTTTACACACCTTCGGACACAATCAAAGCGAAGTTTGGCTTTGATTTAGGGGATTTGGACAGTCTAAATTTCGTTGATAAGCGAATAAATTCAAAAAGTATTAGCAATACAGAAACGCTGACATTTTTTGGTGAATTAGAAAGTAAACTCAATAATTCAACATTAAAACAAAATATTAGCTATCAAACGCTAAGCCAAGCACGTGAAAATGATTCAACTACCGGCATTCTTTGGAAGCAAACACCAACTAAAAACTGGAGTTCTAATCCTGGTGAAGGTGCCACAAGTAGTGATATTGAATTACACCAAGATACATTTTCGTATAGTCTAAAAAATGCGTTTGATACCATTCAGATTGGCAACAGCATGCAACAATTAAGCTTTGGTATGGGCTATGACTATTCTAAAATTGCATGGGAACGGCCTAACGATGCCTATATGTATAATCAGCCTAAGACTTTTACATCTAGTTCAGGCATTAGCTGTACGGCAGGTGATATTCTTTGTGATGAAGCAACGGATGAAAATAACTATCAAGGCCAATATCAAACAAATGGCAAGTATTATCAAAAAGGTAAAGTTAATATTGACCAACAACGTGTGCATACCTTCATTGAAAACACATCGACTTGGGATAATTTTTCAGCGCGTTTAGGTTTACGTGCAGATTATGACAGCTTGTCGAAAAATTTAAATATTGCACCTCGTAGTGCCTTTAACTATAAACCGCTAAAAAATGATCTTTTGTCCTTCACTACGGGATGGAATCGATATTATGCAAACTATACCTTAGCCACTGAACTGCAAGATCAACTTGCATTTTTGGAATACAATTTAAAACGCACAAAAAATCAAACTGAAGACTATTGGACTCAAACTGGGTTATCAGATTTAATATTAGCTAATTCCAATATTCAACGTGCCAATTTAAAGACCCCTTATGCTGACGAAATTGTGTTTGCCATTAATAGCCAAGCTAAAAACTGGAACCTTGGTCTGAAATGGGTGAATCGCGATAGCAAAGATGAAATCACAAAAAATCGTTTTATTGATCCAACCACCAGCAATACCATCGATCATTTTGAATATAGTAATAGTGGTAAAGCAAAAGCTGACATTTACACACTCACACTCAGAAATACGCTGCCAGTCGTATATAAAAACTCTCTGCACGGGTTTAACTTTGGCTTTGATTACACTGAATCAGAAAAAAATTATTTAGACTATTCTGAGTCATATAACGTTAACAGTAATACGGCTGCTGAAGATCGCGATATTATCTTTAACGGCAGCCTCATCCAATTTAATGAACGTCCTGTTGAAAATTTCAATCAGCCTTGGACTGCTCGTTTTGGTTGGGACATTGAGTTTTCAAATTTACCATTAAAGATTAATAACTTCTTAAGCTACAAATCTGAATATAAAGATACGTATAAACTAAAAAACAAAGTTGAACATGATGGTGTCCTGTTGGAAGCCTATGCTACAGATACGATTAGACCTCGATTTAGTTGGGATATGCGTACCACTTATGATTTCAATTTCGCTAAAGATTACAAAGCAATATTCGGTTTAACCATTAACAATATTACCAATCGACATAATATCTATACCACCCCAGGTATTAGTGAGTCGACCAACAGACTTAGATCTGAAATTGGGCGACAGTTCATTGCTGATGTCACATTTAAATTTTAAACTTCCCCTATCAAGAGCGCCTAAAAACGCTCTTGATTCATTTTCAAATAGAATAAAACATGAAAAAAATAATCTTACTCTTTGGCCTGTGCATATTATGTCTCGGTATCTTCATCTACATTTTTAGACCCGAAGCCAGCCTACCGATAAATCATTCAAATACTGTTGAGCACGATGCCAATCATACAAATCAAACAGCATTGAATGATGACCAAGAATCCTTTACTCCCAAAACCAACGATCGTGACACTCAAATACAAGCGAAAAAACCCAAAAAATTGAGCGAAGAAGCAATACAGTATTATCGAACAGCAACCAAATACGGTTGGGAGTCAATCGTTCGTGATTTTGAAAATGGAACCATTCTAAAAAGTAAAATGCCTAAAGGGGAAAAAGAAAAACTTTGCGAAATTGCACTGAGTCTAAGTACTGCCGATCAAACCAAACGCTTATTTAAAGCAAATTGCAAACCACTCAATGGCCGTTCATCCTCTATGATTATTAATGGCGCATTAACCAATGCAGAAGGCAAAATAGATCAAAATGAAATCATTGAAAAATTAAAACTCTACAAGTCGGAAAATGTTTTACAAACACACGTTACGTATAAATTTGGCCCGTATGAAGAAAAAAGCTCTTTACAATCCAAAGCAATTGGTTGGGGACTAGAAGACGTTTCTGATTATTTGCTGAGTATCGGTGTCGATTACACGGGCGTGGATGGTAATTTAATTTTAGACAATATCAAAGGCCGTAACCCTTCTGTGAGTTTGGTTCAAAAACTACTGAATGCAGGAATCGAGCCCAATAGTAGCGTCTATAAACAAATAGAACAGAATGACTTTTCCACCAAACATCCTGACGTTTACAATTTATTAAAAACACATAAACCATGAAAAACATCGTTATTACCAGCTGCCTGCTAATGAGTATGCATTGCTTTGCAAATGCTCCAGTGCCACAAAATCACGCTACCAATGCACCATCAGTGAAAAACATTCACGACTTTAAAAAGATCAAAGGGATGACAAATGATGCATCTCGTTATTATAAATTTATAAACATATATGGTTGGTCAGCCATAGTGCAGGAATTTGAAAATAAAAATATTCAAAGCAGTAAAATGAAAAATAAAGAAGTTAAAAAAATGTGTGACACAGCGCATCTTATACTTCCACTTCAAGATATCAAGCGACTGATTGCTGCTAATTGCAAACCCAGCTCAAACAATGTCACTTTTAATACCATCAATAGGACTTTAAAAAATGGCGATGGTTCTATTAATGAACAAGAAATTATTGCCAAGTTAGAATTTTATAATGCATTAGGATTATTAAAAACACATCAAACATACGGCCGTGGCTATCGTGCAGAAACATATAATTTACTCTACAAAGCTGCCGGTTTTGGTTTGCCTGATGTTTTTGATTATCTCCTGAATATCGGACTCACAGTAAAATATACCGATGGTAACTTAGTGAATACACATTTTGATGGTCGCTCCCCTCAACTCGCTTTAACCCAAAAAATTTTAAAACTGGGTGTCGAGCCAAATGCCTCAACCATTACGATCATGCAACAACGGAACTTTAAACAACACTACCCTGACATCTACCAAGTCATCCTGTCCAATCTAGAACAGAAAAACCGTAAACTTTAATTAATTACAGCCTGACTGGTTTTGTTTATACTTCAGCTTGATCTATTTTGATGTAAGAATACCCTATGTTTAAAAAGTTGCTCTTGGTTTTAGCCATCTTATTTCCATCTGCACTCTATCTGTATATTGTGAGCCGCGATGACAACAAAGCCCCTGTAACCGAACAAACTCAAGTACCTGCAACCTCCGAAGCCGAATATCAAACTCCTGACCATTAATCCAATGGTCAGTGCTAAAGATTTAAATTTTAGATCAGTATTATCACATTATAAGAAAAATTCGATTTATCAATCATTTCACTGCATTCAATCATAAAATATACCTTTCATTCAATTTTCATTTCACTATGCAATCTCCCTCTGAACCTTCGCAACACTCGTCTGCTGAAGGTAAAAGTCCATCGCTTAAACGTGCGATGACGACTCGACACCTTGTGATGCTCTCACTTGGTGGTGCAATTGGTACTGGTTTGTTTATGGGTTCAGGTGAAGTTATTTCACAAGCTGGGCCTTTGGGCGCTGTACTTGCCTACATTATTGGCGGTCTAATCGCCTACATGGTTATGCTCTGTTTGGGTGAACTTGCCGTACATTTACCTGTTTCTGGCTCTTTTGGTGCTTTTGCGACAAATTATATTGGCCCGGGTACCGGCTATATGGTGTCTTGGATGTACTGGTTGGGCTGGTCTGCCACCTTAGGTACAGAATTTACTGCGGCGGCTATTTTGATGCAGGAATGGTTTCCACAAACCTCTATTTGGTTATGGACACTGATCTTTGCAGCTGGCGTACTGATCTCTAATCTAAGTTCTACACGCGCATTCGCAGAGTCAGAATTTTGGTTATCAATGGTGAAAGTTGCAACAGTGTTGATTTTCATCATCCTTGGTTTTGCCTGCATCTTTGGTTTCGTGCCTTTCCAAGGCTATGAATCAGCTCCAATGTTCCACAATTTGACTGAACATGGTTGGCTGCCAAATGGTTTGTTCCCACTGTTTGCCACGCTATTGATCGTGAACTTTGCCTTTAATGGTACGGAGATGATTGGTATCGCTGCAGGTGAAACTGAAAACCCTGAAAAGAATGTGCCTAAAGCCATTCATGCTGCGGTATGGCGCTTAATCATTTTCTTTGTCGGCACTATTATCGTCATCAGTTCACTGTTGACCTATACCGATGCAGGTTTAAATGTCGGCGGACATGGCGGCTTAAGTAGTAGCCCATTCGTTTCCGTATTTAACCTGATGGGCATTCCCTATGCAGAAGACTTAATTCGTTTCGTCATTATTACGGCTTTACTGTCTACAGCTAACTCTGGTTTATATGCTGCATCACGTATGATGTGGGCGCTGTCCGCACAAAAACAATTACCACGTGCTTTCGGCAAATTAAGCAAAACTGGTGTGCCTTATATTGCTGTATTGGTCACTATGATCGGTGGTTTACCGGGTCTATTGTCAGAACAATTTGGCGCAGATGTGATCTTCAAGAACTTGATGGGGGTTGCCGCTTTCACCATGGTGATCGTGTGGATGAGTATTTGTTGGAGTCAATTTAACTTCCGTCGCCAATGGCTGAAACAAGGTCATAGCGTGTCAGAACTTAAATTCCGTACACCATGGTTCCCGCTGGTTCCAATTCTTGGCTTTGTCTGCTGTACCGCAACAGGTTTAAGTATGGCTGCAGATCCTGAAATGCTTTCAGGCTTTATTGGCTGTCTGATCTTTATGGCGGCGTGTTATGCAGGTTATTATTGGTTATATCACGATAAATAAAATAGTTAAGGTGGCTCATTAGCCACCTTTTTTTATGAAACTATTTCTCTTCCCTATGAGAGAAAAATTAGGGTTCCCATATAAATTCAAAAATGATTTGTGGGAGCAGTTTAATCCACAAAAACCACTGTACAAATTATAATTTAAGGAAATCGTTCAACTGCTTTTCGTTAATGAATTTTTATTCTCGCTCAACACCAAGATATAATCCCATACTTTCAACTCTAATGAGTCCTTTTCGGATTTTGCCCCCTTAGAAACATTAGCTAAAAGACACGCAGCTACTATTGCTAGAAATATTTGGATAGATACTCTCAAACTTGTATTAGATATTAATTCAACAAAAGTAAAGTTAAAAACTATTAATGAAAGTGGCAAAAGCACCCGACTTGAATTCATCTGTTTTTTAAATTCAGGAAAATCACGATTAATAACCAATAAATTTTGTTTGTCTTTACTCCACAACATTGGCTCAAAACATACATCCAATTTTTTTTCTAATTTTTCAAGTTCTACATCATCACTAGACAACTGATATCTTCGAACCTTTAAGATTAAATATAATTTAAAAAAGCTCTGGATATCTAAAAAATAATGAGAATTATCTAAAGATTTAAGGTGATTATACGTAATTCTACTTTCCCCATCTAAATCCCTAAATAAAAGTTCATCAATAATTCTTTCAAACTCTGATTTACTAATATACGAAGAAAAATTATTTGTATAAATTTCAAACCAATGCAAATAATTCAATAAAACTATATAGAATCTTTCATGGACTTTGCCCACATTAAATTGATTGATTTCAAATAAAATTCCAGAAATAAACTCATTAAATTATTTTTCATTAAAAAAATTCTGTTTTTGTTTCATTTATATACATTTAGAATATAACAATGAAACTCTATTTTGACAAATATAGATGGGCTATGTACTATACACCCACCTCAAAACGTCCCTATCGTCTAGAGGCCTAGGACATCGCCCTTTCACGGCGGTAACCGGGGTTCGAATCCCCGTAGGGACGCCAATTCTTCTGTCAGCTCTGACAAACTTAAAGTTTATTTATCTATAATTTATATTAATTGATTGCATCATCATTGCATTCTTCTCTACAATTACTCGCTTCATTATTTGATTCTCCTTTTTCTCTATGCAGTCATCACATTCTCCGAATGATGCTTCGCATCAGGGCAATTCTGCGCCGTTAAAACGCGCTATGAGTACTCGACATCTGGTGATGATTTCGCTTGGCGGCGCAATCGGTACTGGTTTATTTCTTGGTTCGGGTGAAGTCATTGCACAAACGGGGCCTGTAGGTGCCATTATTTCGTATTTTTTAGGCGGTATTATCGCCTATATGGTGATGCTTTGCTTAGGCGAGCTCGCGGTACATATGCCAGAATCTGGTTCATTTGGCGCTTATGCTAAACGCTATATCGGACCGGGTACGGGTTATACCATCACTTGGCTGTATTGGCTAACATGGTCAGTAACGCTAGGAACTGAATTTACTGCTGCTGCACTTTTAATGCAGGAATGGTTCCCAGACAGCTCTATGTGGATGTGGACCTTAATCTTTGGTGCTTTTGTATTCTGCTTGAATATGATTTCAACTAAATGGTTTGCTGAATCTGAATTTTGGCTAGCCTTAGTCAAAGTGATTACCGTTGTAGCCTTTATTATTTTAGGTCTATTGGCCATTTTTGGTGTTTTAGGCTATCAAGGCTATGAAGCTGCACCGCTGTTTAGCAACCTCACTGCACAAGGCTGGTTCCCTGAAGGTTTGTTCCCAATCTTCGCTACAATGTTGATTGTTAACTTTGCATTCTCAGGTACTGAACTGATTGGTGTTGCTGCGGGTGAAACCAAAGATCCAGCGAAAAATGTGCCTAAAGCCATTAACACGGCGATTTTCCGCTTATTGATTTTCTTTGTGGGTACCATTGTTGTTATTACTGCACTATTACCACACCAAGAGGCCGGCTTATCTGCCGAAGGTGTAAGTAGTTCACCTTTCGTAACGGTATTCCAGCACATTGGTATTCCTTATGCAGAAGACATCATCCGCTTTGTGATTATCACAGCGCTACTTTCTGCTGCAAACTCTGGTTTATTTGCTGCATCTCGAATGATGTGGTCATTGTCCTATAGTAAGCAATTACCTGCAGTGTTCTCTAAAGTGAACTCACGTGGTACTCCTTATGTTGCAGTAATTGTGACCATGATCGGTGGTATGCCGGGCTTACTTTCTGAGCAATTTGCACCAGAAACCATCTTCAAAAACTTGTTAGGTGTTGCGGCATTTACCATGGTGGTAGTGTGGATGAGTATTTGTTTAAGCCAATTCAACTTCCGCCGTCAGTGGTATAAAGAAGGCAAAACTGCAAAAGATTTAGCTTTTGCTGCACCACTCTTCCCAATCGTGCCAATACTCGGTTTTGTATTCTGTCTTATTACCTGTATTAGTATGGTATTTGATCCAGAAATGTTGACTGGCTTTATCTGCTGTATGATCTTCATTGTGGCGTGTTATATCAGCTACTACACCTTGTATCACAACAAAGATTGATCTGCGTTGTCATGCCAAACACGATAAAAGAGTAACTTCGGTTGCTCTTTTTTTATGGCTATATTTTAATAAAAGTAGAATAAAAATTGGTCCGTCGATGAGGTGCAATATGCAGATCATCTTTATCCATGGCATGAATCAACAGCAACAAACTGCACGTTCGCTCGAACAGCATTGGCTTGCACTGTTGTCTCAAGGCTTAAAGCAAAGCCATCAAGAGACTTTTTTATCGTATATACAGCACCATATGCGCATGCCTTTTTATGGAGACTTACTCACGCGTTATCATTTGCAGAATATGCTTCAAGCCAGCACCTTGACACCTCAAACGTGGCCACATTTTCCGTTTATCCATCGTACTGAACTCCCAGAAAAATCACCAAAAGTACTTGAGCATCACGCCATACAAAACAATCTACCTGACATCACCCTTAATGATGCTATTGGATTAAGCCAATCATTCAAATCGATCACTGCACTTGGCAAAGATCTTGCGCTACGCGATTTTGCAGTTTTAATGAATTATTTCCCAAAATTACATGCCACACTTTTGCATAAATTTTTGGTCGAAACTTATCTCTATTTATCCAATCCACACTTTATTCAGGCAGTTCACACTCGTCTGCATGAGCAATTACATCAAACGAAACCCACCCTGTTGATTGCACATTCATTAGGTAGCGTGATTGCGTATCATTTTTTACTGTTACATCCTGAACTCAACATAAAGCGCTTTATCACCTTGGGCTCACCTTTGGCTTTTCGTGTCATCCAAGCCCACTTACCTCAGCCTTTACAGCGACCTGATGCAATTTCAGGCGATTGGTTAAACTTTTATTCACATGATGATTTTCTCAGCGCTTTTCCACTGAGTCAGGCACCATTTGATTTTCAACCCGCCATTATCAACCAGCAAATTCAGACATCGATTGAACACCCACACGATATTGCTGGATATTTAACGCATCCAGAAGTTATTGCTACAATCTTACAAGTGTTGAAAAAATCGACATAAATAATGTATTTTTCAAACATTTTTAGCAAATTGTTTTAATTTTATGCACTCAACAACAAAAACTGAATTTATTTATAGAAAAGCGTTTGACACCCCCCGATTTTCACCCTAATATACGCCCACCTCTGAAACGTCCCTATCGTCTAGAGGCCTAGGACATCGCCCTTTCACGGCGGTAACCGGGGTTCGAATCCCCGTAGGGACGCCATATTCGAGTTGGTTTTAACCACTCATTAAAAAGCTCAAGCATTGCGACTTGGGCTTTTTTATTGCCTTAATTTCTAAATATTTCTTTTAAAAGTTTTGAATCATAAATGGCCTTAGGGGCAATCACCTGCTCATTTAGCGGAATATTTTGACCATAGCGCTGCAGCATTAGGCGCTGCACTTCATTTTGTTTTAAATCAAATTGTTTCAGTTGTTGTAATGGAGAAAGTTCGATTCCTAAAGCATGCTGATACGCTTTCCAAACAATTTCAGAACAGTAAATTGCACGATCATCCCATTCAAAATAAATATCATAGGGTTTGCCCAAGTACTTTTCTGCATGTTGTACCAACTTCGTTTTCTGCGGCACATTTAAGGGTTGTTTGAGCCTTTTCACCACATAGTGAGCATTCTCCCCACGCGCGATCCATTGATTTAAAGCGGTATATTGCACAGGTTGAATAGCTTCAAGCACCCAGGTTTGGTTATTTTTATTTACGATCATGCCCATGTGACTATAGGGCGAATGTGTGGCCTTTTGAATGCTTAAACTTTGTTGTGATTTTGAGATATGAAAAATAATATCTCCCGTCTGAAATACGGACTGGGCATAGAGGGCGGAACTGAGCCCCGAAAGAATGACTATTAATATTAAAATTTTAGACATTTTTATTGTAAGTAATATTGATATGAATGAAGGCAACCATAACATGGATGTATGCCGATTGCCCTTATTCTAATAATTCAATGATTGACTAAGCCGACTTACGTGAATTGACTTGCCCTTTAATGACCGCGGTTAAATTGCCTTTGAGATATTTAAAAAACACTTTTAACGGTGAAAGTTTAGGATTTGGCTGTTTTCCTTCACCAATCGATTTAAACTGAGCGGCATACCAAATAATTTCCATAATCGCCATTTTATCAATCATCGGTATGCCAGTTTTAATTTTGTCCACACCATAACGAACATCCTGACCCGCCAATAAACGATCAGCCAAATCGACTTCAACAGCGAAAGGACGTGCAATACCAATAAAATCACAAGCTCCACTGTCTAGTGCAGCATTCATGCCTTGCACGGTTCTAAACCCACCGGTAACCATTAACGCGCATTTCACTTCTTTACGGATATTGTCCGCAAAATCGAGGAAATACGCTTCACGAGCAATGGTACTGGCTTTACGTTTTTCTTCTTTAGCACCCGCCATCGCTGGCGCTTCATAGGAACCGCCTGAGATTTCAATCATATCAATCCCTGCGGCATCGATTGCCTTAAAGACCTCAATCACATCTGTTTCGCTAATTCCGCCGCGTTGGAAATCAGCAGAGTTGAGTTTGACCGAAATTATAAAATCATCTGTCGTCGCTGCACGAACTGCCTTGTAGATTTCAAGCAAAAAGCGCATGCGATTTTCATTTGAGCCGCCCCACTGATCTTGACGTTTATTGGTCAATGGCGACAAGAACTGACTAATTAAATAACCATGCGCACCATGCAATTGCACGCCTTCAAAGCCTGCCTTTTCACAAACGTGTGCGGCACGTGCAAAACGCTGAATGATATCCAAAATTTCATCTTCACGAAGTTCGCGCGGTGTTCCAAACGTTGTGGCTAGCATGGGACTAAATGGTACAGCGGACGGAGCAACCGTTTCCTTATTTAAACCTTTAGGACATTGACGGCCCGGATGTGAAAGTTGAACCAATTGCACCATGCCGTGCTTTTTCCCTAGCTCAGCCCACTGTGTTAATTGCGCTAAATCTCGCTCTGTTTCAGCGACAACAACCCCCGGCTCATTTTTAGCACGAAAATCCACCATGACATTACCGGTAATGGCACAGCCTAAACCACCCTTCGCCCAAGCTTCATATAATCCAAAATGTAAGTGATTGGGTTGGCCTGCGGTATTGGCCAATGCTTCACTCATTGCACCTTTGATGATGCGATTTTTAAATGTGGTATTACGAATTTTAAAGCTTTCAGCTAAATGGCTCATGGCAATGTCCAAAATGAAATAACAAGTCCTGAGTATTTACTCTAATTATTATTTTCTAAAGGTCAAGGATATTTTGACAATGACACTTGTCAAAATATCCATAAGTTTGATTTTAGTATTGGCTGGCTTCAATTAATTTACGGGTATAGTCCGTTTGTGGTCGCGCAAATAGATCTGCGGTGTCTTGAAATTCCATGACTTTGGCATGACGCAGTACCAACACTTTTTGACACAAGGCTTTGACCACGTGTAAATCGTGACTAATAAATAAATAACTCATATTAAATTCTTGCTGCAAACGCCGTAGTAGCTTCACGATGGCTTTTTGTGTCGTCCGATCTAGTGCAGATGTGGGTTCATCGAGTATCAATAATTTAGGACGTAATACCAACGCACGTGCTAAGGCGACTCTCTGCCGTTGCCCACCGGATAACTCATGTGGATAACGCTGCTTAAATGAGCTGGCTAATTCGACTTTCTGCAAAGCTTCATCTATACGCTGTACAATTTCATTTGCAGATAAATGCTGTAAGGCCAGACCTTCGCCAATGGTTTGCTCTACATTGAGCCGTGGATTTAAACTACTGAATGGATCTTGAAAGACGATTTGAAATTCACGACGTAAAGGTCTGAGCTGTTTTTCTGAAAGTTGATTGATGGCGTGTTGATTTAACATAATTTCACCATCACTTTCTATGAGCCGAGCAATAGCCAGTGCTAAAGAGCTTTTCCCTGAACCACTCTCACCAACAATACCGATCGACTCACCTTCAGCCACTGTTAAATCCAAAGCTTCTACAGCAACGACATAATTTTTGATGCGGTTCAATAAGCCTTGTTTGACTGGGAACTTCACTCCTAACTGGCGTAATTCTAAAAGTGTCTGCGTTTGCGAAACCTGTATTGCTTTACCAAAATCATGGTCTAATAAATTTTGGGTATACGCCTGCTTCGGTTGCTCAAAAATTTCCTGAACACCACCTTGCTCCACCACTTGCCCACGATTCATCACAATCACATGTTCTGCATAGCGCTTAACCAAATTCAGGTCATGGCTAATTAATATCATCGCCATATTGCGCTGCTGTTGTAGCGACTTTAATAAATTTAAGATTTGCGCTTGCAAGGTGACATCTAAAGCCGTGGTTGGCTCATCAGCGATTAAAATATCAGGATCTAAGGCCAATGCCATGGCAATCATGACACGTTGACGCTGCCCGCCTGATAACTCATGTGGATAGCGTCTTAATTTATCTTCAGCATCCGGAATACCCACATCATTTAATAATTCTATAACCCGCTGTCGTGTTTTTGCCTTCGACCAACCCTGTAACAACAGTGACTCACCAACAATCTTTTCAACCCGATGTAAGGGATTTAAGGCCGTCATCGGCTCTTGAAAAATCATGGCAATTTTCTGTCCACGAATGTTTCGGTGCTGCTCAGGACTCAGTCCAAGAATATTTTGTCCATTCAGGCTGACGCTGCCTGTGACCTGCAGATCACTTGGCAACAAACCGAGTATAGCTAGGCTGCTAATCGATTTACCTGAACCGCTTTCTCCAACAATGGCTAACGTTTCACCTGCATGCAATTTAAAATTCAGGTCTTCAACCAAGACCTGTGCTGCATGTGAAATATGTAAATGTTCAACCGCTAATACGATGGGAGGTACATTAACTTGATGATTATTGACGTCTAGGATCGAATGCATCACGTGTCGCCTCCCCAATGTAAATCAATAAAGACAGCACGATCGCTAAGGTAAAAAACCCCGATAAGGCAAGCCAAGGTGCATTCAGATTGTTTTTCCCTTGAAGCAATAACTCACCTAATGACGCTGCATCAGGCGGTAAGCCATAACCTAAGAAATCTAAGGCTGTGAGTGCCGTAATATTTGCCGTAAGCATGAAAGGTAGCTGTGACAAACTAGAACTCATCGCATTTGGTAAGATATGCCGAAACATAATCGTACTATCTATAACACCAAGACTCCGTGCTGCACGTACATAGTCAAAATTACGCGCCCGTAAAAACTCTGCACGAACCAAGCCAACTAAAGTGGGCCAACCAAACAACAGCATAATGACAAAGAGCCAATACACACTCGGCGTAAACATGCTGACCAAAATCATCACCATGAATAGCATCGGTAGTCCACCCCAGACTTCCAAAATTCGTTGACCAATGAGGTCCAGCCAGCCACCATAATAGCCCTGTATAGCCCCAACGATGATGCCCAATATGGCTGAAGCGAAGGTTAATGCAAAGCCAAACAGGAGCGACACACGTAATCCATATAAAATACGTGCGAGCACATCACGTCCTTGGTCATCGGTACCGAGCCAATTTTGTGCAGTCGGTGCAGATGGCACAGGCACAGCCAACTCTAAATTCGGTGTTTGATAGGAAAATTTAATCAGTGGCCATACAGCCCAGCCTTTATCTTCTATCAGTTGCTGTACCACAGGATCTTTATAATCTGCCTCAGTTTCAAAAACGCCACCGAAAGCAGTTTCTGGATAACTTTTTAATACGGGAACGTATAAAGAATCATCGTATTTGACCAAGAGCGGTTTATCATTGGCAATAAAGTCGACAGCTAGGGACAACATAAAAATCAAGGCAAAGCTAATAAAGCATGTAAAGCCTAATTTATTTTCTTTAAAACGTTGAAAACGCGCTTGCATAATCGGAGACATTATTTTGCCCCCTGTGAATCAAAATTAATTCGTGGATCAATCATTTGATACATGACATCACTGATTAATCTTAAGATCAGCCCCATCAAGGTAAAAATAAACAAGGTGCCAAAAATGACTGGATAATCGCGCTGTACGATGGCTTCAAACCCCAACAATCCCAGACCATCTAGATTGAAAATAATTTCAATAAATAGATTTCCCACAAAGAAGATGCCGATCAAGGCTTCTGGCAGCCCCGCAATGACAATGAGCATTGCATTACGAAATACATGCCCATACAGCACACGTGTTTCGGTCAAACCTTTAGAACGAGCAGCAAGAACATATTGCTTATTCAACTCTTCCATAAAAGAGTATTTGGTCAGATAAGTTAAGCCTGCAAAACCACCAATTACCATAGCAAACAAAGGCAACGCCATATGCCAAAAATAATCTGCAATTTTGCCAAACACACTTAACTCAGCAAAATTCTCTGAAACTAAACCTTGTAGAGGAAACCACTGAAAATATGAACCACCTGCAAAAAAGACAATGAGTAAAATGGCAAAGGCAAAAGCAGGAATGGCGTAGCCGATAGCCAATAAAATAGACGTACTTTTATCAAATAGCAGACCATGTTGACGGGCTTTTTTAATGCCTAAAGGAATAGACATCAGATAGATCAGCAAGGTACTCCATAAGCCAAGGGATAAGGATACAGGCAGCTTTTCCCAAAGCAGCTGAGTCACAGACTTATCTTTAAAAAAACTGGTACCAAAATCTAGCGTTACATAGCCCTTTAACATGAGCCAAAAACGTTCGAATAATGGTTTATCGAAACCATATTGTGCCTCGATTTTTGCCACCATTTCTTCACTTAAGCCTTTGGCACCTTGATATTTGATGCTAGACGTTGCCGTTTCGCCACCGCTCGTTGTCCCAATACCCTGAAAAGCTTCGGCTTGCTGAATTGCTTGCTCAACTGGCCCACCTGGAGCAAGCTGAATTACCACAAAGTTAATCAATAAAATGAAAAACAACGTCGGAATAATCAGGAGCAAACGCTTTAATATATATGTGCCCATGTTGCTTTCACATTCCTTGTCCTTCAGGTGTATTCATTGCTGCCGTAGATATTGTGTTATGTGCTTGGTTTGAGCTGCATCACTCCACCAATAGTCAATCCCAACAGAAAGTTTAGGTTTGACATAAGGCTGCTTATACATATGCCAATAGGCAAACCAGTTTTCACTTTGCCCAAACATTGGGATTTGATAATAACCCGCTCTGAGCAGGCGGTCTAAAACACGCGTACGAATAATCAATTCTTCCCGATTTGGAGCATTGATCACCTGTTGAATGAGCTGATCTATTACAGGATTTTTAATCCCTGCGTAATTATAATTACCCACTTGGTCAGCTGCTTGACTGCCCCAAAGTTGAGCTTGCTCACCCGCTGGAGTGAGCGATTGAGGCATTTCATCCACGATCATATCAAAGTCAATATTTCGCATCCGCTCGGTGTATTGCGGTCCATCGACTTGTCGCAATAGCACCTGAATACCTAAACGTTTCAAATTTCGTATAAATGGCATTAAGGTTCGCTGCAAATCTTGTTGCTGAATCAAGATTTCGAATTTCACAGGCCGAGATTTTGCATCCACCAATCGGCCGTCTTGATAAAGATAACCCGCATTCAATAACAGTTGGCGTGCATGCAGCAGATTTTTTCGATTAAATCCACTGCCATCAGAAACGGGATATTGCCAATCGGATAAGACCCCCTGTCTTTGAATAGGATCAAGTTGCGATAACATCGGTTTTAAAATATCCAACTCTTGGATAGAGGGTTTCCCCTTCGCTTCTAGCACACTATTACTAAAATAACTCTGCAAACGCTGATACTGCCCATAAAATAATGCTTTATTTTGCCATTCAAAATCATAAGCATAGGTTAACGCTTGTCGAAAACGAATATCACTAAATGGCGCACAACGGGTATTAAATACGAGACTTTTTGTCGGAATCGGTCGTTCATGTTTAAAGCGATATTTGACAATTTTACCGTCTTTAAAAGCAGGAAAATTGTACGCTCCCACCCAATTACGTGCGGTCTTTTCCTCATATAACGTAAATTGACCTGCTTTAAAGCCTTCAAAGGCTATGTCTGGGCTGCGATAATATACATATTTCAGATGGTTAAAATTATAGCGACCACGATTGACGGCTAAGTTCTGCCCCCAATACTCAGGATTGCGCTTGTAGCGAATACTCCTACCTGCATCGATCGTCTCAATCGTGTAAGGGCCTGAGCCTAATATGGGCTGCAATGTAATTTGAGTAAAATCTTTTTTTGCCCAATCTTTTTTGGAATAAATCGGCATTTGCGCCAAAATCATGGGCATATCAGTATTATGACCAGATTTAAAACTCATCCTCACCTGATATTTAGATAAAACATCTGTTTTGTCCAAATCCGCTAAGTACATTTGTAGACCGGGATTTGATTTAGTTTGAAAGGTATCAAAACTAAATTTAACGTCTTCAGCAGTGAGTTCAGAACCATCACTAAACCGTGCTTTTGGGTTTAAATGAAAAATAACAAAATTAGTTTTTTTCGGGTCAAATGTCACCTTTTCGGCAAGCAATGGATACATCACACCCGGTTCATCTAAAGATGAACTCATCAAGCTATCAAAAAGATAATTGATACCTTCAACAGAACGCCCTTTTCCATTCATGCTGTTTAAATTATCAAAACTCCCAATACTCGAGGTCGTGATATATCCCCCTTTATTGGCAAGAGGATTGGCATAGGGCATTGCCTGTAATTGATGATATTGAGGGCTACTATGTATGGCAAGAAAAGGCGTGGTCTGCAACGCAGCCCACGCCCCTGTAGAAAGTATGCTCAAAGTCACACCAAACACGTAACGCGAAGTTGAAGCAGAATACATTCAACTTAACTCCTTAATGTTTGGACTCAGTTTGGTACTTTAATGACTTCACCAATACGTAACTGAGCAGACGGTTGTATATCATTCATTTCAGCAAGTTTTGATGTATCAAGTCCATAACGGCTTGCTAAACCAATCAATGTATCGCCCCGTTTAATACGGTATTCACTGATAGTTTTAGGGACTTGTAAATTTTGACCGACACGCAGTCCTGCACGGGGGTTCAAGTTATTTAATTCAGCCAATGCTGCCACAGTTAAACCTGTCCGACTAGCAATCGAATTTAAAGACTCGCCTGATTTCACAGTATAGCTTTCAGTATTTGCTGGTCTCACATTGCTCGTAGAGGATTTAGCTTCCGTTTTTTTGGTTTCAGTTGCTTTACTAGCTACATCAGCAGGTAGTTCACCATCTACTTTTAAACGCTGCCCTACACGAATCGCACTATTGGTATTTAGGCCATTTAATTCAGCTAAATAACGTAATTGAAGATGATATTTCTTCGCAATCACACCCAATGTTTCACCTGATTTCACCACATGAATATCGGTCGCATCAACGGAATTCGTTCGTGTATTGGTTTTGCTTTCAATTTTGGTCGCCTCAGCTTTGGTTTCTACTTTAACCGGTGCGACATCACCTGTTAATTTTAATTTCTGCCCAACGCGTAGACCAGAACTACGCTCTATACCATTTAAATTTGCGACATAGTCCATGCCTAAATCATAGCGACTAGCAATGCCTGTCAGTGTATCGCCAGACTGCACCACATATGTATCCGGAACAGTTGAACTTGCAGGAACTTTAATGCTTTGCCCAGCCATCAGCCCACTATTTACCGACATATCATTTAGACTCGCCAATTCTGACAAACTGATTTTTGACCGCGTCGCAATACTGTAAAGCGTATCACCACGCTGCACTTTATAGCTTTCAACTTTATACGCAGGATTAACTTTGACATTTTCAATGCGATTCACGACTTTGCTTTCGAGCTTCTCAACTTCTGCTACAGCTTGTAATGGCACATTAATTTTTTGCCCCACCATCAAGCTACTGCCAGCCGTTAAGCCAGTTGTTAAATCTGCCAACTCTTGATTTGACAGCGCATAACGATCTGCAATGAGTTTTAGATATTCACCACGTTTTACCGTGTAGGATTTGGTTTGAACTTTTGCAGGTTTTTCGACAACTTGAGCGGCTTTCTTGTCAGCTTCCAATTTTGCTTTCGATGCAGGCGTTTCTTTTAGGGATAATTTCTGTCCAACATATAAACCACTCGTGGTGGTTAAACCATTGTAGTCGGCGAGTTGCTTCGTACTTAAACCAAATTGGCTCGCAACAGCTGTAAGACTGTCATTTGCTTTCACCACATAGCTATCTGCGATAGGCTTAGCTTTCGATTCTTCATTATTTTGCACAATCGGTTTCGCATCATATAAATAGATGGTCGTACCGACATACAAGGTCGAATCTGGCGAAATTTGGTTCCAAGCTGCAATATCGCGCCAATTCACGCCATTTTTCATCGCGATCAATGCTAATGTGTCGCCCGCCAAAACTGTATAAGTACTGCGTTTACCTTTAGGTGGTACAACTACAATTTCAGAATCTGTACGAATGACATTTTTACCTTGGTTGCGTTTGGCTTCTTCGGAATCTGCACCTGTATTTTCAGCCACGCTTTTCGGGTAAGAGAACCCTTTCGTCAGTTCTTTTCCTTGTTGATCCGCAATCGACTGGCTAGTCTGAATCGCAGTTAACTTAATTTTGCCATCGTAAGGATCGACAATTTCAGTGCCCTTCGGCGCAATAGCTTTAATTTCCTGAACGACTTCTTCTTGTTCTGCTTTAGTCGCTACTGGTTTTAATACCTCATCTATTGTTTTGGTCTCACCTTCAGCTTTAATAGCCGCCATGATTTGCTCACGCTCATTTGCGCTGAGTGGTGGCTCGACAGACACGGCTTTCACAGGCGTCGAAGGTGTTACAGCGACTGGAATACGCGGCGCACTTGGAATATCACTATTCGATGCAAAAGCAGCCAAAGCAGATGATCCTATTGGCGTTTTGCCTTTCGTTCCTGATGGAACACTCGGCGTTACCGTTGCAGCGACTACAGGTGGTTTGGCAGAAGCTGTCACTGTCGGCTGTGTTTTAAGCGTAGGTGGCGTCACTTTAGCGGGCTGAATAGTTTTACTATTTAATTCCGGCGGAGTAACACGTGACGGTGTTATTTCAACATTATTTTTTGGTAAGTTATAAGTTGAATTACTTGCCCAATAACCTGATGAACCACCTGATTGTAATTTCTTCAAACGTGCATCGACTGATGGACTCACATCCGCAGGAATTAAAATCCGCATTGGGCTGCTGCTATCAATCACATCGCCACGATGACCAGGGTTTAGTGCATAGAGTTCTGCACGGCTTAAACCGGTAATAGATGCAATTTCATTTAAATTTGCAGGCCCTACAGCCACTTCACGAAAGTGTGGACGGTTGGCAATTGGCGGTAAACTTACGCCATAAGCACTTGGATTTTTAATAATTTGAGCAACAGCCAAGAAACGTGGGACATAGTTCATGGTTTCTTGGGGCAGTTTTAGTGACCAATAATCCGTTGGCAAACCTGCCGCACGGTTACGGTTAATCGCCTGTTGAATGCGGCCCGGCCCTGCATTATATGCAGCCAAAGCCAATTCCCACGAACCGAACTGGTTATGTAGCGCACCTAAAAACTCATAAGCTGCACGCGTTGATTCCACTACGTCACGACGACCATCATACATTGAGGTTTGTTTTAAGCCGTAAATACGTCCAGTACTTGGAATAAATTGCCATAAGCCTGCTGCGGCTGCACTTGAGGTTGCTGCTGGGTCATAAGAACTTTCAATCACTGGTAATAACGCCAACTCAGTCGGCAAACCACGACGTTCTGCTTCTTTAACTGTGTGATATAAATAACGGGACGCACGCGCACTTAAACGATCAATATATGGTTGACGTGAAATAAACCAACCACGCTGCGCTTCAATTCGCGTATCCCAGTGGTTCAAATCCATTTTGAAACCCACAGTCATACGCTTCCAGACATCACCATGCTTCAGTACTAAAAGGCGATCGCCTTCTACGGCACGCATGTCTGTTGCAGAAAGTAAATCTTCGAGTGAATCTAAACTATTGGCATCGAGAAAGTTTGAGCCAACTTGTTTACTTGCTGAGTTCTGCTTAGTCGTTTGCGATGAAGAACAGCCCGTCAGACCAAGAGCTGCGAGCGCAGAACCCAAGACTGTAAATTTAAAAATTTGTGGTAACGTAGGCTGCCAGACAGTCGCAGTTGATTTATACATAAAAAAATCCAGACAACTCATATAAAATTTATTTTTTAGATATGCCATTGTAGTGAAGCAGAACACAGACACAAGGCGTTAATTTAACGCTATTTCAGTATAAATGTTACAAGAAATTAAAAAAATCGCCAGAAATGGATTTCTCTCTGTCATTTGCGTTATACAATATACGGTTCTGAATGCTTGTTTTTCTCCGGATTTGATTTATGTCTCAAACAATCACGCTTTATGTTGATGGTGCATGTAAAGGCAACCCTGGCTTAGGGGGTTGGGGGGCCTATATCATCCGTGAAACTGGAGAAGAAAAACTCTGCGGCGGCGAAGCTGAAACCACCAATAACCGTATGGAATTGACTGCGGCAATTGAAGGCATTCAACACTGTCCGACCGATGCAAAACTGATCATTTGGACAGACTCTAATTATGTCAAACAAGGCATTACCGAGTGGATACATGGTTGGAAAAAGAAAAACTGGAAAGATGTTAAAAATCCTGATCTGTGGAAATTACTGGATGCAACTTGTCAGGGTCGGGAAATTGAATGGAACTGGATTAAAGGGCATGCAGGCCATCCGGGAAATGAAATGGCCGATCAATTGGCCAATCTAGGCGCAGAAAAAACCCTCGAACACATCAAACAAGCGGCATCATCTACAGCTGAAGTACCTAAAAAAAAAGCTGAACCTGACTGGCTATTAAATGATCCATTTGGACTTGAATTTGCTGATAGCGAGGATGAAGCAGAAGAAATCTCAGCCGAGTCAGCTATTGACGCAGAGCAGATTGATGACATTACGATAGAACAACAAGCAACAAACACGGCATCAACGTTGAATGAAGCTGCCCCTATACAGTCTAAGCAAGCTGCTGAAATCCATCCAATGATTGTCATTACACCAGCAACCGTCGATGTATCTGGCCCACGACAATTAATTTTGGATACGGAAACCACAGGTTTCTATTTCCAAGATGGCGACCGTATTATTGAAGTCGGTGCAGTGGAAATGATTAACCGCAAACTGACCGGTAGCTCAATTCATATTTATATCAACCCGCAAAAACCTGTCGGTGAATCTGAAAATATTCACGGAATCAGTGATGACTTTCTAAAAGACAAACCACTGTATGCTGAAATTGCTGATGTATTATTTGACTATCTAAAAGGCGCAGAAATCATTGCGCATAACGCAACCTTCGATATGAACTTCCTAGATATGGAGTTTAAACGTGCAGGTTTTGTTGCCTTATCGGAGGTATGTGAAGTCACCGATACCTTGGCTATGGCCAAAGCCAAGCATCCAGGCCAGAAAAACTCACTCGATGCATTAGTGCGTCGTTACGAAATTCCACAACGTGACCGTACCTTCCATGGTGCGTTACTCGATGCGGAAATTCTGTCTGACGTATACCTAGCAATGACGGGCGGTCAGGTTTCCTTTGATATCGATGCCCTGACCCACTCGCAAAATGAAGATGGTTCGCAAACCCGCGCCGCTGTTGAAATAGAATTAC
Organism: Acinetobacter sp. YH1901134; assembly: GCF_013416965.1. Lineage (NCBI taxonomy): Bacteria > Pseudomonadati > Pseudomonadota > Gammaproteobacteria > Moraxellales > Moraxellaceae > Acinetobacter > Acinetobacter sp. YH1901134. Next base: position 212,558 of record NZ_VPEW01000006.1, on the reverse strand, counting down.
CTGTGATTTTACCTTCAGCAGATGAACTTGAAGCCCATGAGACATGGGTCAAACAATTTGAAGAAAAACATGGTACACCTTGCCTTTTTGCGAAATAAAATCTAAATTTCGTGTTACTTTTTGTATATAAACAATTCTTACATACGCTATAGTAAAACCATAAACATGGACCGCCTTAAGGGGCGGTTAATAAACAAGATAAAACATCTAGGAAAGGTGCAGATACATGTCTTACCAAACCTCTATCCATTTTGATCCAACGGCTTTGCTGATAATAAAAAATGAGGTTGATAACTCAATCAAGTTAGTCGAATCAGCAGTCAGCACCTTAGTTGAAGATCAAACTTTACCTTTCGGGATTGATGATGCACTGATTCAATTTGAACAATGTGCTCAAGTACTAGCTTTAGTTGATATGCCAAGTTTGGCAAAAATCGCTCAATATTCAGCAGAGTTAATGCGCAAGATCATGGGGAATCCTGCGCAAATTAACACTCAAGAGGTCATCGCACTGAGCGAAGGCACGACCATGCTGAAACGCTACATCGAATTTATCTGCCTACGTGAAGTTAAAATTCCACAATTCCTGCTGGACAGTCTTAATCGTCTAGAACTATCTTTAGGTAAACCTCTAACGTCGGAAGGCCAACACATTGAGTCCCTACTCGATTGTATTACTCCTGACTTTGACTTACCTCAAGCTCCTGCACTTGAAAAATCAAAATACGTTCACCGTCTGTATAAGTTGGCGTTGAATAAATTGATTAAACAAGAAGAAACTGAGCTGGATTTGCAAGCGATTAAATTGGTCGGTGCGTATTTAGCAGGCCTTTCAGACAAACATCCAAGTAAACAATATTGGAACTTGGTTTTTGTTGCGTTTAATCAAATTGATCAAATCTTAATTACCGATGCTCGTTTACGTACCTTGGTAAGCATTGAACGCAATATGGCTCAATATTTTGCAGGAACTGAGCGCTTTAAAGCATCCATTTCTGATTTAGCCAATGTCTTAAGTCTAAACATTAGCCAAGAAGATGACATTTCTTATCATATTCGTGGCAAATTAAATATCGGTGAAGACCTTCTTACCGACACCCAATTGCAAGTTTTCAGTCGTCATTTATATGGTCCTGACTTCGACACCATGCATACCATTGGTGAATTGGTTACGACTGAAATGACGCAAATTCGTAATGATATTGAATTTAACTATCAAAATATGACGCCTGAAAAAACCCAAGAACTTCAAGCGAAATTAAACGAATTGGCAAATATTTTCAAAGTCTTGAACTTAAATGAAGCGTATAACGACCTGTCGCGTCAAGCTGCGTCATTAGGTAATGCTGAGATTTTACAAGATGAAAGCTTTGCCCAGCAGTTGATGAACAATATCTTGTCTGCCATGAACTCGATTGGTGTGCTTGAGCGTCATCACACTTCTAGCCGCTTACAACTTCGTGTGAATAATATGAATATTTCACTCGACCGTTTAGATGAAGCACACGCTGCTCTGTTAAATGAGACCAAGGTTTTAATTGATGCTGCTAGCCAATCTTTGGTTCAGTATTTACAAAACCAAGATTTGACACAACTTGAAGCGACTGCAACTCAATTCCGTGAAATTGGTGGTGCGATGTTGTTCCTCAATGCAGATGCAGCTCAAAATGCGCTGAATTCAACAGCTCAATTCATTTTGAAACGAGTTGAATCTTCAACAGCGATTGAAGCAAACGAAGTGAATCAAGCATTAGATTCATTGGCAAGCGCAGATATGTTGATTGACAATTTAAAGAACAAACAACCTGTTTTACAGGGCATGTTTAAGGTAGCATTGGACAGTAGCGAAAAACTGAAATCAGCAGCAGCCTAATGTCTAAATTGTCACTTGCGTATATCTTCAAACAACAGCAATTGCTGGTCGATGAAAACTTTCAACTTCCCGAAGTTGAGCAACTCGCAAGTGATTTAAATATTGGCACGGGTGATCAAGTGATTGCCCGTGATCTACTTGAAAATGAGCCAATTCCTGAGGGCTTACAACTCATCCCTATTCGTCAGCTTCTACAACTTTGGAATGTTCAGCAATTTGAACAAGCCAGCCGTGCTATTCAACTCTTAGAATGGCGCCGTAATCATAAATTTTGTAGCCACTGCGGTACTGCAACTCAAGTCCACGCCACAGAATATGCTATGGTTTGCCCTGCTTGCGGTTATCACCAATACCCTCGTGTCAATCCTTGTGTCATTACCGTCATTACCCGTGGCGAAGATGAAATTTTATTGGCAAAAAATGCAAAAAATGTCCGGGCAATGTATGGACTGATCGCAGGTTTTGTTGAAGTGGGTGAAACTCTAGAAGAAGCAGTTCGTCGTGAAACTGAAGAAGAAGTTGGGCTGAAGGTCAAAAATATTCAATATTTGGCAAGCCAACCTTGGCCTTTCCCAAGTAATTTAATGATCGCCTTTAAAGCAGAATATGCTTCAGGTGAGCTTCAATTACAAGAAGAAGAAATAAGTGATGCGGCTTTCTTTAAATTTGATGCATTACCTGAAATTCCGTTCAAAGGAAGTATCGCCCATTCGATGATTATGCATGTCATCCATGGGTCTGCTGTTGCAGATGACACCGAAGCATGGTTATAAGTAGCTATTTTTAGTAAATAAATCATACAATAAAAAAACCGCCATACTTGGCGGTTTTTTATTTTCAATCATTTAACCAAAGACATTAAGGTGGACTAATTTCATCGAGTACACGCATGATTTCAGCTTTGGTTTTAAAGAAACGACTAAATAGACTCGAAACTGAACCAATCATCGTGATGTGCCCAACACGAGGGATTTGAATCAATTGACTATGGTTGCCTGAGGCTTTTAATCGACGATCAAAATCTTCACTATTGCTATGGCCAACGATATTGTCTTTATCCGCAGTGAATAGATAATGCTTCACTTGATTGTGCTCAACAAAATAATATGGCATCACTTGTTGATACGGTACATTTTGATCAAAGGCATCTGCACAAATCGGATCACCTTTATAATCAAAATGATATGGCCCTGCCAATCCCACAATTGCACGAATATTCTCTTTCACTTGCAGCTGATATGGCGTCGGATGATACAGTGCAGACATGACATTAAATGCCCCTGCCGAATGTCCCATTAACACCACATTTTCCACTTCAATCTGCAACTTATGCTGAGACTGCGTCAAATAGTTTAATGCAAGGCTAAGATCATCAATTGAAGCCGGAAAAATATATTCAGGTGCGAGATGGTAATTGATGACAGCAACATCGAAACCTTCTTTGGCAAAAGCTTCACCAATGAATCCATAATCCTTTTTGTCACCATGCATCCACGCTCCACCATGTACAAACACGATGAGTGGACGTTGCTGACGAGGTGCTGACGTGCGATACAAATCTAGGCGATGGCGCGCTTTTAGACCATAAGGAATATTATTTTGAACATGATATCCTTGTTTGGGTGTCAGTCGGTTTAATGCATAACTGCCAAAATCATATAACCGAAAATTTCGGTATAAAGATTTAGCCAAATCCATTTTTTGCTGAAGCCGCAGAGACCATTGATTCATATTTTACAGCATCATTTCCGACATTTTATTGAGCATTTGGATCGACAGCATCCGGATCTATCGCTACAGGCGTTTGTACTTCAGGTTGCACATTACCTACAGCAGGTGTGGTGTAACTAGAGTTAATCGAACGTGCCTGTGGATTTGGGTTCTGATCAATATTATCGATTAAAGTGACAATTCGCGTTACATTACCCACTTGTTGCAAGATTTGATTTAAGTCTGTGATTTCCGCACTGTTTAAACGGCCCATCACATAAAGAACAGCATCTTCAGTATGAATGTGTACTTTGCTGTCAGATACCACAGGCGCTTTCATAATCAAACCACGGGTATTCGCAGTGACCGCAGTATCTTGCATGATGGTGCTATAGCTGATCTGATTACCCACTGTAATATAGTTATGTACAGTTTTGACATCACTCATTGAACGGACATTTTCTTCTGCCAATTCTTTTAAATGATTATCTGGCACTTGCCCAGTCAATAAGACATTGCCATGAAAACTTTCAATATTGACACGTGACTGTTTAAAACGAGTATCTAATTTATATAAGTTAATTTTTGCTGTTCGAACAATGGAAGAGTCAATAAAAACTTGTCCCAATGAGCGTGCGCCGCTTTCAGTTCCTACAGGTGCTGATCCTGTTCCATTCGAAATAAAACTCGCACAGCCAGATAAACTTGCGACACAAAGCATCGTTATTGCAATACGCTTAACCACTCAGCACGACTCCTCAAATTTCCACACGTATTTTTCTATGCGTTTACACAGTTTGTTTTATCAGAGATTAATCAACTCTTGATCAAAAGTAAAAGCATTTTCAATCCATTGCTGATGATACGGGTATTTAGAAAAGTCTTGCTGTAGTGTTTTTGCAAAGTGCTGATAAAAATCAAAACAAATTGCATCAAAGCGACAATAATAATTTTGAAAATGTGACTGTTCATTTAAAAAATGCAACGCAGTCTTCATCATCTTACGTTGTTTGTGAATAGAAATACTTTCAACGGCTTGAGCATAACGGGTATTCGAACGGGCTTTAACTTCAATAAACACCAATTCTTGACCACGTGCAACGATCAAATCAATTTCACCATAACGACTATGATAATTCTGTTGCACCTGTACATAGCCTTGCTGCTCAACCAAACGCAGCGCTTGCCGTTCTGCCCACTGCCCCAGATTCATCTGTCCCAAATTCATCTGCTCTAAGTTTAGCTGCATCGTTTCATCCCTAAAGTGAGATTGCCACGATGCCTTTTTTACTTCGCTCATAGCAGTGGGGAACACGCTGAATATTATTTTGACTAATTTTGATTAGCCCTGTTCGCCCCTGAAACTCAATGCTTTTTAATTTCGGTTCTTGCAAATATTGTTTTGCGATATGCCATGTGTCCCCACCAAAAGCTAAAAGACGTTGATATGGCATATCTACTGGATTTTCCTCATAAGCTCGGATCAGGTCAGGCCAACGTGCATCATGTAAGGCAGGTGCATCACAAAATTTCAGTCCTATAGGAATGGGCTTAGTAGCCTCAATCGCATTGGCTACGCTATATAGTTTCGCTTTGGGCAGTTTTGTTTGACTGTTTATCCATTCATTATTGCCTAACAACAGCACCCCTTGATTTTTGTCCAGCTTCGTTGGGAGTTGTTCAACCACTTGTATCGGCACTGAACTTTGACTAATTAAGGACATGAGTAGTAATTCATGTTCTGCCTCTGTTGCAGGCTGACGTAGAACAAGCACTTGCGCTAATTTGTCTTTTTCGAAGACTTTTTGGAGTGCTAAGGCATCATCACGTTTCGATAAACTGTACTGCCAGACATTTGGAATTTGGCTGGTAGTTTCATTTAAAGCCAACACGCGGACTTTAGGCTTTGCTTTTACAAGTGCTTCTACATCTTGACGTGCTAAAGGACCAATCACCAATTGAGTTTTTTTATTGACCTGTTGCTTCAATATCGCTGCAATTTGCTTTTGATTTGAATCTACAAACTTAATGGGCACTTTGTAGTCTGACGATTGATATGCGCTATTGAAACCTTGCTTAATACTGGATGCGGCTCGCGCCATAGGGCCAGATTCAGGTAGAATGACCAAGACGTCTGCCTGTGCAGCAGTAAACAGACTGCTTAAAAGGCAAAGACCCAAAATTTTGTTCTTATTATCCAACATGGAGAAACCTATGAGTGCTCAGTTATTTGTTGTTGCAACTCCAATCGGGCACTTAGATGATATTAGTTATCGTGCAATTGAGGTATTGAAGTCGGTTAAAATTATTGCCGCCGAGGATACACGAACTTCCGCACAATTACTTAAACATTTTAGTATCAATACGCCTTTAACTGCTTGTCACGACCATAACGAAAGCAACAAAATAGACCAGCTCATTGAACGCCTAGAAAAAGGTGAAAATATGGCGCTGATCAGTGATGCAGGCACGCCATTAATCAGTGACCCTGGCTTTAAACTGGTTCGTGCTGCACAAGAAAAAAATATTCGTGTCATTCCTGTGCCGGGTGCCTGTGCTGCCATTGCAGCTCTCAGTGCTGTCGGCCTACCCAGTGACCGTTTTAGTTTCGAAGGCTTTTTACCTTCTAAACAGTCACAACGTCTTTTAGCACTGGAAAAACTGAAAGACGAGACTCAAACCATGATTATTTATGAAGCGCCGCACCGTATTGTGGACTGCCTAAAAGATATGTCGAATGTCTTTGGTGCAGATCGTCCTGTGGGCTTTGCACGTGAAATTACCAAAACATTTGAAACCATTAAAAAAATGTCGTTGGGTGAATTGGTTCATTTTGTCGAATCTGATCACAATCAGCAAAAAGGCGAAATCGTTTTGGTAATTGGTGGTGCGACCGAAGAAAAAGACCTAGAGCAAGAAAAGTTAGACAAATTGCTGACGCGTTTACTTCAAGATTTGTCCGTTAAAGCTGCCTCTCAGTTGGCTGCAGATTTAACTGGGATTAAAAAGAAAGTGGCCTATCAACGTGCTTTAGAATTAACCCAAGCGAACGATTAAGCTTAATTTTTTTTATTTTTAATTTGAACCGCTTATGGGACCTACGGGTTCCATAAGCTATCCCATACAATAATTTAAATAGAATGAAAAAAGTTGCTTATAACATGTCCATAAATCTGTCTGTCAAAAAACCGCTGATGTTCATTCTCTTTAATCTGGTTTGGCTCACCGTCCTTGCACATATTATTTATACTGGCATTCAACCCTATCCGCACTATATTAGTGGCGAGCAAATAACGGCCGATCATAGCGCGATTGCGATGGTCTGTGGATATTGTTCCCTCTATTTTGTAGTCGGTAATTTACTGAAACTGAGCCAATTTTGGGATAGGCATCGTTATTGGGCTTATATCATTTTGAGTGCGGTATTACTTTTTCAATCTTTTGTCGCTGCTGTGGCGGCCATGCATGCACCGCCGTATATTGCTGCATTTATTATTAATTGTATGTTTTTGCTTTTACTGCATTTTGTGTTCTATCCTATTTACGCGATCAGTCGTAAATATATGAAGCCAAAGACGACTTAAAATAACTACACAACGTCATAACTAAACATGCTTAGTTTAAAAATGAATGACCTTCAGCCTCGCACAAGCGAATGAAGCAAAAAAAACACCACATGACGTGGTGTTTTTTCATTTTTAATCTTTTGCCGATTCGTCTGGAGGGACTTCGGTAATACGACCACCACGCGCTAAGAACGCAGCAACTTCATCTTCAAGCGCCTGACGTTGTTTTAGTTTTGCTGTCACTGTTAATGTTTCAGCTTCAGAGGTGTCACCATCAGAGGCAGAATCAGCTGCGTCACCTGCACCTTTTTCAGCTGCTTGTGCTTCATCTTCATCAACTACTGAATCTTCTGGATCATCATAATCATTCATATCAGTCATTGTGTTCTCCCCGCGAATGACTTCTGTTTGCCAGCGAATGGCTGGTTTTAAATTAACAGAAATTTAGCAATCTCTGAGCATTTCGACTAGTACCCACAATCAAAAAATCGTATCTTTTTTAATCAAAATCGTAACCTTGTTTATACGACTGTCTAAAAAATATCTGACTTTGACCTAAGCTGCGTAGATTGTATCTTTTAGAATACTCAGACCATTGGCTTGAGCCATAAACGCATCTTTTAGAACAGTCTGATTTTCCACTTGTTTTAAACCAAAGTTTCGCGCCCACACCACAGGAGAAAAAGTTGTGGTTTCTAACCAACCAATCGCGGACATACTATGCATCATGGCATCGTTTTGCCCTTTACGACGATGTTCATAGCGCTTCAAACTTTGTTCATGTGCCCACACACCCCGTTTTTTATCGGTCAAAAGCACATCGCAAAGCACTGCTGCGTCTAAACAACCAATATTCACACCTTGTCCTGCAAGCGGATGAATCACATGGGCAGCATCTCCAATCAGCGCTAGACCATCATGAACATATTGCTGTGCAGCTCGTGCCTTCAATGGAAATTTAGCACGTGGCGTTGCTTCTAAGACTTCGCCGAGCATGTGATGGCTTTCACGTGTCAATAATTGAGTGAACTCAGTGTCATTTAAAGCCACATATTCATCGGCGTAATCATCTGGTAAGGTCCACACAATGGATTGCCAATAACCGCTTTCTTCTTTTTTCAGACTCGCCATCGGCAAAAATGCCAAAGGTCCTGTTTCTAAGAAAATTTGACGCGCTACATGCTGATGCGGTTGGGCGGTTTTAATTGCACAGCTCACACCGGCTTGTTTGTAGTCCAGCACATCTAGATCGATGAAAGCTTGCTCACGGACAAATGAGTTTGCACCATCTGCACCTATCACCAGTTTTGTTTTGAGCTGGGTACCATCTGCGAGGTGAATGATCCACACACCAACGCCGCGCTCAACACGACTGACCTTGACTTGGGTTCGGTAGTCTTCGAGTTGTTCTAGCATTTTTTCTTGAATGGCTAAATTCAATACGCTTGGTTCAACCATTGAACCTAAAGCTTGCTCAACTGATGGTGTTTGGTCTGCAACATGACCAAAATTGATTTCTCCATAGCCATTTTTATTCCACACCTGCATGCCTGTATACGGCTGCTGACGGGCAAGCTTTTCCCAAACACCCACAGTCTTGAGTAGATGAATGGTGGCTTGACTAAGTGCCAAAACCCGAGGATTCGCAATACTTTTGGTTTTTTCTACATCCAAAATAGGTGCCGCATCCAATACCGTAGCCTGCACACCGCCCTGCGCCAATAACAATGCCGTTAAGCCACCGACCAAGCCGCCGCCGACAATCACGGCATCCAGTACATCTGTATGATTTAAACTCATGCTTTTAGCCCCATTGCATAATTCGCGACCAAAGGCTTAATCCCCGGAATGGTGTCAAAGGCAACTAATCCAGTATTGCGAATCAATTTTAAAAATGGGTTCTGGTTGCTAAAACCACGAACAACTGAATCACAGAATTTAATCACCCGCTGCTGATCGGTCAGGCGCGATTTTTCATAATCAAGCAACATAGCTGCATCACCCAGATCTGCATTTTTTTCAACTTGCTCTTTTAAATAACGGCGTAGTACATAGGCATCGCGCATACACAAGTTAAAGCCCTGACCTGCCACTGGATGAATGGTATGTGCTGCATTTCCCATGAGCACTACACGTCCAACTGCTTGTTTCTCTGCAAGTACTTGCGACAATGGGAAGCTGAAACGTTTACCAGTTTTTTGGAATTTACCTGCACGGTCACCATAGGTTTCTTGTAAAGCATCTAAGAAGTGCTGATCATTTTCATCCCCCATCCACTCGCCTTCAGTTCCTTTAGGAACAGGCCAAACCACTGAGCGACGGTATTCACCTGGAAGTGGCAGCAGCGCTAGCGGACCAAGCGGACTAAAACGCTCGAAACCGACATGACCATGCGGTTTAGAGGTTTGTACTGTAGTGACAATCGCCACTTGGTCATAATCATGCACCGATGCGCCAATACCTAAGGCTTTACGGCAGAATGAATCACGGCCATCTGCTGCAATCACAATTTTAGATTGTAGTTTGAGCTGTTCTTCAGCACGCTGTGCTTCGATAAAAGCATGATTAGCATCTTGATTCAGAGCGGTCACTTGCACGCCATCAATTAATTCTATCAGCGGTTCTTTTTTGACTTCTGTGAGCAGCACACGGCCTAACCATGCATTTTCAATAACTTGTCCAAAGCTTTCGACTTTTTCTTGTTCTGCTTTGAGTCTTGCCTTACCAAAACTGCCTTGCTCTGTAATATTCACTTCTAAAATAGGTGTGGCGTGTTCCTGCAAAGCATCCCAGAGGCCTAGTTCTTGATAAATTTGCACCGTACGGCGTGACAAGGCGCTGTTTCGTGCATCAAAACTCGAGTGATAAGGCTCAAGGTTTGCATCATCATAATTGGGGTATTTAATGGCTTCTAAAAGTTTTACGCCAATTTTGTCTTTGGCCAACATGAGTGCCAGACTTAAACCGACCATACCACCACCAACTATGATGACATCTTGCTGCATGCTTGTTTCCTTTTTTATCAAGTATTCGAATTTAGGACATTCACTCGAAATACATATAATCTGTAATGAATTTTATCTTACATCAAGGGCATGATTTTTTATAATGAAATACAAATTAGTTGCAGGTATTTGCACTGATTAAATACAAAATTAATCATCTCTTACCGTAAATATTGATCTTTAAAAAAGAGAAAATCACAATAAAAATGGCTGAGTCCATCAGTATGAGCCATCATTTGCGTAAATCAGCGTCATTTGAACATGTCATGTTTTGATGCATTCAAAAGGACGATATCAAGCTAACTACCTGATGATCTGCCTTTAGCCATTGCTCAATTAGTTGAATAAGTGATTGCAGCTGCAAAAACCAATTATGTTACACCATTCGGTTTAATGAGCTTTTCATTACACAACATTTTCTGGATATATTCCGCAGCAGAATATCCAGAATATGTAATTTTTGTTGTGTTATTGGCGCCTTATCCTAAAGTTGATGCACGTACCAAGCTTTAATTTGAGTTAGGTACAGAGCAACTCTAAAGCGATGTCGAGCACTATTATTCAAATAGGTTTTAGCGCCAACTTTACCTTGGCATGGTGTGAAAATACTATGGCGCAAACCTTAGAAAATACGCTGCAAACCAATAATTGAGAAAGATTTACCCACCAAGCTGAGTTGTAGATTCATACCGATATGACTGAGCCAGCGAAAAAAAATCAACAAACAAACATTAGTGAATGGCTGTAATTATGATTATATGCCCCCGAGTGTATTGGTCAAATATGCTATAGATCTGATTTCACATGCTGAATATGCTGAACTGGCAACAGGACATTTGGCCGTATATGAAAAACCGGAAGAGTTTTTAAAATTAGCGACTGATTTTTTACAAAAATCTTAATGTTTGAATGAAGTTAAAAAGCCGATCTAATGATCGGCTTTTTATATTTATTTAATATTTTCCATGATTTGGTCAAAATATTGCGCTCATGCATTCAATTTATTTTCATAGCAATAGATAAAGATATAGAACATAAATGACAGAAACGATCTCCTTAATACGGAATAATTTAAATGAATGGCTTAAGCATTAAAATGCTGGATTAATTTCCGCAATCGAATTTCTGCATCTTGATTAAAAGCATTCGCCGCTTGGTGATACCAGCGTTTCGCCATCTTAAAATCTTGAGCTGCGCCGTTGCCTAGCTCATACATTAAGCCAATTTTATAGGGAGCAATTGCACAGCCTTGTTTTGCCGATTGCTTGTACAAGTTCATAGCTAGATTATAATCTTGATCAAGAATTTCGCCCTTTTCATATATTTCAGCAAGGGCCGTTCTTGCGTTTATATTTCCCTTTTCCACTGACTGATTCAGCAGAGCTAAAGCGATATGAACCTCTGTTTTACATGGTTTTCTGAACAACAGCACCGCTAACTTCAGCATCGCCGCATCATCCCCCTGATCAGCCGCTTTTTGATACCATCCTTGTGCTGTAACATCATTTTTTTCGACGCCGCATCCCGTTTCATACATTTCACCCAATTTAATTTGGGCTGCAATATCCCCTCTTGAGGCTAAACTCAAATAATCATCATAAGTACGCTGATTGTTATACTTAAACTTTATTTTCTTTACTGGATTATAATCACTATCAAAGATTTCAAAACCGACATAGTTTTTAAAGAGTTCAATCAATAACTGCCGAACCAATTGAGTATGATAAATTAAATGATCCTTTTCGCTAAAATAATAATACTGATAATAGCTTTCCAAATCTTCATTGATTTCTTCTTTTAAACTGTTTAAATCAGTCGTCCATTTTTTTTGAACTTTGCCATTTTCAACATATTCGTATAAATACCTTGTTGAAAAGTTTAACCATTCCTTTTCAAAATCTTGTCTTTCTCCATCCATGTAAAGTTCCTCTTCTTCCGCTTGAATGACACATCTGATTTCTGCACCCTCTTTATAAAGCGCATAGCTATAGCTTGAATTTGTGTCTGCAAAATCAAAGAAGATCATCCATTTCATCGGCAACTGACTGCTCAGCAAACTGCTCCATTTTTCAGGTTCAGTAAAAGCAAAATGTGCTAATCCGGCACTATTGATACAAACAATATGATCCGTCAGCCACTCTATATCTAATGCAGATTTTGAGTTTTCTTCAAAATAAACCAGCCAATCATTTATCAGTCTTTCAATATTCTGTTGATTGCCATTAAAGGGAATAACCACCCCAGCTTTTCTAACGCCCATAATTATGATTAAAATAAAAAATTTATACGATTAATTTAAAAAGACTTATATCTAGTTTTTGTAAAAACTTAACATCATAAAATCAACTCCATTGTTAATTACACTTGTCTATGTGACTAGTATTTATAAGACTGCTTGTAGATAAAAAAAGCCGATCATCTGACCGGCTTTTTTAATTACTATATTAACTTAAGCGGCTTTCGCTTTCGCCATCAGCACTTCAATGTCTTCTACAGATTTCACCACTGCAGCTGTTAAAACACGTGGACCTGCTTTAGTTACAGCCACATCATCTTCAATACGAATACCGATACCACGCCATTTTACATCCACTGTTTCATCATCTGGCGCAATATAAAGACCAGGCTCAACAGTCACAACCATACCTTCTTCATAGGCACGCCATTCACCGTCTTGTTTGTATGAACCGACGTCATGCACATCCATACCAAGCCAATGACCCGTACCATGCATATAGAATTGGCGATAACTTTCTTTTGCGATGATTTCGTCAATATCTCCTTGCATAATGCCAAGATCCAATAAACCTTGAACTAAAATACGCACTGCAACGTTATGTGGTTCTTTATAAGAGTTGCCGATACGCACCGCATCAATCGCCGCAATTTGTGCATCAAGTACGATATTATAAAGTGCTTTTTGTTCAGGGCTGAATTTACCGTTGACTGGGAAAGTACGGGTAATGTCTGAGGCATACAGCTGATATTCACATGCTGCATCAATCAGTACCAAATCACCATCTTTGAGTTCTTTGTCATTTTCCACATAGTGCAAAATACAGCCATTTTCACCGCCGCCGACAATGCTGTTATAGGAAGGCACACAGCCATTTTTACCAAAGACATAATTCAGTTCTGCTTCTAGTGCATATTCCATCATGCCCGGTTTAACCGTTTGCATGGCACGAGTATGCGCTTCTGCTGAAATATCCGAAGCAATCTGCATCAATTCAAGTTCATCATCAGACTTGTGCAGACGCATTTCATCAATAATACGATCAAGCTGAATCACTTGTGCAGGCGCACTCGCACCTTTGCGTGATTCACCACTCGCTGTTGCAATCCACTGCGCCACACGTGCATCGAAATCAGCTTGCTGACCTATTCGATAGAATAATTTATCTTTATTTTGTAATTTTTCTAAAATTTCTTCATCAAGCAAATCAATTGCATAAGCTTCATCGGCTTCATAATCATCTACTGCCCCATCTACACCCGCACGGTAGCCATTCCAAATTTCCATTTCACGGTCACGTTCACGGCAGAATAAACTGTAGCTATAACCTTCTTCTTCCGTATCAAAAGTTTCAATCACTGCAACCGCTTCAGGTTCAGCAAAACCTGTTAAATAAAAGAAACTACTATCAGCTCGAAATTTATAATCTGCGTCGCGATTACGCATGGCTTCTTTGCTCGTGGCAATAATTGCAATACTACGTAGTCCCATTTCACCCGCAAGGATGTCTCGACGTTCTTGAAAATCCGCTTGAGTTAATTTCTTCATTTAAATACTTCTTATACCTGCTGGCTGATATTGTTTAAATTTTGATTCAATTGAATATGAATCTCTTAATCTATGTGAGGCATGTATAAAAACACGTAATACCTCACATAGATATAAGCAAAATTAATGCCTTAGCTTGGACGATGTGGGGTGAACATTTCAACCACATTACCCACTTGAGCCGATGAATTTTTAGCGCTCAGTTGTAGCAACGGTGTTTCTGAAACATCAACTTTGGTACGTCCCATAGACAGGCTCACTGGGATTAAACGAACAAATTCGTATAATTCCTGATAGCTTTCTTCACCTTCTTCATCATCATCTGAATCTTCAAATTCTACTGAAGCGACATCCTGTAAATGCTCAATCAATTCTTGTTCATTGGTGCGCAGATGACCTGCCGCCAAACCAAAACCAAGAACAACACCTGCACACCAATCTGCCAAGGCTTGCACACGCTCACCTAGCAAGTGATCATCATCTGGTAATAAAGGAAGATAGTCGAGTTCATCATCTGAAAGTGAATGAGCTACATCTTCTGCTTCTTCAGTCAACAATGCCACCGCATCTTCGTCTAATTCAGCTACATCAAGCGTTGCTAAAATTTGTTGCCACTCTTCACGACTCGGGGGTTGTGACACACAAACTATACCAGTGAGTAGACCATGTAACTCACTTGGGCTTGAAATTTCTTCAATTTTAGAAAAATTCTGGGACCAATCTGACCAACCTGAAATATCGTCTTGCATTCGCTTATCCAATCTCTATACTTCGTATATATTACCTTTGTTTGCAAGACTGTGCGACTACGTTATGTTAAAAGAATTACAGCGTCTCCAAGCGCATATTAGCGTTTTAAAAAAGCGACTGGCGCAATTTGAAAGCGAAAATAATGCCCTACAAGATGAGAAAAACTCGTCTGATGAGCACCATCATGCTCAAATTGTACATAAGAACGGTATTATCACCTCCAAACAAGAAGAAATTGATACGCTGAATGAGCAATTAACTGATTCACGTGCTCAACTTCAACAGCTGAATACTGATGCAACTGCTTTGGCTGACCGATATAGCCGTCTTGAAAAAAGCTGTACTGATCTAAAAAATCGTTTTCAAGAAATTTTGGCAGAACGTAATGAGCTACGTATCGTTAAAGAAAAGATGCAAAATGAACAGCGTCATGCTCAACAAGAAATTCAAGGTTTGCAGCAAGAACGTGAACGTTTATTGCAAAAAAATGAACATGCCAAAGCAAAAGTTGAAGCGATTATTCAACGTTTAGCTATTTTAGGTACAGCTCAAGATCAACATGCGCAAGAAATTCAACAACTGGCACATCCGACTGAAAGTAATGAGGAAGTTTGATCATGAGTGAACAAATTGCAGTTGATTTAAAAGTTCTAGGTCATAGTTTCCGTTTAGCAACGACTTCTGACCAACAAGCCGATTTAGAACGCGCAGCACAATTACTGAATGACAAATACGATGAATTCCGTCGTAAAGCGCCACGTATGGAACCGAGTAAACTGATCATTATGGTCGCACTTGAGTTAATGCAAGAAGTTCTGTCGATGAATAAGAGTTTGCAAGAATATGCAAACTGCGAACTTTTGTTGCAAAATATTTTGGAACAAGTGGAAGAATTGACTGATTAATCGGTGGTTTAGTGATTATACTTTGCCCGATTGCTTCATTTTAAACACTTCGTCAGTGTTTGGTGATTTGCCAATAACGCTGAATTCGTTATACTGAGCACATCTCTGAGGTGTTCGCCAGCTAGGTCTAATCCCCTGCCGATACTTAAACTTATGGATGTGTTCTGTATATTCTGAGCGTATGCCCTCCTCGAGTGGGAAACCCAGCGAGTGTACGTCGCGTCCACCTTGAACTCATCGGGTTCAGGGTCACGACATTTGCAGCGGCATCTTCGGAGTGTTTATTTTCCAAATCCTTATTTAAATTATAAGCATTTGATTTAACAATTTTTTTTAATTTACTATTCTATTTCCGCGCCACTCTACTTTTGCTCTCCCCCTTAATTATTTCATTTAAGTTTGGTTAGTTTAAAAGTTTATTTATTCAAGTTAATTCATTTTTTGAGTTGTTCCAGTTTAGCTAGCTGTCTATCCAAAGCTCTGTCCATTTCAGGAAGAATTTGTCGTAAATATTGAATTGATGAAATGGCTTCATCCAATTTCACGACGCCTTTTTTAACCAAGTTATATTGTTGCTCGAGTAGAGCGAGTACTTGATTTTGATTCGGCTGCTGTCCCTGACTCATCAGCGTGTTTATTTGCTGAAATTGTTGATATACCTGTTCACGTTGCTGTAATAGCTCAGAGTGCGTTTCACTGTCGAGTATTGATTGTTTGGAATTAGAACTTGAATGCTGCAATACATTTTCTATAGTTCGCTCTGAACGTGTTTCAGACACTTTTTGTTGATCTAACGGTAGCTGTTCATGAACCTCCTGCTGCTTTGGTTTTAAAAACTGAATCATCAACAATAAAATTAAGCTAACCATTAAGCCTAGAACAATCCATTTCTTATACATGATCCAATCTCTAAATGTTCTTCAATTAAAAAATTCAGAGCCGATTTGACTCTGATTTTTCCATTTTCTTTTGATTTAAACTGTTTTACTGACTGCCCCATCCTGCTGGTGCATAACCTAAACGAACACGCTGTGGGTGATTGCCAACTGGAACTGTGATGACTTTTTCACCTGTTGCAAAATCAATCACGGTTACTGCATCTGTCGCACTTTCAGAAATGACACAACGCTTACCATCTGGACTTTGCGTTGCCCAATACGGTTTGCCTGCAGCAATCAATTTCGCCGCGGTCAAAGTTTTACGATCGACGATGGTGGCATAATCATCCATCGTTCCTGCAACACATAGTTTTTCACCATCTCCACTGATCGAAAGCCCATGATGGCGTGAGTCATTCACCCATTTGGTGCGATCAGAGGGAATAGTTGCACTTCCCGGAAGCTGTGCAATGCGTGTGACTTTGCCTTGATTGAGATCATATTCGACCAAGCCATTAAAAAATGAGACTTGTGCATAGATTTTGGATTCGTCTTTGCTAAACACAATTGGACGCACAGCGTTCGATAGGTCTTTACGGCCAAAGGCATCCAATGCAGGACGAAAATCAATTTTCTTTAAGACTTTAAAATTATTAGCATCGGCAATGGTGATATAGCGTTTGCCTTTAGTGAAATCCTGCCACGCTGCATCCATTGAGGTTTCCACATTACCTATGGCTGAGTTAAGAATTTTTGTGCCACCATCAAAGTAAATATTTTCATGTGGTTTATCGCCCGTCGCAAAACGTCCTAATTCTTTGCCCGTGTTGATATCGAGTACATGTACGACGTTCCCCGAAGATGCTGATACTGCAACTTGCTGTCCATCGGGTGAAACCGCCATATGGTCTGCTCGGAAGCCTTCAACGGGTGTGCGCCAATTGATTTTCCCCGTTGCAATGTTAATCGAGACTACATCTGCATAACTTGGGCGTGATGCAACCACCGATTTGCCATCTGGTGTGGAATACATGTCATCGACCAATTGATCATTTCCCTCTCCTGCTGTATTACGAATATAGCTATAGGCGATCAATTTTACTGGGTTAAGGTAAATTTCAGTGAGCCGTTCTTTTTTGTCGGGCACCATATTGATGACACCAACTTTCTGATAGTTTTTTGCAGGATTGATGACTGTAACCGTACCATCCCAGTTATTACCCACAAAAAAGGCTTGCTGGCTATTGGGTGGAACGGGTGCAGTGGTTGTCGCTGCGAAAGTAAGTGGCGACACCGCAACCGTCATACAAAGAAGTGTCCTGATCCAGAGATTCTTTTTCATTTTTATTGTCCATTGATTTGTTTTTATGCATACCTTTTGAGCTACGTCATTAGAT
This sequence comes from Acinetobacter sp. YH1901134, assembly GCF_013416965.1. Taxonomy (NCBI): domain Bacteria; kingdom Pseudomonadati; phylum Pseudomonadota; class Gammaproteobacteria; order Moraxellales; family Moraxellaceae; genus Acinetobacter; species Acinetobacter sp. YH1901134. Next base: position 194,690 of record NZ_VPEW01000006.1, on the reverse strand, counting down.
AAGTGTCGCTTTTTAAGCGCAAAGAAAGCTTATTCAATATACAAGTGTAGATATAGCGTATTTGTTTTAATTCCGATGAGTTGTTGATTAAAACCAAGTCTTCAATCTGCATTCACTTTTTGGGAAGCAAAAAAAAGCACCCGAAGGTGCTTTTTTAGTTCATCAAATTATTAGTAAATAATTTGATTATTGTTGATTAGGTCATCTAGTTCGACTTTGCTCGTTTGATTGAGCAAGACTACAAGATCTTGTGATTCATATTCCGTACCTGATGTGCCATCACGGTCAATTGAAATCACAGCCGATTCAGTCACTTCATCATATGCTACTGTTACAAACTCTGCGAGAGTTGCTTCAGTTGCATCGTCAGAAAGTAATGAAGATATATCGATTTGGTCAGCAATAGAAAAATCATTTACTGTTGTTAATGTATTACCGCCCAAATTATCGTCTGCAAGAAGGTCGAAAACAATATCATCACCAATAAGTAAACTTTCACTTTCTAATGAGAACATCGCAAACGATGCTGTCGCAGTCACTGTTTCCTGAATAGGAAGCACATTGTTACTGTTTCCTAACTCTGTTTCGAGCTGGGTTGTAAGTACATTTACATCTTGAATTGAGGTTTCAGGGACTGTAACTTTCACTACAAAATCTTCAACTTGACTACTTGAAGTGCCTTGATAAGTATAATACCCATCTGAATCTTTGCTTACTGATATACCATTTACCGAAACTTTGGCATCAACTAAAGCATCAAGAGCAGCAGATTTAAATTTCACACCATTTACATTCACATTTGCCTCTGCATCATTTAAAACTTCTGCATGTAAAGTAAATTGTAAAATTTTCTCTGGAACGCCTGCTTCCGGAGCTACTACACCAAGTTGATCCTGTCCATTTTGATTTTTCTCACCTGTCTTAGCAATTTGAGTTCCATCCGCAAATAGCACACCTTCCAACATATTAATTTGGAAACCACTTACATTTTGGACACCCGTAATACTCAAGTTAAAACCATCAATATAGTTGGTTGTATCAGAGTTGTTTAAAACCATTGAATTGACAGGATATTTTTCATCTGAATACGCTTCATCAAATACAATCCAATCACTCGGAGTACCTTTTTGACCTCCAAAGTCTTTAGGGAAACTATTTGAGAAATTAAGCCCAAGCTCATTCTGAGTCAGAACTTTGTTAATTTTCTCCCAATTGATAATAATAATTTCAGAAACGTTAATTTCACTTTTCAAATTAGTAAAGATTCTTAGCGCATCGTTAATTTTATTGAAATCATTACCATACTGTGGATCATTGATAATAGCTTGCATCTGTGCAGCAATATCTACAATTTTCGCACCCGCAACAAGATCATCAGAAACATAATTACCTTGTGCATCTTTATAAATCGTACCTAGGTTTGGAACGTTAATCACTGAACTTGACGCACCACCACCAGTTCCACCTGATACCGAAATTTCACTTGTTAATGTTGCTTTTAACTCAATGAGTTCAGCATTGCCAGTTACAGGAGTTGTAACTTTACCATCAGTAACTTGAAGACTTATCGAAGGCAATACAGCACCTGAATTTAGCTGATCCGCACCTTTCTGAGTTAAGGTTACAGATTGATCAGCCACTGATAATTGATAGAAACCGTCGGCACTAACTGTCGAGCCATTAGTAAATGTCACAGTCAGACTATCATTATCTGCATCCGATGCAGCATAAGCAGCAATTTTTTGACCGGCAACAGCTGCACCAACAGTGACTACTTCTGGTTCAATTTCAATTTCAGGTGCTACGTTTGTTACAGAAGCAGGATACAAAATTACACCGAACTCTAGTTCTGAACTTGCAGTTGAACCATTCGATTTTTCAGTTGCAACAGATTCAAGCTTCACATTCAACTGTAAAGAATTACCTGTAACAACCAAACTTGGTGGTGCAATCGCCCCTAAGCTTGAACCTTCGATACTCATGCCATCAGCGACAAAACTTAAATTGCCATTTGTATCCGCAGTTCCAAGCAATACTCGAGTCCCGTTCTCTGTAATAGCATAAATTTTCATACCTTAATATCAGCATAAGATAGTGTTTGACCCGCGATGATTGGTGTTTTATTCCCAGCAGCATCTACGATTGTCAATACACCGTCTTTTGGCAGATTTGTTACCGTAATAACAAGCTGATCATTTGCTGTATTTGCATCTGAAATACCAAAATGCGCCCATGTTAATGTCACACTTTGATCTTCTGTCGTAACCACTTGGGTTGTTTCAACTTCAGGAGCGATATTGTCCACTGGGACAGTTTTATCGACTTCCTCACCCGGATTACCTGATTTATCTTCATAGCTTTCTGTTGGGACAGTTACTGTAATGTCACCATCAACACCCAGAGGAACTTCACCAGTCACCACATATGAGCCATCTGGTTGTTTCACAGCAGGTGTAAATGGTACTTCGATTGGACCATTTGGACCTTCAACAACAATTTTGTCTTTTTCAATCGTGTCAGGGTCCACATCATCCGGATAAATCACAGTGATCTTACTGTCTGGTGTAATCGTCACTTCTGCTACAAGCGGAACCATATTGATGTTTTCGTTGCCTGTACCTGGTAGACCCAGGTTACCCGAAGTGTCTTCATATGAACCTTCTGGTACATTAACCGTAACTTTGCCTTCAACGTCCTCTGGCACTTTACCCGTTACCGTAATTGAACCGTCTGGTTGAGTCTCAGGTGTACCAAACTCAACCACAATGTCTTTGCCATTTGGATCTTTAACCGTAATTTGGTCAGGCGTAATTGTGGATGGATCGGTGTCATCAGGGTAAGTCTGTACGATGTCACCATTCGGTGTCACAGTCACTTCAACTTGTGGACGCTCAGTTGTCGCATGTTCAACTTTTCCTGGCGTAAATAAATATGCAAAACCAGATAATTTATTGTTTCAAAACAATATGATTGATGTATACAAAATACATGTTCAACGTGATGAAAAATTATGCGCAGATGATCAAGCTAAGAACCAAAAATGTGCAACTAAGCTCTATATAGATGACTTTAAAGCCGGTGATTTTTATATTAATAATTCTGCTGATTTTTATTTAAAAGAAGGTGAATACCAATTTAAGGTGAAAAATTGTACAAATCTTTGTGAAAATTATTCAGTTAGCTATTGTGTAAACGAAAATTCACTTTTGAATAACTTATTACTTACAGTTGATAATAATGGCAAACCTATTATATTAAATAATGATGGCACTACGATTAATAATTGCCCGATTAGAGAAAATGCTCTAAATAATGTGATAAAACCAATTGAACCGAGTTTAGATAATATAAATTTAGCTGCCGATTCTTTATTTAAATTTAATGGTGACAAATTAACCGATTTACTTCCTGCTGGTAAATCAAGTTTGAATGAACTAGCAACTAAACTTAATAACCAATATGCACGTATTGATATGATTAAGCTTACCGGACATACCGACCGTTTAGGCAGTGAAAAATATAATCAGCAACTTGCATTGCAACGTGCACTAACTGTCAAAAATTACTTAATGAACCAAGGGATTGCTGCTGATAAATTAAGTTTCGCTTCAGCAGGTGAAACTCAGCCTGTAACCAATGGTTGTTTTGATGTGCAAGATCGAAATGCCTTAAAAGCTTGCTTACAAGCAGACCGCCGTGTTGATGTGCAAATTCTTGGTATAAAAAAACCTTAAATAAGTATGCGTTCCTTAAGCTAACTAGTGTTTAAGGAACGCTTTATATAAAAAAGATAAAACCTATTTTTTCGGACTTTTAAGCTTGAACGAGTTAAAATGCCTTGAGAATTTTGTGCTACTTTGAAATGAATCATGACTTTCAGCACCACCAGCCTTCGTAAACAACTCCGCAAGCAGCGTCGTAGCCTAAACCTATGGACCCAACGACAAGCTGAACAACAAGTCCTACAGCGTTTAGTCAGACTCAGTCATTTTCAGAGCAGTCAGCATATAGGCGTGTATTTACATGCATTCGGTGAAATTCACACTCAAAAGATCATCCACTACTGTTTTGCACATCAAAAACACGTGTATTTACCCATGATTTGCAACATGAATCAGCAACTGGTTTGGGTTGAAATCTCACGTCATCAATATATTAGTAAACGTTTTTCTCATCACCCGCTCGGTATGAAAGAACCGATGGCAAGCCGCGGGAAGCATGTTTCTCACCTTGACCTTTTAATCATGCCCTTACTCGCTTGCGACAAGTACGGCACACGTATTGGTATGGGGGGTGGCTTCTACGATAAAACATTAGCGACTGCCCACTCTACCCCATACCGTTTAGGACTTGGCCATGATTTTCAACTCATTCAAGACTCTTTGGTTCGAGAAGCATGGGATCAACCGCTAGATGGATTTATTAGCCCATCTCAAACTTTAAGTTTCAAACGTTAATTTGATATTTTTGACACTGAGTTACACTTAAAAATCACATATTTAGTCATTTTTTACACATTTTAATTGGCATGACCCTTGTAATTTAAAAAATACACATCACTATAAAAAACATGGCAACACCGTTGTCACTCATTAGGAGTGCCCATGTCTGAGATTATTATGAATGAAGAAAGCTTGGAAACTACAATTCCGAGCGTATTACCGCTCTTAGCGCTACGAGATGTGGTTGTATATCCTCACATGCAAATTGCACTGTTTGTGGGTCGTGAAAAGTCGATCAATGCAGTCAATGTCGCACGTGACAGTGACAATCTTGTATTCGTAGTTGCACAAAAAGATTCGCTAACAGAAGAAATTGATCACGACAATTTATATCAATACGGTACTGTCGCGAAGATTGTGCAAGTTGTGAATCATGAGAATGATGAAAACTGTATAAAAGTACTGATTGAAGGCTTATATCGTGCCAAGTTAGAAAAAATTATCGATGCCGATAATTACCTGACTGCCGAGCATTCATTAAGCCCAATGACGGTTTCTGTAGACTCAGAAACTCAGAATAACCGTGTGGAAGAATTACGCACCTTATTTGCTCAATATGCAGAAGCAAAATTGCGTAACGCACGTGAATTGATTGCAGCAGCCAATAAAATTGATGATTTGCTACAATTATTATTCTTTGTAGCAACACGCGTGCCTTTGAATATTGATGTAAAACAAAAGTTCTTAGAGCATGATGAATTTGAAGCACATTTAGCTGAGCTGATGACCTATTTATTACAACAGTCAGAAGAACAGCAAATTGAGCAAACCTTACATGATTCTGTAAAACGCCAAATGGAAAAGAATCAGCGTGAATACTTCTTAAATGAAAAAATGAAGGTCATTCAACGCGAACTTTCTGACATGAATGGCGGTGGTGAGGATGACGTTGCAGAAATTGAAAAACGTCTAGCTGAAGCCGATTTACCTGAACATGTACGCAAGAAAGCTGAAAATGAGTTCCGTAAGCTAAAAGCAATGCAACCTGCTTCGAGCGAAGCTGCTGTCGTGCGTAACTATCTAGAAGTTATTTTAGATACGCCTTGGAACAAAGCCAGCAAAGTCAGCATTAACCTTGCGAAAGCTCAAGATATTCTTGATGCCGATCACTATGGTTTAGACGACGTGAAAGACCGCATTGTGGAATACCTTGCTGTTCAATCACGTGTAAAAAAACTTCGTGGCCCAATCCTGTGCTTAGTTGGTCCTCCAGGTGTAGGTAAAACTTCACTCGGTGAATCTGTTGCCAAAGCAACTGGTCGTGAATTTGTCCGTATGGCGCTTGGCGGCGTGCGTGATGAAGCTGAAATCCGTGGTCACCGTCGTACTTATATTGGTGCGATGCCAGGTAAAATTGTGCAATCTTTGTCTAAGGTTGGCGTAAAGAACCCTCTGTTCTTACTCGATGAAATTGACAAAATGGCGCAAGACTACCGTGGAGACCCTGCTTCAGCATTGCTTGAAGTCCTAGATCCATCACAAAACAGCAAGTTCAATGATCACTACTTAGATCTTGATCTAGACCTTTCTGAAGTGATGTTCATCTGTACTGCAAACAGCATGAATATTCCAGAAGCTTTGCTTGACCGTATGGAAGTGATTCGTCTACCGGGTTACACCGAAGATGAAAAAGTGAATATTGCTGAACGTTACCTTGTTCCAAAAGCCATCAAGAATAATGGTCTACGTGCAAAAGAATTAACCGTTCACGAAGAAGCCATTCGCGATATCGTACAACGTTATACACGTGAAGCCGGTGTGCGTAGCTTAGAACGTGAAGTATCTAAAATTGCACGTAAAGTCGTGAAAGAAGCTGTTAGTAAGAAATCGAAAAATCTTCAAATTGAAGTGAATTCGAAAAATCTTCCTGACTACTTAGGTCCACACAAATTCGACTTCGGTATGGCCGAAGAAGAAGCTGAAGTGGGTCGTGTAAACGGCTTGGCTTGGACATCTGTTGGTGGTGAACTACTGACGATTGAAGTTGCAGCAGTGAAAGGTAAAGGCAAGTTCATTACCACCGGTTCTCTTGGCGATGTCATGAAAGAATCGATCACAGCAGCGATGACCGTTGTACGTACCCGTGCAGATGAACTAGGTATTGAAGCAATTCGCTTTGAAGAAACAGATGTACACGTGCATTTACCAGAAGGTGCAACACCAAAAGATGGTCCATCTGCTGGTTTGGCCCTAACTACCGCACTTGTTTCAGCGTTTACAGGCATTGCGATTCGTCCAGATATTGCGATGACCGGTGAAACCAGTCTTGGTGGCCGTGCAATGCGCATTGGTGGTTTAAAAGAGAAACTTCTCGCTGCTCACCGTGGTGGCATCAAGCTTGTCTTTATCCCACAAGATAACGTTCGTGACTTGACTGAGATTCCAGACAATGTCAAAGAAGGTCTAGAAATTAAACCAGTGAAATCGATTGATGAGATTTTACCTCTAGCCTTGGTTGATATGCCTAAACCTCTTGCAAAGACACCGATTGTCAAAGCAACTGAAGGTGGCAAAGCTGCTCGTCACTAAGCGCTAGCAACTCGCAATAAAAGAAAAAAAGCCCTGTTTCGACAGGGCTTTTGTACATCCATTATTTCATACTGCATATTCGAAAAATTTCATTCAAATCCTTCGCTATGACAAGACTCCAGACAACAGCTACAACTTTTGATTGGATTACTATTTCAAATTCGACATCAAGATCAATTATAGCCAATAAGAAAGTCTTACAAAATTTGAATGCTATTACTTGAAATATCGCCCTCTATCCCACATATATAGTAGAGAGATATACGCGCTGTATGTTTCTTTATTGGTTCCAATCACGTGTAAACGCGTGATGATCATTGGAACAAGATGGTCATCTACATCTCCAGGTAGATGACCTTTTATCGCAGTCCACAGGCTTTCGGGGCTGCGTTTTTTATGTCATGTTTTTAAAGACACTCATTTCAAATTTAAGATGGTTTTTACTAAACCATCGATCACTTGAGCCATTTTGTCTAAGTTTAATTTATCCAGGGTATCTTGCTCAGTGTGATAGTGCTTATTACGATAAAATGCCGTATCAGTGATCATCATCGCCGGCATATCAAATTGCCAATAATTCATATGGTCTGAAAAATCCACACCCTGAATAAATGAAGGAGAAATCAAGCGCTCACATTGTAGTTGCTTCAAAGACTCCATCGCCGCACAATACGTTGAGGTTAAGTCACGAGACTGAATATTCCCCACCGATGCAATAAAATTCGTATGAGATGGATAAATCCATTTCAGTCCAACTGGATAATCTTGAGTGACTTTGGGATCAAAATAACCAATCATTTCCAGAATATACACACCTGAAATTTTATCCTTTTCCTTTGCTACCGATTTTGCGTGAATAAAACTGCCCATCGACTCTGTTCTAAAATATGGTGGTTCTTCGAGGGTATAAAATACAAACTCAATATTTTGTTTTAAACGCGCTTTTTCAGCCGAAAGAATCCGAGCAGCTTCGAGTACACCTGCAACGCCAGAAGCATTATCATCGGCGCCATGCTGCTCCTCAAATACATCGTAGTGCGCGCCAATGATCACTCGGTTGCTATGCCCTGCATTTAAGGGACAGACCACATTACGGTATGGTTGGCTGTTTACGGTATAGGTTTGAAAACGACAATTCACACCAAATAAACGCATCTGCTCACGAATCCAAGCAGACACCCGGTTTAACTCTTGAATATTCTTATAGTTACGATATTCAGCTTCATTACCAATAATTTGCTCTAAATAGACTTTTAAATTATCTGGTTCAGCTGTTCTAATATTGTTGGCATACGCCGCAAATGAACACCATCCAAAAATTGAAAGCATTACTGCTTGCTTGAGCAAAAATAATTTACCGTCCTGCCATGTTTTTTTCATTGTTATTATTCCAATTTTCATCTTTGATCTAATCTGTTTATGCTGCGTATTTAAACAGCAAGCAGAACACGATTTCAATTGCAAATTGTGTCTGAACATACAAAGCGCAAGCGAACCGTTATAATGCTCTTTTGTATACTTTCAGGCGCTGTATGAAAATTCGTATTCTGACAATCGGTCAAAAAATGCCAGCATGGGTTCTGACGGGTTTTGAAGATTATTTCAAACGTATTCAGCCATTTGTTCAAACGCAGATCATTGAACTGCCTATGGCTAAACGTGGCAAGAACGACTCAGAAGCCGACATTTTAAAATACCGTCAAATTGAAGGTGACAGCATTTTAAATGCCATGAAATCGAATGAAGTGCTAATCGCCTTAGAAGTCGGTGGTCGTGAGTTCAGTACGGAAAAACTAGCTGAAACCATGAAAGGCTGGATGCTTGAAGGCAATGATGTGGTTTTAGCCATTGGTGGGCCAGATGGACATTCTGAAGCAGTACGTAAAGCTGCAGCATGGCATTGGTCTTTGTCTAAACTAACTTTGCCGCATCCAATGGTTCGTGTCATGCTCATCGAACAGCTATACCGTGCAATGAGTATTAATCATAATCACCCTTACCATCGTGCGGGTTAATCCGAACTGACTCCAGCATCTACAGCAATTACAGCGTTGCAACAATGAAACAAACCGTTGAAATTATCCGAATTGTTACGCTGAATAATTTAGTGCATGATCATCATATTCCTTTAAACAACCAGCGGCGACCGCGATGAATTTACAAACACTTCCAGGTTTATTTATTTCCCATGGCTCACCTATGCTTGCCATCAATCCTGAGCAAGTCGGTCCTGCGTTGGAACGTTTAAGCCTGAATCTTCCAAAACCTGAAGCCATTGTTATCATGTCAGCACATTGGGAAAGTAACACACTAGAAGTAAGTACCAGTGCCCGTCCTGAAACTTGGCATGACTTCCGTGGTTTCCCAGCGGAACTTTATGATATTCGTTATCCAGCACCGGGTAACCCAGAGCTTGCAGAAGAAATCCTTCATTTGCTTGCCAATGCAGGATTATCGGCACATGCCAACAGCACTCGTCCACGCGATCATGGCGTTTGGATGCCGTTATTGCATATGTATCCTGATGCCGACATTCCTGTAATTGAAATATCACTGCCGATGACCATATCTGCGCAAGAGATCTATAAAATTGGACAAACGCTTGCACCTTTACGTGACAAGCAAATCCTGTTGATTGGATCGGGCAGTATTACTCATAACTTACGTGAATTGGCTTGGGATGGACGTGCAGCAACCGTGCCTGAGTGGGCGTCTACATTCCGTAATTTTGTGGTCAATAAGCTCACTCATCAAGATTTTGATGCAGTTCTCGATTGGCAAAATATCCCGTTTGTACAACGTAACCATCCGACCATTGAACATTTTGCACCCATCTTCTTTGCGATGGGTGCAGGCCCTCGCTTCTCTATTGTTCACAGTAGCTTTAGTATGGGTTCACTGGGTATGGATATTTATCGTTTTGATTAAACGTGAATAAAACGAAATAGTTTGACTTATTCATAATTTATATTAATAAGTTAACAAATTATTATTTATGGATACATTTTGCTACTTATTTGAGCTGAATGTATTCATATTTTTTTAAAATGAATGGGTTATGCTACAAGCTGAAATTCACTTAGAACAGTTAGCGTAATGAAATTAAAATATTTAGCGATCGCCCTCTTCCCTTTAGCCCTTGCAGCATGTCAATCAAGCGATATCCAAAAAGCTGGAGATTTAGCCGTGAGCGTATTACAACAACAAAATGCTGATAAAACTTTAGCTTCATATCAATGGAGCACCACCACTGAAAATGCGCCAAAACCTTTGGTTTTAAATTTTCTAGAAAATGGCACTTTGGGTATTTCAACCAGCTGTAATAGCATGTCAACCCAATGGAAAGTGGAACACAATACACTTGTAACAGGCAACATTGCATCTACCATGATGGCGTGTCCTGATCATGCGATGAAACAAGAAGGACTTGCATCTTCACTCTTTAGTGACCGTAAAGCACCTTTTGTTTTAAATACTACAGATCCACAAAATCCAACGTTAACCATTATCTCTGCAACAGGTGAGAAACTGGTGTTCACTGGAAAATTAACACCTGAAACTCAGTACAACTCGCAAGGCGAAACGATTTTCCTTGAAATCAGCCCTGAAACTAAACAATGTACAGGCGTTGCTCCACAAACTTGTTTGCAAGTACGTGAAGTGAAATACGATGAAAAAGGCCTAAAAACACAAGTTGATAAAGACTGGACTTTATTTTACGATCAAATTGAAGGCTTTAAGCACACTCCTGCAGAACGCCAAATTATTCGCGTAAAACGTTTTGAACGTAAAAACCCCGCTGCTGACCAATCAAAATATGCCTATATTTTTGATATGTCAGTCGAACGTGAAGCTGTAAAAGGTACGTTGTAAGTTACAGCCTATAAGAAAACCGAGGTCATCGCCTCGGTTTTTTTATATCCACAGTACGCTTTAGGATCTAGACTACCGATGAAAAATTTATTGTATTTTAGTATTTTATTCGGATTGTTTGGCTGTCAGAGTAATAGCGTATGGCAACCCAAACTTCAACACGAGACTTTTATCAGCCCAGCTTCAGATCAATTTCATCAAGTTTTACAGCACTATACATGGCAACATAATCCAACTGACAGCCGACAACCCTTTCTCATTAACTTTTCCGCACAACAGCTACACCTTTATGCGGGATGCAATTTAATCTCTAAACATTATCATTTAAATCAACAGCATTTGAAGACTGAATCTTCACAGCTGCAAACACTGATCGGCTGTTCAAAGCAATCAAATAACGATGTGCTGTTCAATCAACTCTTTCGCGATGTAAATCTAAAGCTACTTCAAAAGCAAAATGCCCTGCCTGAATTAATCGTGATGAATAATAATCAACAGACCTATATTTTTAAAGGCATACAGCGAATTGCTAATTTACGTGATTTTGAAGCAGAACAATTAACTCAAAAGACGTGGGTTCTCGTAGAGAATAAGGCTCTACCCGCCCAAATAACTCTCACATTCAACAATGTCCGTATGACATTTTTTTAGAGGCTGTAATCGCATTGGCCGCAATTATGTTGTTGAAAAGCATACTTTGCGTTTTACCGGAGATATAGGGAGTACTCTGACGTTCTGCACACAGTTACATCAGCTAGGGCTTCATATTAAACGTTTGCTCGACCAACCCTTAAATTTTCACTTCAGTGTTATGGATAGCGAAATCCAACTTACCCTGATGAGCACTAATTAACAATTCAATATATTCCAAAACATTAAGCCATAAAAAACCGAGGCAGAAGCCTCGGTTTTCAGTTCAACTTACGGAGAACTTAGTAAACGCCTTGAGCAAGCATTGCGTCAGCAACTTTTACGAAACCTGCAATGTTCGCACCATTTACGTAGTTCACAGTACCATCTTCTTCAGTACCGTATTTCACGCAGTTGCGGTGAATTTCTTTCATGATCGCGTGTAGACGCTCGTCAACTTCTTCGAAAGTCCAACCCAAACGAATTGCGTTTTGAGACATTTCAAGACCAGAAGTTGCAACACCACCCGCATTCGATGCTTTACCTGGTGCATAAAGAATTTTCGCTTCAACGAATTTCTCAACTGCAGCCAAAGTAGATGGCATGTTTGCGCCTTCAGCAACACAGATTACGCCATTAGCAAGAAGAGCTTCAGCATCAGCTTCATCTAATTCATTTTGAGTTGCACATGGCAGCGCGATATCACATTTGATTGACCAAGGGCGTTGACCTTCTAAATATTCAAAACCGTGCTTAGATGCAAATTCAGAAATACGGCCACGCTTAACGTTTTTCAATTCCATTACTTCAGCAAGAAGTTCAGTTGTGAAACCGTCTTTTACGTATACAGTACCTGCTGAGTCTGAAAGTGAAACCACTTTCGCACCCAAGTACATTGCTTTTTCAGCAGCGTATTGTGCAACGTTACCAGAACCCGAAATCGTTACAACTTTATCTTTAAAGCTATCGCCACGAGTTTTTAGCATTTCCTCAGCGAAATACACAGTACCGTAACCTGTTGCTTCAGGACGTGCAAGTGAACCACCGAAAGTTAAACCTTTACCAGTGAACACACATGCTGTGTCGTTGCTTAATTTTTTCATCATACCAGCCATGTAGCCCACTTCACGGCCACCTACACCGATGTCGCCCGCAGGGATGTCAGTGTTAGAACCAAGATGACGGTATAATTCGATCATTAATGCTTGACAGAAACGCATGATTTCGCCTTCAGATTTACCTTTAGGGTCAAAATCTGAACCACCTTTACCACCACCCATAGGAAGTGTAGTTAAGGCATTTTTGAAAGTTTGTTCAAAACCTAAGAATTTAAGAATTGAAAGGTTCACTGATGGGTGGAAACGCATACCACCTTTAAATGGACCAATTGCTGAGTTGTATTGAACACGGAAAGCACGGTTAACTTGAGTTTGACCTTTGTCATCTACCCATGAAACACGGAACTGAATTGCACGCTCAGGCTCAACAAGACGTTCTAGCAAACCGTAGTCAGCATATTGTGGGTTCTTTTCGATGAATGGCCAAAGGCTCGTCATCACTTCTTCAACAGCTTGAAGAAATTCAGGTTGATGTTCATCACGTGTTTTAACGTAGTCTAGGAAGTCGTTAAGGCTGTTATATTTCAACACTTAATCCTCAGCAGATGTATGGATCAAAATTGATCACAATTTTGATCAAAGATATATTTTGGCGCAAAATATTAAATATCTTTTGTAACTAATCAGCAATAGTTTTTTTAAAAAATCTTTAAATTCTTTAAAGAACAGCGATTTAAATTGATTACTCAGATATTTTAGTTATAAATATTATTACTTTTAGGAATATTTTAATGAATTATTTTGCTCATTTATGATGCATCTATAGACCCATTTTTGCGCACAGCAATTCATACTGAAACATGCTAGAATTCAACGTCCTCTTTGGTTTTTCTCTGCCTTCATTTGTACTCGCGACTACCCATGACTTCTGAAATTTCCCTCATCCAACAAATTGATGCCCTATTGCCACAAACTCAATGTGGACTTTGTGGACACCGAGACGGCTGCTTACCCTATGCCAAAGCCATCAGTGAAGGAGAAGAAGCCAATAAATGTATACCCGGTGGTCAACCTGTGGCAGATTCACTAGCAGCGTTATTAAATCGTCCACACTTAACAGCAGAAGCCAGCGTTTGGCCAATCCAAAGTGATGGACGCCCGCAACGGGTTAAAGCTGTGATTCGTGAGGATGAATGTATAGGTTGTACCAAATGTATTAGTGCCTGCCCTGTTGATGCCATTGTTGGCTCAGGCAAATTGATGCATACCGTCTTGACGGATTTATGTACGGGCTGCGAACTCTGCATTCCACCTTGTCCAGTGGATTGTATCGACCTTGTCGAAGAGCTTGATCAAGTGCCATCTGAAGCCGCTCGAATCGCAGAACAGAATGATTTACGTCGCCGCTACTATGCACATATTCAACGTGAGGAAAAGCGCAGAATTCATCGTAAAGGCCCAGTCGTACGTGCTGAAATTGACACGGAACTTTTTGCCCAATTTTCGACCCAGACAGACTCGGTACCGGTCATTGAAGTCGTGGAAAAACCTGCTACGCCAGTCGTTCAACTCGATGCAAAAACCACCATTGAACTTGCTAAAATTCGAACACAAATTAAGAAATTAGAAAAACAACTGAGTGTTCGAGACGATGCAAAAAAACGTGAGTTACTCCATACGCTCACGCAACAATTAACACAACTGCAAGGGGCTTAATCATGGCGGTTAAAAACATGACTAAGAAGCAAATTCAAACTTTTTTTGAACGCTTACGTGAGCAACGCCCCAACCCGAAAACTGAACTCAATTATAGTAGTCCATTTGAACTTTTAGTGGCTGTTACCCTATCTGCTCAGGCCACAGATGTCAGTGTCAACAAAGCCACAGATAAACTTTTTCCAGTAGCAAATACTCCTGAAGCTATTTATGCGTTAGGTGTTGACGGACTGAAGGAATATATCAAGACCATTGGCCTGTATAACTCAAAAGCGGAAAATGTCATTAAAGCCTGCAAGATGCTCATTGAGAAGCACAACAGTATCGTTCCGAATAATCGTGCAGATTTGGAAGCCTTACCCGGTGTCGGTCGTAAAACTGCAAATGTGGTGCTGAATACTGCTTTTGGACAACCGACCATGGCAGTCGATACGCATATTTTTCGTTTAGGTAATCGTACAGGATTGGCTGTCGGCAAAAATGTTTTGGAAGTCGAACACCGACTCGTCAAAGTCATCCCCAAAGAGTTTATTGTTGATTCACATCATTGGTTGATTCTGCATGGGCGTTATACCTGTATTGCCCGCAAACCCAAATGTGATGAATGTATCGTGTCTGATGTATGTAATTGGCCTGACCGTTTTGACTTTGGCGCATTAAGACCGATTAAAACCACCCAAATTGAGGATTAATCTCTTCAATTTCGGGGTAGATGGAATTTGTATAAATCAATTGATCGAGTTGATGCTTAATTTTTATCTTTTTCTTTTTGTTTTTTATCAAGCTCTTGCTGCAGCTTTGGATGTAAGCGATATTGCTTCGGGCTCAGTTTAGCTTGCTCTGCTTCTTCCACTTGCACCTTACGCAACATTTTAAAGCTGACAAATAATAAGCCCAATAACACCGCTACAGCGATGATGACCATTATAACCAAAGCAAATTTCATAACAGATTCGCCCTAAAAGCCACATAAAAAAAGAGTCCCACTATGCAGTAGGACTCTTTGAATGTCAAAAATTCAAAAAAGCTGAATTATTTAGACTGATCTAAAATCGCGAACAAATCAGTTTGAACTTGATCGATTGGACGAAGACCATTTAATTTGTCATAAGTCGGTGCGTTTTCGCCAGAAGCTGCACGACCTTGGTAAAAACCAACTAATTGCTCAGTTTCAGCGTGGTAAGAACCTAAACGCTTACGAATTGTTGCTTCTTGGTCATCCGGACGTTGAACAAGGTCTTCACCAGTTTCGTCATCTTTACCTTCCACTTTTGGTGGGTTGTAAACGGTGTGATATACACGACCAGATGCAGGGTGTTGACGACGACCAGATAAACGTTGAACGATTTCTTCGTCAGGTACATCGATTTCAATTACGTGATCGATGCTGATACCTTCGTTTTCAAGCGCTTCAGCTTGTGGAATCGTACGTGGGAAACCGTCGAAAATGCAGCCGTTGACACAGTCAGGTTGAGCAATGCGTTCTTTTACAAGACCAATAATAAGCTCATCAGATACAAGGCCGCCATTGTCCATGACGCTTTTAGCTTGTAGACCTAATTCAGTACCTTCACGAATCGCAGCACGGAGCATATCACCGGTTGAAATTTGTGGGATATCGTAGCGCTTACAGATCAACTGAGCTTGTGTCCCTTTACCTGCTCCAGGTGGTCCGAGTAATATAATGCGCATAAAAAAACATCCTCATTTTAAACATTGTATATGACGCTATGTAGTGATCTAAACCCAAGATTCAGATCATCTTCCAGCATCTAATTATAAGAAAGCCACAAACAAATGTATTGTACCCGCGATAAAACCGGTTACACCACCCAAGACAATTAAAATCCATTCGTCTTCCTGAAATGCAGGACGTAATAGATTTTGAAATTCTTTCGGTGTTAGCTCACGAATACGGTCTCTAAACATTTGAAAGATTTTCTGTGCACGGCTCGCATTAAACGCAGGGTCGCATACAGGCACCATCGTAATTTCAATTGAGCGATCGATCAAGTCTGTCTTGAGTTTTGCGTACTCTTTTGGACCTAAAGACAACTGTAATGAGGTACGAACCAGTGGAGATTCCATAATTTCATTAATATGACGTTTCACAATGCGACGGGTCTTATCTTTCTTCCCGCCATACATCATTTCGGTCATGATGGATTTTAACGTAATTAGGTCTTCTGTGACTACACTTGCGAATACATCCGAAACTTCCTCTTGGCGTTTCATAAACGCCCCTTGAACATTGTACGTTCCAATACGTGGAATCACAGGTTTAATCCAAGGAAATTTACGATCTTTAGTTAATTCAAATAATTGTAAATACTTTACGGGGTGCGGCTCAATAGGATTAAATACCATCCAAATGGCAATCCAGTTGGTCAAAAAGCCCCAGATTGCTGCCCAAAATGGAACCGTCCAATGCCAAGGCACCACAAACCAAACGATCATCTGGAAGATACCAAAGAACATCCCAATCAAGGCACTGATATGCCAAATAAAGTTGATTTCTTTTTGGCCAACTTTAAGGAACATACGCACCATCAAGAGACGATCCGCTTCCATTTGGCTCACCACCATTTCACGCATATCAACAAGTGACTCTACGTTCATGGTCAGTTCGGTCACGAGTTCTTTTAAGGTATTTGGCAGCTGTTTGTGTGCTTGGGCATAAATACGACGTTTAATCGAATACGGTAGGTTTTCCCAAAGCACCGCATTTCGGTCTAGCATGACTTCATCAATCAAATGTTCAAGCTCAAAGCCAACTTGTTCACCAATGATGCGCGCCATGTCCTCAGGATCCATTGCATCCAAAAACTCGCGCAAGGAACCCAATTTAGACAATGTATTATCAGTAATAATGCCAGAAATACGTCCAGCTTTTCTTGGCACAATCCCCTGCCATCCCACGGGTAATGGACCTAAATGGAATCCCCAGAAATTAATCGGGTAAAACACCATTTTCAGTGCCATCCAAACGTGTGCCCAGGTAACGAATGCGGTAACAGGGATAATACTCAGCACAGCCCAAAAATCGGGACGTTGCAAAAAGGTTTGCCACAATTCGTTAACGTACTCAAGCATGCATAACTTCCATATTTAATTTTATTCAGTGAGTGCGGTTATAAAATAAAGTTGATTATTTTCACTACAAACCGAAACTTAAAGTATATGAGATTTGTAGTCTCGGTTCGGTTTCCACAATCACATTACCTGATTTGTCTTCTAATTTTTCACCCGCACCCAAGCCTACACTAAACGTACTAATACGCTCGGCACTCAACATCACATAAGCAAGATCGATACCACCACCTAAACGCGCTTCATCTTCACCATCTACTTTCTTGGAGTCGATGTGGCCCGCATAAGCTCCGATATAATAACCATTTTTATCTTTACCAGTGAAATGAACTGGGTAACGAAAGCCGACTTGCCCACCAGGTGTTTTATCATCGTTCAAGAAAACACCAGCTTTTGCATAGGCAATGCCATATGGGTTTACCCACTCACCATTCACGTGAATAATTTTTTGAGTAAAACCTGCTCCAACATTCCATGGTTGATAACCCTTACCTGTTAACTTTGCCTCAGGTAAAAATGAATTGTCATTGGCATGTGCGATGCTTCCGAGCATCATAAATGCAAGCAATGGATATAATTTATTCATTGTTTTCACAAACTTCCTTAGTATTATTTTTGGAATATTCCTTTTTTATACGTTTCGACTTTAGCAGAATAATATGAACTGTTATACACAAAGCCCCATATTTTTCATGTCTGCAAAGTCAAAATATAGACTGCAATCACAGCAGAGTCGTTTTTATTTATCAAAAAAATGTCAGTTGCGCTAGAATATGCCTCTTCCGTTATTTTAGCTCTCAGTCTTTAAGTCGATCGCGTATGAAGCAGCATTATCCTTTAAAAAATGTCCAGCAAGAAAAGCGGATTTATCGTAATCGCGTGGTGATTTCGATAGGGATTGTCTCCTTCTTTATGCTGTTGCTTGTGGCACGTTATGCATATTTGCAAATCAAGAGTTATGAGACCTTTTCGACTGCGGCAGATCAAAACCGAATTCGATTGCAACCGCTTGCACCTTCTCGTGGTTATATCTATGACCGTAATGGTGTATTATTAGCCGATAATTATCCGGTTTTCTCAGCAACCATGAGCCGTGCGGATGTTGAAGACATTGATGATACGGTAGAGCGCCTAACGCCTCTGTTAGAACTGACTGATGAAGACATCGAACGTTTCAAAAGTCGGATTAAAACCTCTAAAAAGACTGAACGCGTTTCGATTAAACTGAATTTAAATGAAAATGATATCGCCCGTTTTAGTGAGGTGAAATATCAATTCCCGGGTGTCAATATAGAGACCCAAATGACTCGCTACTATCCACATGGTGAACTGTTTGCCCATGTGATTGGCTACGTAGGTCGTATTAATGACAAAGAACTAAAAACGATTGATAAAGATTTATACGCTGGCTCAAACCTGATCGGTAAAATTGGCGTTGAAAAATCATACGAAGAACTTTTACATGGTATGCCGGGAAATGAGTCGGTTGAAGCCGATGCCTTTGGTAATGTGTTACGACATCTAGGTCGTAAAGATCCGATTCGTGGTAATGACTTATATTTATCCCTAGATTATGGACTGCAAATGGTCGCTTCAGAGCAGCTTGCAGATCGACGTGGTGCAATTGTGGCGATTGACCCACGTACTGGGGAAATTCTTGCTCTTGTGTCCAGTCCTAGTTTTAACCCCAATTTATTTGTTACTGGCATTAGCAGCAAAGATTATTCTGAACTACGTGATAGCCTTGATCAGCCTTTATATAACCGTGCTGTGCAAGGGGCTTATCCACCGGGTTCAACGATTAAGCCAATGTTTGGTCTAGGTGGTATTCATTATGGTCTAGTGGATTGGAGTACAGCCATTTCCGATCCGGGCTATTTCACGCTTCCGGGTGACAGCCATCGTTTCCGTGACCACAAAAAAACTGGTCATGGCTCAGTTAATTTACACAAAGCTCAAGTCATTTCCTGCGATACCTATTTCTATGTCTTGTCCTATCGTATGGGCATTGAAAAAATGAATACTTGGATGCGTCAGTTTGGCTTCGGTGAAAAAACCGGTGTAGATTTACCAAGTGAAAGTACGGGGCTATATCCAAATCCTGAATGGAAGCTCCGCACACGGAAGTCCAATTGGCTCAAAGGTGAAACGATTTCCGTCAGTATTGGTCAGGGTGCATTTACTGCAACACCTTTACAACTGGCGATGGCGACTGCTATTACCGCCAATCAAGGCTCACATGTTACACCTCACGTTTTGCGTGAAAGTAAAGGCGCAAAGGTTCATAAAGTCCATAACGCCCCGAATGGTCGCATTCAATTTAATGGTAAGCCAGATGATTGGATTAAAATGCGTGATGCCATGATTGATGTGGTTCAAACAGGGACCGGTCGTGGTATTCGTACCCCAATGTATCAAATAGCAGGTAAAACAGGGACTGCACAGGTTAAAAGTATTGCCCAAGGTAAACGCTATAACGAGTCCTTATTGACAGAGCGTCAGCTTGACCATGGTTTATTTGTTGGTTTTGCCCCTGCGGAAAAACCTGAAATTGCGATTGCAGTCGTTTGGGAAAATGGTCGTCACGGTGGTTCTGCTGCTCAAATTGCTAAACCAATGTTTGACTACTGGTTATTAACACGTAAAAAGAATCCAATTCGTCCTGCAGGCCATCAAATTAGCGGTGGTCTCATGACTGCGGGTCTAAAACCGAGTGAGTTACCAAGCGGCTCAAATATTTTATCAGCCGATCCAAATGCGAGCCCAACAGCTCAGCAGAACAACAGTGCCACTCAACAACCGAATACTGCAAATACCCCACCTCGTGCTGCCAGTGCAGCACATGCAAGCGATGAGGAATAATTCATGAAAAATCAATTAAGAATCATTGGGGGTGAATGGAAACGCCGTCAACTGCCTTTTGCCAGTATTGATGGTTTACGCCCTACACCTGACCGTGTGCGCGAGACATTATTTAACTGGCTCATGTGGGATGTTCAAAATGCCAAAGTTCTCGACCTTTGTACAGGTTCAGGTGCTTTGTCGTTTGAAGCACTCTCACGTGGCGCAGCAGAAGCCGTTTTAATTGAACCTGATCGCACCCAAGCGAAGTTTCTCATGGACAATTTAGAACTTTTAAGAGTCAGTAAACAACGCGTACAACTCAAAAACATGACGGCACAACAAGCCATTCCTAACTTGAAAGACCAATTTGATCTGATTTTCTTAGACCCCCCTTATAGTCTTGATTTATGGCAAGAACTTGCTGAATTGGTCGATCCCTGCATTTCAGACAATGGTTTAATTTATATCGAAGCTGACCGTGATCTTGCCCAGTTAAAACTCCCGAGCAGTTGGCAGCAAATTAAACAAACCAAAGCTGGAACTGTGCGTGCAGGCTTATATAAAAAGGCTTAATGCAAATGCAGACAATAAGAAAGGACGCCAACGCGTCCTTTTTTATTACTTGAAAATCATTAAACCTGTGGTCGAAGTGGACGCTGGCTGTTAAATCCACCTGTGGTTTTAGCTTTATCCACGGGCGTCACTTTTGGACGTTGTTGCTGTGGTTTTTGCTGCTGGGGCTTGCTTGTATTGGGTTTAGCCGAAGTCTGAGGCTTTGAGCTTGGACGCTGCACATTTGACGGATGCTGGGATGAAGAATTGTGTACATTCGGTTTATGCGCATTTGGTTTATATATATTGTCTGGACGGTTATTCGAATTCGGTCGTGGTGAGTTTGGTCGATGTTGCGGGCTATTCACTCGACCATATGAGCGGTCATAACGCTGACTTGAGTCATAGCGCTGTCCGTATGTACCACCATGTTGACCTGAATAACCATATTGATTTGCATAGCCATATTGATTCGAATGGTATCGGCCATCATCAAATGGCGCCACGACACACCCTGTAAATGTAATTGCAACCACAGATAGCAAAGCAACTTGTTTAAGCATGTGTAGCACTCCTCTTTGATGAAGAGCATTTTCACTTATCGAAATGAATTTAATTGGAAGTCTGTGTACATCTGCTGTATTTAAATATTCATGTTCTATTTATGATTTGATGTCCAATTTTGCTACATTTACTCAGTCAGCCACATTTATATAGAAAAATTCACTACAATAGCGCCACGTATTTCAAAGCTGTAATTTAATGACTTGGCTGATTTTTATTCTTGGTGCCATCTTTGCGGGATTCGTACAAGGATTAACAGGGTTTGCATTCGCCCTTATCGCAATGTCATTTTGGGTTTGGATACTTCCCCCGCAAATAGCAGCACCCTTGGTCGTCTGCGCTTCAATTTATAGCCACTTCATTTCATTATCATCAGAACGCAAAAGCATTCCGATCAATAAAAAAATCATTTATACCTATTTAATTGCAGGAATTTTAGGTGTGCCGCTAGGTACCTATTTATTAGACAGCATTAATCCAGATACATTTAAATTGGTTTTGGGCGCTTTTTTAATGTTTTGGTGCCCAATTTTATTTTTTAATCCAAAATTTTCATTCATCCAAAAGACAGGGAAATGGGCGGATTCTAGTATCGGATATATTGCTGGAATCTTGGGTGGTCTTGGAGGCTTTTGTGGTGCATTACCCTCTGCATGGCTCATGCTGAAAAATACACCCAAAGCAGAACAACGCTATATTTTGCGACATTTCAATTTAGCCATTCAGCTCGTCACACTCATTAGCTATCTGCTACAAGGGATCATCCATCGTGAACATCTCCCCTATTTAGCCGTGCTTTTGGTGATAATGGCTTTTCCAGTGATTTTTGGTGCCAAACTTTTTTATCGCATTTCAGAACGCCAATTTAAACATATTGTATTAGGTCTTCTATTCTCTTCAGGCTGCTTCTTGGTGACGATGAGTATCTTAACCTGATGACTCCAAACCTAAAGATATTTGTCCAAATTGTTCTAACAAAAAGCCTTTTCAGTTAGACATTCACATCTTGTAACAATGACACAGTTCACATTTAAATAAAAATTAGCCAAATGGTAAAAAAGTGATTAATTTTTTTGTCGAAAATTAATAGAATATTGTACCTCATAATTTTGCTTAAAATAAAACCATGAAAAAGTTCATCCTGCTTGCAGGTGTGACTCTGCTTAGCGGCTGTATGTTTGGCACGTCCAGCGAAATTAAAAAAGCTGAAAAACTACTCTCCCATTTTCAATGCAATAATATTGAAAGTTCACATATGACTCATAGCTCGATTACAACTTTCCATGAAGAAAAACTAGCATCAAGCAAACAAAAAGTCGTGTCTTATATCGATAGCTATAAGCAAGGCGAAAAGTTATTTCGTATTCCGCTCATCGATGTGGTTGACCAGCAATACATTATTTATAAGGCGGCATGTCAAAATCTGGGCGGTATTCATCCCGACTTTAATGATTAAAATCAACATAAAAATCTAAACAGAATCATCTAAACGTAAAAAGGACAGCCAATACTGTCCTTTTTTATTGGATTGTTAGATTAATGATAGCGTGTATCGACACTGAATTTTTCAGGAAATTTGGCATGAATTTGCGCGTAAAAATCCATGATTTCAGCCATATCTTTTTCATAATCGCCTGTAGGATAAACAATTTTACCCACACCCGTTTTTTTCTGCGCATAGTCCATATAGGCTAAAGCAATCGGCACACCTGCTTGCATGGCAACATGATAAAAACCGGTTTTCCACTTCTCTTGTTTGGCGCGCGTCCCTTCAGGCGTTACCAACATGACTAATTTCGGATGTTGCTTAAATAAGTCAGCCATCAGCTCAACCATACTTTGACGTGCTTCACCATCTTGTTTTGGACGACGATTAATACCAATTCCGCCCATGGCACGTACAAAAGGCCCAAACGGGAACTTCATATAACTGTCTTTAATCGTGATGCGAACATTTACCCCTAAAGCTTTCAGGGCAAGGCGTGCATAAAGTGCATCCCAATTACTGGTATGTGGCGCTGCAATCATGACACATTGGTCGATATTTAAATCCCAATGGTTATCAATTTGCCACCCCATTAAGTTCAGACTTTTTTCCGCTGTTTTTTCAAACACAATTTGCACCGAAAGTTTTTTCTATGCCGCAGAGTTTAACAACGCAAAATAATTATAAAAGCCTATATTGTTTAGTTATTCACCAATTAATATATAAATGTCCTTTAGCGTTCACTTTTAGGTAAATCACCAATATTTCTCCATTTACGAATTTTAAAAAATCAAATGTCCGTTTTAATCTATTAACCAAACACACAATTGTTAACATGAATAGGCTATTTTTCTTGAGCAATAAAAGCCACGCTTAGCATTATATTGGGTACGTACGGTGTATAAATCTCATGAAAAAACTAATCCTCGCTCTCTGTATAGTCAGTGCAACCCTAACGGCATGTTCAAAGACCAGCAATGAATCTGAAACCGCTACACCACCAGATAATAATGTCATTGCGAATACAGACGCTGCCTCAGAAAGTCCGATTGCCACAGGTGATAACACCGAAAATGCACTTGATTGGGCAGGTGAGTATAAAGGGATTCTACCTTGCCATGATTGCAAAGGAATTGAAACCGAACTTGAACTTAAACTTGATAAGAGCTATGAACTCAGCCAAGAGTTTTTAGGTAAACCTGCGAACACTGAAAATAAAGTGAAAGGCAGTTTTAAGTTCTTGCCAGATCAACCTGGAATGATTCAACTTGATGCCGAGGGCGACAATCGAATTTACTTTGTAGGTGAAAACTTTATTGAGCTTCGTGGTGATAAAGGTGAAAAACTAGAAATGCCTGAAGTAAATCTTAAACTCACCAAAAAGCTTGATTAGTGTTTTACTCTAACTAGGATTGTTATAAAAAAATCCCCGCAAGTAGCGGGGATTTTTTGTTTAATCTAAATGTATCAACGGGTTAATTATTTTCCGCCAAATACATAAGAAAGACCTACACGACCACCAACTTCGCTACCACCAGCAACACCAATTGCAGCGCTAAGTGAAGTACGGCCATCAGCAAATACGCTTGCAACACCTAGAGCACCTGCAGATTCACCTTCGTAGTGACCAACACCACCAAATACTGCAAATTGACCTGCACCAATGTTAGGAATTTGTTGTTGAGCAGCTAAAGCAATTGCAACACCACGGTAAGCTTTTTCTTCAACTTCGTTCACACGTGAATTTAATTGATCAACACGTGAATTTAAGTTAGCAGCAGTCGTATTGAATTGAGTTAAACGAGCGTCAACTTCAACAATTTTAGAGTCTACTTCAGCAACTTTAGCATCGATAGCTTCTGTAGCTCCTGCTACAGCGGTATCAACTGAAGTTTTAATACCATCTACAATACTTACACCACCAATTTGATAGTCAGCAGCATTAATTACACCTGTAGTATTGATACCACTCGCCGTAATTTCTGTTTTTTGAGTACCGTTAGCATCTGTTTTTACAACTTCAGTACCATATTTATTAGAACCGTCTGCATTTTTACCAATTACACCAGTCGCCACAGACTGTTTTGTAACGACTTCTGCATTACCAACTGACTCATCTGCTGTTGCAGTTGCAGAAGTTAAGTTTGTAGTTTCAACAATACCAGCTTGTAACTTCGTTTTGTCAATAGTTGTAACAGCTTCACTATAAGTTACATTTTGATTTGTAACAGTATTATGAATGACAGATTGAGTGTATTCACCAGTCTTATAAGTAGCAGTACCTGAACGATCAGGTAATAAACCTGCTACAGTTGCAGAAGTTACACTCGTTGTAGCTGTTAAATCATAATTACCAGCACCATTTGCAGTGGCAATATAGAATTTAGATGCTACCTCATTACCCGCATCGTCATTGTATACTTCTAAAATTGTTTGACCATTAACCGTATATTGA
Source organism: Acinetobacter sp. YH1901134 (assembly GCF_013416965.1). Taxonomy (NCBI): domain Bacteria; kingdom Pseudomonadati; phylum Pseudomonadota; class Gammaproteobacteria; order Moraxellales; family Moraxellaceae; genus Acinetobacter; species Acinetobacter sp. YH1901134. Next base: position 169,391 of record NZ_VPEW01000006.1, on the reverse strand, counting down.
CGTGTTTTTTGCACAGCACTTGTTTCGTTACCTACTAACGATTCATTAGTGATAACACTACCATCATACTGTAGGGCACCTGCACTTAAATTCGCTAGTGCAATACCATTCCCAGTTAATGCTACAAAATTATTACCATCTTTTGCACTTACACCATATATATTTTTTGATACATCTAAAGGCTGACCAGTTACGGCATCATATGCACCAGTATTTCCAATAATACCTGAGTTTACATATTTAGAATTTGAAGTACCTGGAACGATTAGTGTACCTGTAAACTGAGTAGTAACACCTTCTGGATTAATATACGCACCTTGTAATTGTTGATTCAAACCACCAACATTACCTTGATAACCATATACTAAATGTTCATTATTAATTTCTTTTAACTCATAGCCAGTAGTTGTTGTACCAGCTGTAGAATCCATTAATTGACCGCCATTAGATAGCGTGTCAAGTAAAACATCATTACCCTTGTATTCTACTAGTTGATCATTTCCAGCAGCATCTTTAACAAATTCAAAAAAACCTTCAGATGTTTTTGAACCCAACTTTGTTACGCTAACTACTTCTTTACCAGATGCCGTTTTATAGTTAAAAATTTCATAAGTTACTTGAGAACCATTTCCAGTAACTGAAGTAACAGCACCAGTTCCCAAGTCAGCCCAGTTAGTACCTTGATTAAGAACTGGTGAGAACACATAACCTGTACTATTAAACAGACCTTCAGATTGCTGGGTTGGATTTGCATTTTTTGCATTTGCACCAACTGCTAAAAATGCCAAACTTGCTGCCAAAAGTGTTTTCTGAAATTTCATACAAATTCCTTCAATTTTTATAAAAAGACTGGTAGACCCTAGGATGATGTTTACCAGCGAAACTTTTACGAATGCGTACTTATCGTCTGGAGAATCCGCAATTCATAGCCAACCGCCCCTGCGGTGCTGTGGCAATAATATACAAAATGAAACATTAATATCAATCAAAATTTGATTTATTTTTAAATAAAAAATATTTTGATTCTTTTTTTCAAAAAAAAATACTATAATTTATTGTTTTTTTTATATTTTTATATAATACAATTAATACTAAAGAATTATATTTTCTTTAACTTTACTTTTTAATCAATCAATATTTGATTGCTAGCAAACACATATCGTTTATTCTTCCTTACAAAAAATTACTCTTATTTATCAATAATTAGACGAAAAATGATTGTTATTTATTTGGCTATTTCCTACAATTGACATTTGAATTTACCGAACTCTTATCGACATTCTGTTACATTTAAGAGTCCTTAATTATTGTAAGCAGAATCAATGAAATATGAGTAATCTACAAGAAAAGTTAGCTTTTAGTGAACGCTTGAAACAGGCACTAATAGATTCAAATCACCCTATTAGCCCAACTTATTTATCAAAAGAGTTTAATCATAGATATGATGGCGCCCCTGTTTCAGTGCAATCGGCAAATAATTGGTTATTAGGTAAAGCGATTCCAAATCAAGATAAACTGGCTATTCTTTCTATTTGGCTCAATGTCACTAGCCAGTGGTTACGCTTTGGCGACAACACATTAGGATCATCTAATCTTGAGTCAAATGATCAATCAGAACTTGATTATTTTTTAAAATTTCGGACATTGAATGCAAGTCAAAAACAAATCATTAAAGATCTAATTGACCAATTCATTCAGAGATAGAACTATCCTTATTCAACATTTTTAAATATTTTTTATTTTCAAGCTCGTAAAAATTAATTCTCTTTTCATAGTCACGTATTGTCTTGTAAAGCACCTGTAACTCTTTTTTACTCACGAGAATTTTTTCACAATTTGGATCGAATACTTTTGAATGTTTATTCATACATTTTATTCGCTTACCGTCTTGATTTATCATTGCTATTCTTATAAAGAACATATTGATAAAATCATAAATTAAAACTTTAAATATTCCAATATATAAATCACACAAATCAATAACAATTTCTTATTCTCAATATAAAAAATAAAAATGATCACATGTTTTATATTAATTTACCTCATATTATTCAGATTAATACAAAATTACAACATACATCACAAAAAAAACCCTGCAAAATGCAGGGTTTTTTTATTTAGCAGTAATTAGCTTACATCATACCGCCCATGCCGCCCATACCGCCCATATCAGGCATAGCAGGTTTGTCTTCTGGGATTTCAGTAATCATACATTCAGTTGTAAGCATAAGACCTGCAACAGATGCAGCATGCTCAAGCGCAGAACGCGTTACTTTAGCTGGGTCAAGAATACCCATTTCAAGCATATCGCCATACTCTGAAGTTGCAGCGTTATAACCGAAGTTACCTTCACCGTTTTTCACAGCATTGATTACAACTGATGGCTCATCACCAGAGTTTGCAACGATTTGACGAAGCGGCGCTTCAATTGCACGACGTAAAATGTTGATACCAACATTTTGGTCATCATTAGCACCAGACACACCTTCAAGTGCTTTTGCAGCACGTACAAGTGCAACACCACCACCTGCTACAACACCTTCTTCAACTGCAGCACGAGTTGCATGAAGTGCATCGTCAACGCGATCTTTCTTCTCTTTCATTTCAACTTCAGTTGCAGCGCCGATTTTGATTACAGCAACACCGCCTGCCAATTTAGCAACGCGTTCTTGAAGTTTTTCTTTGTCGTATTCTGAAGTTGATTCTTCAATTTGAGCACGAATTTGAGTTACCCGTTCAGCAATTTGCTCTGCAACACCTGCACCATCAACAATTACTGTGTTTTCTTTAGAAACAGTAACTTTATGCGCTGTACCTAAGTGCTCAAGTGTAGTTTGGTCTAAAGACATACCAACCTCTTCAGAAACTACAGTCGCGCCAGTTAAAATCGCGATGTCTTGAAGCATCGCTTTACGACGATCACCAAAACCAGGTGCTTTAACAGCACAAACTTTGATAATGCCACGCATGTTGTTTACAACAAGAGTTGCAAGTGCTTCACCTTCAACATCTTCAGCAATGATAAGAAGCGGTTTACCTGTTTTAGCAACAGCTTCAAGTACAGCAATTAATTCGCGGATGTTGCTGATTTTTTTATCAACAAGAAGAATGTATGGGTTTTCAAGTTCAGCTGTTAGTGTATCTTGCTTGTTTGCAAAGTACGGGCTGATGTAACCACGGTCAAACTGCATACCCTCTACAACATCTAGAGAATCTTCAAAGCCTGAACCCTCTTCAACTGTAATTACACCCTCTTTACCAACTTTTTCCATTGCTTGAGCAATAAGTTTACCAACAGTGGTGTCAGAGTTCGCAGAAATAGAACCTACTTGTTCAATCGCTTTAGAGTCAGAAGCAGGTTTTGCAGTCGCTTTAATTTCAGCAACTACAGCTTTAACCGCGATGTCGATACCGCGTTTAAGATCCATTGGGTTCATACCCGCAGTTACTGATTTAATCCCTTCATTAAGGATTGCTTGTGCAAGAACAGTTGCAGTTGTTGTACCGTCACCCGCGATGTCATTGGTTTTTGAAGACACTTCACGAACTAGCTGAGCGCCCATGTTTTCAAACTTGTCTTTTAACGTGATTTCTTTAGCAACAGAAACACCATCTTTAGTGATGTGCGGCGCACCGAAAGAACGGTCGATGACAACGTTACGGCCTTTAGGACCTAAAGTCACTTTTACAGCATCTGCAAGTACATTTACACCCGCGATCATTTTTGAACGCGCTGAATCACCAAATTTTACGTCTTTAGCTGACATGTCTAACTCCGAATCTTTTTAAAATTTTTAACAATTTATGATGAATAAAAGGGTCTAAATGCGTGTACGAAACTTAAGCTTCAAGTACCGCTAAGATGTCAGACTCTTTCATAATAAGAAGCTCTTCGCCTGCTACTTTTACTTTTGTACCGGCATAAGTGCCAAACAATACGTTGTCACCAACTTTAACGTCTAATGCACGTACGCCATTGTCAGTTACTTTGCCATTACCTACAGCGATTACTTCGCCTTGAGCAGGTTGTTCAGCTGCTGAAGTACTTAAAATAAGACCACCAGCAGTTTTAGTTTCCTTTTCAACACGGCGAATCACAACGTTGTCATGCAAAGGACGAATATTGCTCATAGTTAACTCCAGACTAAGTCTATTTACTAGATAAAAGACGATGACATTTTGATTTGCGTAAGCCATCGACAAAAAATAATTTAGATGACACTTTTGTGGGGATGGAAAAAAACCCTTCAAGGGCAAAATTTAATTTTTTTCATTTTTTTGTATTTTTTTTCTTCAAAATTTAAATTTAAAGGATTAAAGCTCATCCAAAATATGAGTACTAAGATTTTCTTCGAATATTTTTAACTTTGAATTATAAAAATAATGCTGCACATTCATCTGCTCATCAATGACATTAAAACTGTTGGCAAGGTTATCGTGTAGGCGATATGACGTTGCAGTTCCAGCATGAATATCCCAAACTGGATGCGCAGCACCTAAAGCATAAATCTGATTGAGGTCATAGCTGGCTGGAACATGTAAATGCCCATGCAATAAACCATTTAAACCGTGTTGACTCCACTGTTCGAGTGCCAAACGCCCTTGAACAGGACAATCTTTCACACCATGCGGGTCATTGGGCGGCGTATAAAAAGGTTGATGCGCTATGATTAATTTCACTTTATTGGGCGGCGCATGTTTAAGTAATTCCTCGACATGATGTATTTGCTCGAGCGATACATGCCCTCGCGTATGGTAACGACGGCGAATACTATTGATCCCAATTAAATAAAAATGCTCGGTTTCCAGTACATTTTCCATGGCACCAAAAAAAAGTTGATAACGTGCAAAAGGACTAAAAACACGGTTCCATAAATGATATAGCGGAATATCATGATTCCCCGGCACAACGATATATGGCAACTTTAAGCTTTCTAAAAATTGCTTACATGCATAAAACTGACGATAGCGCGCACGTTGGGTTAAGTCCCCACTCGCAACCACGGCCTCGATACGCTGTTCGTGACAAAATTGCTGAATAGCGCGCATACACTCTGGCTTTTCAGTGCCGAAATGCAGATCAGACAGATGCAGTATCATGTGGCACCCGTATCTTTAAGGCTTGTTTTTGCACTCGAATTTTAAGCGGCGGTTTCATTTCTACAATCTCACCATCCACAGCAACGGTCATTTTTTTTCGTTGGGTATGTATGGTGACTTCATCAGCGGCGAAACTATACACATCTGGTGCATTGTCGATATTGCCACGGATCAATTGCCATAAAATTTTAAATAACGTTTTCTTATCACTTTTTGCGACAACCACACCTGCAACTTTACCTGCCTCTGCATCCTTAGCAATTTGCAAGTTTAAATCGGCCAATTGCAATTGATTATTGCCAAAAAAGATCAAGGGCGTTTTGACTGGATAAATATGATGATCCACTTCTATTTCCAATTTCAGCTCTTTACGATCTCGAATCAGCACATCCAAACCTGAGGTATAAGCATGCAATGGGAAACGCCCAAACTTTTGATTATAAAATTCTCTTTTTTGTATAAATAAAGGATACAAGCCCAAACTGGCATTGTTTAAATAGATATGTTCATTGATTTGCGCCACGTGCACCTGTCGATTATTGCCTGTCGCAATCACCTGTGCCGCTTGAATTAAATCGAGAGGAATATTGAGTACCCGCGCCACATAATTAAATGTGCCCAAAGGTAAGACCCCCATAGGAATATCGGTATGCATCAACTGATGAGCAACAGCATTTAAGGTTCCATCACCACCTGCAGCAACCACAACACCCAAATTATCAGGGTCTTGATGGCGTGCAAATACCTTGCTCATTAAAGTATCAAAACTCGCTTCCTGCCCAAGCTCAAATGACTGTATTTCGAAATTATGATCGGATAATATCCGCACAAGCTCCTCGTAGACTTCATCTTTATTTGCAGCATGAAATCCTGATTTTTTATTATAGATAATAGATAAAGGCTTGGCTTGTTTAATCACTTTTTATACATCTTGGCCGCTTAGTATTGTATTTTGTCGAATTTAACAGCAAATAATAGCGCCTTTATGTAAAAATCGAATTACCACCATTTATTTAATCAATAATAATTCTCAAATATCAATTACATGCAACTTTTTGTTTTTATTAAAAATAACTATATAAAATATTGTCCATCACGTTAATAAATAAAGTTAAAATTTATAACATTATATGTTAAGTTATTGTATTTTATCTATATTTAATATAAATAGCATTAACTACCAAAAAAAATCTACCACTTCTTTAGTCTTATTTTTTTTATGATTTTATGCTTTAATACAGCCACTTTTTTTTCATCTTTTATCTGCATGATGTATCCCATGATGCAGATTATACTTTGTACGGTTAGTACATTTTTGAGATAGGCCTCACCATGACCCAAGTGAACGCACCAGAATTCGTTCGTCACCCTAAGCTCATTGCTTGGGTGGAAGAAATTGCCAAATTAACCAAACCAGCAAAAATCGAATGGTGTGACGGTAGCGCAGAAGAATATCAACGTTATATCGACTTGATGATCGCTAACGGCACTATGCAAGAACTTAACCAAGAAAAACATCCTGGTTCTTACCTTGCTAATTCTGATCCTTCTGACGTTGCTCGTGTTGAAGGTCGTACTTACATCTGTTCTGAAAAACAAGAAGATGCAGGCGCAACAAACAACTGGGAAGCTCCAGCTGAAATGCGTGCTCGTCTGAATGGTTTATTTGACGGTTCAATGAAAGGCCGTACTTTGTACGTAGTTCCTTTCTCTATGGGTCCTTTAGGTTCTCATATTGCTCACATCGGTATCGAACTTACTGATTCTCCTTACGTTGCTGTAAGCATGTCTAAAATGGCTCGTATGGGCAAAGCTGTTTATGACGTACTTGGTACTGACGGTGACTTCATTCCTTGCGTACACACTGTTGGTGCTCCGCTTGAAGAAGGTCAAAAAGACGTTGCTTGGCCTTGCAACCCTGAAAAATACATCGTTCATTACCCAGAAACTCGTGAAATCTGGTCTTACGGTTCTGGTTACGGCGGTAACGCATTGTTGGGTAAAAAATGCCTAGCTTTACGTATTGCATCTTCTATGGGTCGTCAACAAGGTTGGTTAGCTGAACACATGCTCATCCTTGGCGTGACTAACCCACAAGGCGAAAAACACTACATCGCAGCTGCATTCCCTTCTGCTTGTGGTAAAACAAACTTCGCGATGTTGATTCCACCAGCGGGTTACGAAGGTTGGAAAATTGAAACTGTAGGTGACGATATTGCTTGGATCAAACCAGGTGAAGATGGTCGTTTATATGCAATCAACCCTGAAGCTGGTTTCTTCGGTGTAGCACCTGGTACAAATACCAAGACTAACCCGAACTGTATGGCGACTCTTCATAAAGACGTAATCTATACCAACGTTGCTGTAACTGACGAAGGTGAAGTATGGTGGGAAGGTCTGACTAAAGAAGCGCCTGCTAACTTGACTAACTGGAAAGGTCAACCACACACCGGCGAAGAAAAAGCAGCTCATCCAAATGCTCGTTTCACTGTTTCAGCTGGTCAATGTCCTTCTATTGATGCTGACTGGGAAAATCCAGCAGGTGTTCCAATTTCTGCGTTCATCTTCGGTGGTCGTCGTGCAGACACAGTGCCTCTAATTTCAGAAGCATTTGACTGGGTTGACGGTGTTTACAAAGCTGCAACTATGGGCTCTGAAACAACTGCTGCTGCTGTTGGTCAACAAGGTATCGTTCGTCGTGACCCATTCGCAATGCTTCCATTTGCGGGTTACAACATGGCTGACTACTTCTCTCACTGGTTAGAACTTGGTGAAGAAGTTGCTGCTAAAGCTAAAGCTGCTGGCAATAAACTTCCTGGTATCTACAACGTGAACTGGTTCCGTCGTGATGCTGAAGGTAACTTTGTATGGCCTGGTTTCGGTCAAAACATGCGTGTTCTTGAGTGGATCATTGACCGTTGTGAAGGTCGTGCAGACGCTGTTGAAACACCTATCGGCCTTGTTCCAACATACGAACAATTGAACTGGACTGGTTCAGACTTCACTAAAGAGCAATTCGAGCTTGTAACTTCTCAAGATAAAGATCAATGGATCAAAGAACTTGAAAGCCACACTGAATTGTTCAACAAACTTGGTGATCGCTTACCAAAAGCACTTAAAGTACGTCAAGACGAACTTTTAGAAGCTGTAAAAAAATCTGCTTAATCGGCCTTTAATTTCCCTCCTTTAAAAGAGGGATTAAGAAAGATTTAAAAGACCGCCTTGCGCGGTCTTTTTTATATCAACTAAGCCACATCTTGAGCTTTTTGCTTTATACGTATTGCCATTAAGTACTCGTCCAAAACATCAACTTCAAATGCAGTGAATTGCAAATATAAGTTTGTGCGTCTTTGCAAAATATCTTCAGAGCTTCTCGCCCACTCATGCTCAACCAAATAATCTACTTCTTGAGCATACAAGCCATGCCCGAAGTTTTGCCCAAGCTCATCAATCGAAGTTAAATGATTCAGCAAAATCCAGACACGTGTTCCATAAGCATGCGCCCAACGACTTGCTAGACTGTTTGAAACACCTTTAACATTTTGTTGGATTTCAGCTATCAACTGCTCGATTGATTCTAAATTTTCCGCACCAGGTAATGCTGTATCAGCAGTCCACGGTTTGGATCGATGATGAAAAACCGTTTTAAGCTGATCTAATGCCGCTTCTGCAAGTTTTCGGTAAGTGGTGAGCTTGCCACCAAAGATTGAAAGTAATGCTGCACCTTCTACATCGGTCAGTGCTAAGGTGTAATCTCGCGTGACTGCAGCTGGATTATCTGACTCATCATCACACAGCGGACGCACACCTGAATAAGTTGAAATGATGTCCGTTTGCGTCAATTGAGTTTTAAAGTGATCATTTGACACATCAAGCAAGTAATCGATTTCTTCTTGGCTTATCTTTACTCGATTTGGGTCTGCTTGATATTCACGATCTGTCGTGCCGATCAGGGTATATTGTTCTAAATAAGGAATCGCAAAGACAATGCGGTGATCATCATTTTGCATAATAAAAGCTTTATCACCTTCAAAGAGCTTTGGAACGATGATATGGCTACCTTGTATTAAACGTATACCATAAGGTGACTCTTGCTTTAAACCCTGTTTTATAAAGTCAGCAACCCAAGGACCTGCCGCATTCACCAATACTTTAGCCTGCACATTTTGCAAACCGTTGGCATTTTTTAAACACACTTGCCAAATGCCAGCTTTACTGTATGCATTTAAACATTCTGTTCGAGTCAGAACCTGTGCACCATATTCCCGTGCTTGTATCGCATTGAGTACAACCAAGCGTGCATCATCCACAGCGCAGTCGGAATATTCAAACCCCCGAGTAAATCTGGGTGCTAAAGGACTAACATCCACATCAAATTCAATACCATTGGAGCCTGCAAGCTGTTCACGTTTACCCAAATAATCATAAAAGAATAATCCAGTACGAATTAGCCAAGCCGGTCGTAAATGCGGTTCATGTGGCATGATAAAACGCATCGGTCGAATAATATGGGGGGCTTTTTTAAGGAGAACTTCGCGTTCTGCGAGTGCTTCACGTACTAAACGAAATTCTTTATGCTCTAAATAGCGAAGACCACCATGAATTAATTTACTACTTGCAGATGAAGTATGGCTCGCGAGATCGTCTTTTTCGCAAAGCAAAACACTTAAACCACGCCCCGCTGCATCACAAGCAATACCAACACCATTGATTCCACCACCAATGACCACCATGTCATATATTAATTGCTGTTGTGTATTCATCGCTCCCTCCCACTATATCTTTTTATTCAACAATGCTTCGTTTTCTTTGCTTTATTATTTTTCTCATTGATCATCATTTTTTGATCCAGATACCTATTTTAGTCACAACATCCTGACACTGAGTTTTTGTATCCTTTATTAAATGAGAAGTTATATTTTAAATGTACGTTTAAACAATTGCTGGCTCAAGCATGAAATCAATCATTTTATAGTACAAATCCTTATTCAAAGCAAAATTCATGACAAGCCGCTGATTTGTACACTTTTTCAACAAAACCTCTTTTTTAGTTTACATTTCATACTTTTCGATACGCATAAGATATTTTCACACAATAAAAAAAGATGGATTTTAAAATGACGGAAGAAATTGTTACTCAATCAAATTTAGATACAAAGACCCGAGTAAAATCCATTCTCGGAGGTTCAGCCGGTAATCTTGTTGAATGGTACGATTGGTATGTCTATGCGGCATTCACCCTTTATTTCGCCCATGCTTTTTTCCCTCAGGGCAGTCAGACTGCACAACTTCTCCAAGCCGCGGCCATCTTTGCAGTGGGCTTCCTCATGCGGCCCATTGGTGCATGGATTATGGGGATCTATTCAGACAAAAAAGGTCGAAAGTCAGGTTTAACCCTCTCCGTCACACTCATGTGTATCGGCTCATTGATGATTGCCATTTCTCCAACGCATGACCAAATTGGTATTTTGGCGCCGATTATTCTTGTGGTAGCTCGACTGATTCAAGGCTTAAGTGTCGGCGGTGAATATGGCGCCAGTGCTACCTACCTCAGTGAAATGGCTGACCGCGACCGTCGTGGTTTTTTTTCAAGCTTTCAATATGTGACACTGATTGCAGGTCAGTTGACTGCACTGTGCGTACTACTTATTTTGCAATGGTTGCTGACAGAAGAACAATTACATGATTGGGGCTGGCGTATTCCGTTCTTTATTGGTGCGTGCTTAGCGGTAGTGGTTTTCCGTATTCGACGTGGCCTGCTAGAAACCCAGTCCTTCAAAAATGCACAAGAGCAAAAGGGCCAGCCTGAATCAGGCTTATTTTCTCTATTTAAGCATTATCCGAAAGAAGCATTCACGGTGTTATTTTTAACAGCTGGGGGTACATTGGCTTTTTATACCTACACCACCTATTTGCAAAAATATCTGGTCAATACCTCTGACTTTAGTAAACCTGAGGCCACGCAAATCACCACTTTAGCACTGTTTATTTTTATGTGCCTACAACCACTTGCAGGCGGTCTATCCGATAAAATTGGTCGTAAGCCTTTAATGATCGCTTTTGGGATCTTAGGGGTACTGTTCACCTATGTTCTGTTTAGTGCCTTAGGACAAACTCAAGATTATTGGACCGCATTTTGGCTCTGTCTCGCAGGTCTAGTGATTGTCACGGGATACACCTCGATCAATGCGGTTGTAAAAGCAGAAATGTTCCCTGCGCATATTCGCGCATTGGGCGTTGCGCTGCCATATGCACTTGCAAATACCATCTTTGGTGGTACGGCAGAATTCTTTGCGCTAAGTTTTAAAGAAGCTGGTCACGAGTCTTGGTTCTTCATCTATGTGACCATCATGATTTTTATTTCGTTATTGGTCTACGTCTTTATGAAAGACACCAAACACCATTCCAAAATTCAGGAGCATTGATCAGGGTTATTTGAAGATGAGTTATTGATCAATCTGATCAAAAACAGCATGTTTTCCCCATCAAAGCCTCAATCTATGAGGCTTTGTTGTTTTCATTTAGTCGTGAAAAATGTATCTGGTCAAAAATATCGCATTTTATAGACTAAAGTCGCATGATTTTCTGCGACAACAGGAGTATAAATTAAATAAATATAGTTCCATCTCCCATTTCGACAAAATATATTGATTTAAACTTTTCCCAAAGAGTTTAAATGGATATGTTTTGCATTCATTCCTTGGAGAATGATGTGTCAAACTCATCTGAGCCAGTTGTTCCTGAACAATTGGATAGAAAAACTCGTGTCAAATCTATCCTCGGCGGATCTGCCGGCAACCTCGTTGAATGGTACGACTGGTATGTCTACGCTGCTTTTACCCTTTACTTTGCACCGCAATTTTTCCCTGACGGTGACAATACTGTAAAACTCTTACAAGCAGCTGCAGTCTTTGCACTCGGTTTCTTAATGCGTCCAATCGGCGCATGGGTCATGGGTATTTATGCGGACCGTAAAGGTCGTAAAGCAGGTTTGACGCTGTCTGTATCGTTGATGTGTGTCGGCTCACTGATGATCGCATGTGCGCCAACCTACGATTCTGTAGGGATGCTCGCACCCGCTATTCTACTTTTAGCGCGTTTACTCCAAGGCTTAAGTGTCGGCGGTGAATATGGCTCTAGTGCGACCTATTTGACTGAAATGGCAGGTAAAAATCACCGCGGTTTCTTCTCAAGTTTCCAATATGTCACACTGATTTCAGGTCAGCTATTGGCTCTTTGCGTTTTAATTATCCTACAACGCAATTTCTCAGAACAAGCTTTAACTGAATGGGGCTGGCGTGTTCCGTTCTTCATCGGTGCGTTGCTCGCAATTGTGGTGTTCTGGATTCGTCGCGGTTTAGTTGAAACTCAATCCTCTAAAGAAGCTCAAGAACAAGCTAAAAATGGTGGTCCAAAATCAGGTGCTTTAGCGTTATTTACCAAATACCCTAAACAAGCCTTCACTGTGATCATGTTGACTGCCGGTGGTACTTTAGCGTTCAACACCTTTACCACTTATTTACAAAAGTATTTGGTCAACACATCTGGCTTTGAAAAAACCACAGCTACTGAAATTACCACTGCTGCAATTTTCATCTTCATGCTTTTACAACCTGCTGTAGGTGCGCTTTCAGACAAAATTGGTCGTAAGCCAATTATGATCGCCTTTGGTGTGCTTGGTGTGCTGTTTACCATTCCAATTTTCAACGGTATCGGTTCTACGACTAGCCCAACCACTGCATTTATGCTCTGCATGAGCGGTATGGTGATTGTCACTGGTTATACTGCGATTAATGCCGTAGTAAAAGCTGAGTTGTTCCCTGCACACATCCGTGCCCTAGGTGTTGCATTGCCTTATGCCATCGCGAACACACTCTTTGGTGGTACCGCAGAACTTGTAGCTTTGAGCTTCAAAAATGCAGGCCATGAAAACTACTTCTTCTACTACATTACATTCATGATTGGTTTATCTTTAATTACCTATGTCTTCATGAAAGATACTAAAAAACATAGCATGATCACTGACGATTAATTCGCTCAGCCCTGCTATTCCACTTAAGCTCATCAAAGCCTATTTTGATGAGCTTTTTTTATATCAATTTCCATCTATTCATCGTTCTAGCTGCATCAAAGATTTAATCAAACTTTTTTGGCTTTCTTTGTTTTCGCCATCGAGTCGACAGACGGACTATGGCATACTGAGCATACAAATACACACGGCGAATGAAATATGAAAAATATTTACAAAGTTTTGAGTTTGGGTATTGTTGCAATGTCGATGGCTGCATGCCAAAGCACACCACGTGCTTATAATGGACAAACAGGTTTTCAAATTGAATCACAGTCGGCGGATTCGGCAACTTTGGCTTATACATTAGCTGGTCGCCAAAACCAACAACTCGATGCCAACAAACTTCAACGTGCCTGCCAAAAAGTATTAAGCCCACAAAAAACTTATAAATTACAAATTCTGAGCGTCAATGAAATTGCCAATCCAGCTTTAGAAAATACCCAATACGGTCGCCAAATTGGCAATACCCGTGCGAATTTTGGTTTATCGAATACCCCAGATCTACGTAACTCAGACAATCTAGGCGCACGTGATGCTTTAGATGCACGTCCAGCAACTTTACGCGTCGTTCGCTATACATGCTCTTAATAAAAAATGACCTGTCCTAGGACAAAAAATAAGACGCTGCTTGCGTCTTATTTTTTACTTTGAATTTCTAAATTTGCAACTACAGTGTTTTATAAAAACTCACATTACGAAACTCTGGCGATTCATCTAAATCTGGCCATGTCGTTGCACTTCGCTCATCAAGTTTTTCATATTTAGGATGACTAAAGTTTTTCACACGACTGTCTGCCACCCACACTTCTGGAGCAAACTTTAAAAATTCATCCAAAAAGAAACGATTGCATTGGTCATATAGCACATCGGCAGCCAATAAAATATCGACTTGTTCGGCTTTATACAGATCGTCCAAATATTCAAGTTCGACATTATTCAACTCTGCATTGGCACGGCAGGCATCTAGGCTCACTTGGTCGATGTCACAGCAGATCACGCGTTTCGCCCCTGCCATTTTCGCGGCAATCGCCACCACGCCTGAACCTGCACCAAAGTCCAACACCACTTTATCTTTGACATGATGCGGCTCTGCCAACAACCACTGCGCCATTGCAAGCCCTGAAGCCCAACAAAAGATCCAATACGGCGTATCATTCCATATACGACGAATGACTTCATCATCCATTTTATCCGTTGGAAATACGGGTGGAATTAGCCACAGAGAAATTGGCGTTTCAGGTAACTGTTGTGCATGTAATTCACAATGCGGAATGACTTCATGCAGTGCTTTCAGTAAATGTTCAGGGGCTTTGGGGAATTGGAAAGTACAGCTCATTGGAATTTTATTTTTCGAATATGCAGCGTTTTAGTGTCATAAAAGCCTAAATTAAGATCGGAAGTTCCCTCTCCTTTTAAAGGAGAGGGTTAGGGAGAGGATTATTTATAAAAAAGCACCCTCACCCCAACCCTCTCCCTGAGCCGTATACGGCGCAAGAGAAGGAGCACCCATTATTTTCAAAATGGATTTTCCCTCTCCTTTTAGGAGATGAGAAGCACTGCTTCGCAAGGGAGAGGTCTAAAGATTAACCCAACGCTTTTTCAGCAGCTTCAACAGTTTGACGAATCAACGTTGTAATGGTCATAGGACCTACACCACCCGGAACAGGTGTATAAGCAGAAGCAACTTCTTCAATACCCACCAATTGGATATCACCTACACCGCCGCCATCACGTGGATGGAAGCCAGCATCAACAACCACTGCACCCGGTTTGATCCAATCTTTTTGAATCAATTCTGCTTTACCAACCGCACCCACAATAATGTCAGCTTGTTTAACAAAGTCAGCCAAGTTTTGAGTACGTGAGTGGCAAGTACTCACTGTCGCATTTGCTTCAAGTAACATTGCAGACATTGGTTTACCCAAAATTGCAGAACGTCCCACAACAACCGCATGTTTACCTGCGATTTCAATGTTGTTTTCTTTTAAAATGGTCATGATACCTGCAGGAGTCGCAGAACCATACGCAGCTTCACCCATTGCCATACGACCAAAACCTAAGCAAGTTACGCCATCTACGTCTTTTTCAAGAGAGATCGCATCGAAACATGCACGCTCATCAATTTGATCAGGTACGGGGTGTTGTAACAAAATACCGTGAACATCTGGGTTTGCATTCAATTTTTCAATTTCAGCAAGCAATTGCTCAGTTGTAGTTTCTTTAGGAAGCTCAACTTTTAATGAATCCATACCAACACGGCGGCAAGCATTCCCTTTCATACGTACATAAGTTGCAGATGCACCATCGTCACCTACCAAAATAGTCGCAAGAATTGGGGTACGACCAGTTTTCTCTTTTAGCGCTTCTACGCGAGTCAACAAGTCAGCTTCAATTTTCTTCGCCAATGCACGACCATCTAAAACTAATGCCACGGCACTTCTCCAAGTGATGATATGAATCAATTTTGCACATAATACATGATTATTTAAAATTTTTTACCTTGTATGCTGCTTTTATGCTCATACAGATGAATCTGCTATTGTTTTTTTTTCAGAGCTTGCTAATATACGCATCAACAAGACATGGCGGGGTGGCAGAGTGGTCATGCAGCGGACTGCAACTCCGTGTACGCCGGTTCGATTCCGACCTCCGCCTCCAATCTTGTTAAGCCCGAGTGGTGAAATCGGTAGACACAGGGGATTTAAAATCCCCCGCCCACAAAGCGTGCCAGTTCGAGTCTGGCCTCGGGCACCATTCTTCTACTACTGAAGATGGTGTAATAAAGAACCCAGCGATAAGCTGGTTTTTTTATGCCTAAAATTTAGCAACAGATGTTACGCACGTAAAAGTAATTTCACATTATTTACCGATATTTAAATCTACTCGACAGAGTCTTACATCTAGGGATTGAATAAAGGGATTAGCCTTCGGCTGGAGGTACTTTTGTTTCGGCAAAATGAGAAGCGAAGCTTCGCAAGGAAACCATCTTGCGGTGCAATGCACCTCACCGACAAAACTCGTTCACTAGCGTCTATTTATTCAAAGTATTGCAAAAACATTTTTGATTAAAAACAACCCTGTCTCATACACTTGCGGATGACCTTACCGCGTATCATTCTTTTATTTGAATCAAATTGTGCTTTTGATGTTACTGCGTCAAATCAGATAGGAATACAATAAAAAAGAGGGACATTGCCCTCTTTAATTATTTTAAAACACCCTGCAAATACATCGCGTTTTAAAAATAATCCTTTAGATCACTTCAACCACAATCTTACCCACATGGTCGCCTGTATCCATGGCTGCATGTGCTTCTTGAATTTGATCAAACTTAAATGTTTTGTAAATCATTGGCAGGCATTCACCTTTAGACCATAACGGAACAACATTTTCCTGAATGCCTTTGGCAATCTCTGCTTTTTCTGCAGTATTACGCGCACGCATGGTTGAACCGGTAATGGTCAAACGCTTCATCATGATTTGACCCAACTTCACTTCTTTGGCTTTTGCACCACCTAAGAAGGCGATATAGACCAAACGACCATCACGACGTAATAGATTTAAGTTCTGTGCTAAATACGGTGCACCCACGATATCTAAAATCACATCGACGCCTTGCTCAGCGGTCGCCTCATTAATCACTTGCTCAAAGTCTTGAGTTTTATAGTTAATGGCATGAGTGATATTTGAAATCGCAGCGACTTTTTCATCTGAACCTACCGTCGCAAAGGTTTTCATACCTAAAGCATTACACAACATAATCGCTGTAGTACCAATACCGCTAGTACCGCCATGAATAAGTACCGTTTCACCTGCTTTGGCTTTACCCATTTGGAATACATTTGCCCAAACTGTAAAGAACGTTTCAGGAATGGCCGCTGCTTGGGTAAAGCTGACGCCTTCAGGAATACTCAAAGTTTGGCTTTCAGGTACAACACAATACTCGGCATAACCGCCACCATTGGTTAGACCACAGACTTTATCACCCACTTTAAACAAGGTGACATCGGCACCGACTGCAACCACTTCACCTGCCACTTCCAGACCCGGTACTGTTGTTACCCCTTTCGGCATTGGGTACAAGCCTTGGCGCTGTAAAATGTCTGGACGGTTAATACCAAAGGCATGCACTTTAACCAACACTTCATCCGCTTTCGCATCTGGGATGGCAACGCTTTCATACGCCAGTTTATCGACACCGCCCGGTTCAGTAATAATGACCTGCTGCATGCTTTGCTGTGACATTGTTTTTCCTTTTCAATTATTGACTATTCATCTATCTCTGCACTATTTGAACATAGAAAGCATACAGATTGAATAACAATGGACTTATGTATAATTGGCTGACTATTTAGCAAATTAATAATAGGCAGCACATGGTTCAGGTTGTTGAATATAACGAAGATAACGCCAGCGACTATGAATGGTTCGATGGTTTTGCCGTGATTCGTTTCTATGCAGACTGGTGCGCGCCCTGTGTGCAGAACTTCCCTGTATTTGAGCAGTGCGCAAGTCAAATGTCCGCACAGCATGCACAGCTCAAATTTGGCAAGGTAAATATTGATTCCTCACCGATACTAACCTTGCGTTATAACGTTTATGGTCTACCTTCAACCTTGCTGTTTTATCGTGGGCAGGTGATTCAACGTATTGCAGGTGTCAAATCACTGACTGAATTAACAACCATCATTCAAGATGCTATGCAGTCAGATTCAACTCATGACTAAGCATATTTTCCTTTTATTTGGATGCAGACTCATTCGGCAGGCGTACAAACTTCATTAACGTATTACGCACCAATGGCAACACGATCAAAATGAGCGGAAAGGCCATCATCCACGACATACCCCACGCCCGCAGCCAAATGCCAAGAAAGCCTTCAACTAAGCCTTTATTCATCAGCATGTTAAAGCAGGAAATTGAACCGCTCATAATGCCGGACAAGATTAAGGGCATCAGCCAAGTCATGTGTTTGGGATGAAATTTTGGGAGTTGATTCATCTGTAAATACCTATTATTCGTCTTGGGCTGCGTTCTGGGCTTTTATGGTTTGTTTCAGTGTTTTCATAAACTGACCAAAATGCGGCATGAAATCTTTAAATAAAGGCAGGTCTTTATTTTCCAGCAAGGTTTCACCAAACAGTTTCAGCCCCACGGCAAAGGCTTTGGTTTTTTCATCATCTAATAACTGCGCTTTAGTCAAATGCTCTAGCACCTTAAACATGTCATCATGGTTGTAAGCATTAAACTGCAACGCTTCGGTATAAGTCGAAGGATTGCCCTGCGCATCAGCAATGTGTTTGAGCGTGATTTCATATTGATGCTGTTTCATTGTGTCACCTCCATACGGCTGATTTCGACTGCCGCCTGATCGATTTTTTCTGCAATGGCATACACCTGTTCAGGTGTCAGTTCACAGTGCTGAATTTTGATACGCAGTGATGCTTTTAGGTTTTCCATCGCACGTTTGATGTCGACGTATTGTTCATTGTTATGAATTTGCTTGCGGGTATCAAAACGGCACAGGATTTTCTCTACTGTGGCTTTTTCGGCATCCAGATGCGCTAAGCCTGACTGCGTAACGCTGTATTGTTTACGGTCTTCCGCATTTAGTTCTGCGTGTATGTATTGCTGTTCTTCGAGGTAATTCAGCGTTGGGTAAATCGTCCCTGTGCTTGGACTGTAACCGCCGCCTACGATTGCGCCGACATCTTTGATAATGTCATAGCTGAACTTTGGCGCTTGGGAGATGAGATGCAGTACCAATAGTTTCATGTGCCCTGCTTCAAACAAGCGTTTGCGGGTTTTAACAGGACTATCGTTAACAGCAAGAAGGTCAGAATTTGACATCGCAAAGATACACCTTAAGATTAATTAAGATATATCTTATCATACATTTTAAATTAAACTACTATTATCTAATTAAGTTATATTCACTTTGGCATAATCTACATGTAATCACTTCTTCACCTGACTTTATTGCAAGATATGAATCTTTCAATATATTACTAGTTTGTTCTTCGCACAGGTTACAGTTATACATTTCATCTTCTGCCTCTATTCCTAAGACTTTTAAAGCTTTCTTTTTCCCCATAACTTTTTGATAGAAGCTAAAAAAAAATATAATTTTATTATGATCATCCATCAATTCACCTGCCCTTGCCTCACACTCCTCGTCAATTTCCAAATAACCTGATTCTAAAAATTTTCTAAAAATTGATATTTTTTCTTCACCTAATGTTTCACCCCATAATTCTGTTAAGAACAGATAACTAATTTCTATTATTTTATAAGGTGTTGTTTTGGAAGCCTTAGCTCCATGAATATATAAATTTCTTGAAACTCTTAATTCTTCAAATTTTTGTCTAACGTGATCGCTAGGCTCAATATTCGTTACAGCAAATATTTTTAATAATGAATCAAAAGGATGGATGTAAAATTCATGAAAAGCCTTATTTGACCATTTCCAATCTTTGATAGGTGTTTCAAGTAATAAATATGGTGTTATGAGAGAAATTCTATATTTTAAATAATTCTCAATAGAGTTGAATAATAATAAAATAATATTACCCAATTCAATATCTAAATACTCCCAAAGTTCAGACTCGATATCTAATAACTCACATTCTAAATCTTCAAATTCCATATATTCAAATTTACATAGAAGAGTCAAAAGATTATTTAATGCAAAGTAATGATAATTCACACATCTTTCTAAAAAAAAATCTGAATTAGGAATATCTGTAATCATTTTTATTTTCAATCAACTAGCTAGAAGTAATTTATAAAACTATATTACTACTCTTTAATTTTTAATTCTCCTAATATCCAATAACTTACATCAAAAAAAAACTTAAAAAAAAACTTAAAAAAAACCCGCTTCTCAGCGGGTCTTTTTTAAATCAACTCAATCTATTACAGACGAACCAACTCAACAATTTTCTCAGCTACTTCTTCAGCAGTATCGAATGCATAAGTCACATCAGTGCCTTCGGTCGCATCTGTAATCACAACCACACCAGTTTCACGAACAAGCGCAACTTGCTCTGTAGTCAAACCTGCTTTCGCAATCGCAACCACACCTTGCTGAATCAACAAGCTTTCAATCGCTTGCGCATTTTCAAGGGCTTTAGCAGTCACAGTTACCGCAGCAGGTTTTTGACCTAAACGTGCAGCACGCGCTTCAGCAGTTACAGGCTCGTTATGTGCAGTCCATTCAACCGCAGACTCAACCATACCCGCACCAACAGTCACGTTGCTTAAACGGTCAATAAAGATGAATGAACCTGTGTAACGACTGTCTTTGTAACGGTCAAATACCACTGGCGCATCAAACTCAATCGTTACATCTGCAATCGCATTCAATTCAAGCTGTTCAACTTCCGTTTTTTCCAGTGTGTTCACATTGGTACGGTAGTTAATTTTAGCTACTTTCGCAGGAATAGTTTGTGTACCAAACTTCACATTATACAGTTTGCCAACTACTAAAGGCGCATCTGTCATCCATACCACAGAGGCACGTGCAGAACGTGAAATTAACGGCTGTTCGCCTGCTTTAACTAAAACGTTACCACGTGAAATATCAATTTCATCATTAAGCGTAAGTGTTACCGCTTGACCTGCAACAGCATGGTCTAAGTTACCATCAAAAGTCACGATTTCTTTAACTGTAGACGACGTACCAGATGGCAATGCAGTAATGGTATCGCCAACTTTCACTTCACCGAGTGCAATCGTACCGCAGAAGCCACGGAAGTCGAGGTTCGGACGGTTGACATATTGAACAGGGAAACGGAATTCGTGCTTGCTCGTATCATGCGAAATTTCAACAGTTTCCAAAGTCTCCATTAAAGTCTGACCTTGGTACCACGGCGTATTTGGCGATTTGTTTACAACGTTATCACCATTCAACGCAGAAATTGGCGTGAAGATAATGTTCGCAGGTTTACGATCGCCCAATTGGTTCACGAACTCGTTGTACTCCGCTTGAATTTCATTGAAGCGCGCTTCAGAGAATTCAACCAAGTCCATTTTGTTCACTGCAACCACGATATTACGAATACCTAAAAGGCTCGCAATAAATGAGTGACGACGAGTCTGAGTTTGAACGCCATAACGCGCATCAATCAAGATGATCGCTAAATCTGCAGTCGACGCACCCGTTGCCATGTTACGTGTGTACTGCTCATGCCCCGGGGTGTCAGCAATAATGAACTTACGTTTTTCTGTAGAGAAATAACGGTAAGCCACGTCAATGGTAATACCCTGCTCACGTTCTGCTTGCAGACCATCGACAAGTAAAGCCAAGTCAGGTGCATCACCCGTTGTACCGACTTTTTTAGAGTCACGAGTCACGGCTTGCAATTGATCTTCATAAATCAATTTTGAATCGTAAAGTAAACGACCAATTAGAGTCGATTTACCATCATCCACGTTACCGCAAGTAAGGAAACGAAGAAGGTCTTTATTTTCGTGTTGTTTTAAATACGCCAAGATATCTTGGCTAATTAAATCTGATTGATGAGACATTGCTCAAAGCTCCACATATTCTTTTGAAATCGGTTTCTTTTAATCCCCCTGTTTCCCCCTTTATAAAAGGGGGACTTTCTCCTCTCTTTTTCAAAGATGAGCAGCACTGCTGCGCAAGGGGAGAGATTTTTAGAAGTAACCTTCCTGCTTTTTCTTTTCCATCGAACCTGCTTCATCATGGTCGATCATACGACCTTGACGTTCAGAGGTGGTGGCTAAAAGCATCTCTTGGATAATTTCCGGTAAAGTAGTTGCAGTTGATTCAACCGCACCTGTAAGTGGGTAACAACCTAAAGTACGGAAACGCACCGATTTCATTTGTGGCACTTCACCTTCGTTCAAACGCATACGCTCATCATCAACCATGATCAGTGTACCGTTACGCTCAACCACTGGACGTTCAGCAGCCAAGTACAAAGGAACCAATTTAATATTTTCAAGGTAGATGTATTGCCAAATATCTAACTCAGTCCAGTTAGACAATGGGAACACACGAATACTTTCACCTTTGTTCACTTTACCGTTGTAAAGATTCCAAAGTTCAGGACGTTGGTTTTTAGGGTCCCAACGGTGTTTAGTATCACGGAATGAGTAAACACGCTCTTTGGCACGAGATTTCTCTTCGTCACGGCGCGCACCACCGAAAGCCGCATCAAACTGATATTTATCAAGTGCTTGTTTTAAGCCTTGAGTTTTCATGATATCAGTATATTTTGAGCTACCGTAATCGAACGGATTCACGCCTGCGTCTTTACCTTCTTTGTTTTGATGCACGATCAAATCAAAGCCATGCTCTTTTGCCATGTTGTCACGGAAAGTAATCATGTCTTTAAATTTCCAACCCGTGTCTACATGCAGTAGTGGGAATGGAAGTTTGGCAGGATAGAATGCTTTTAAAGCAAGATGCAGCATGACCGCTGAATCTTTACCGATTGAATACAGCATGACTGGGTTTTCGAACTCAGCAGCAACTTCACGGATGATATGAATACTCTCAGCTTCAAGCTGTTTAAGATGAGTAAGTCTTTCCTCATTTAATGACATGGACAACACCAGCTTAGAATATGTGTACTTATTACACTTTTAAAGATATATATACATTATAGTGATTAAGCTTTCATAACGATTGCTTGTTTTGTGATATTGATATTCTTATTCGTCATATACAAATTGTCTGATACTGCTTATCAATTTTAATTAATTTAATACGATAGACTTATCAATTTCATTATTATTCTAGTCCGAGACCCGTAAGTTTACGCAATTTTTTATCAATTAACTAATCGCTAAATCCTCTAAACAATCGGTATTCAAACTCGCTCAATGTACTTAAAGTAGCTATATCACTCTCCAATAGTTATTGATATGCCATATAGTCACTATACGCTTGAAACCTTAAAGTCGCTGATTGAAGCCGCAGGTCTTGCTGGCTATATTTATCAGCATTCTTCACACATGCTCGTGCTCCAAGAAGCCTTGAATGATGACGGCAGCCCACTGAATAACTTTATCCAACATGAGCTGAGTGCTGACCAAATTGGCCTTCAGTTCGGCCTACGACTTTTGGACAATAAACTCGAATTTTTGATTGGGGTGACTCACAGTAACCAAGATCGCGGCTACGAAATTGGCGCTGGCAATTTAAAGGCCGATCAACGCGCATTTAATCTGCTCTATGCTTTTTATAATTTTCCCAAAGCATTTCACTTAATCCATTTCCCGCTCGCAGCCAATAGCACCCAGTTAGAAGAAGAGATCGAAAAGCAATTGTTTCAACTTGAAAGCATGGGCTTTTTAGACACTGCGATTAAAACCAATCCGATGGGCGAACAAGTGAAGTGGATGAAAACTTTTATTGTTCAAGCGGCTTTAGATATGAAAGTACGCATTCAAACTTCATTGTTATAAAAACGGTTAAAGCCACCTAAAAATAGCTCTATTGAACACCAGTTCAAATCTCCATATGACATCGAAAGTCACGGTAAAGCTCTCAGCACTGCCGTGACGGTTATAAATTTACATTTCCTAACATTGTTTTCTGTGCCTTTTAACAAGCCATTTCTCTCCGTTAAGCACGACCACTTATATATTTGTAATTAGACTTAAAATTTGATTGATCACAAGGACTTAAATCTTAAATGGGTAAAGCAGAAATACTATTAACTTTAGATTTAGATAATCCTGACTTAATTGATCACCTATTTTTAAAGAAAAACTTAGTAATAGCTCACATAAAAGCCGACTTTTTGTTAATCTGATCTGTAATTTTTTTACACAATTTCGACAGATAATGTTATTTTATTTACTGAAAAAAATTCGGCCAGAATTATTTTTTTTGATTTTTTATAAGCATAAATATAGAGATAAATATAATGTGGGAATTGTTTACTCACCCGTCTAATATCGTGTTTAGCATCAGTCTCTGCTTAATGTTCTTGTTTGGACTTTTTGAGATTGTGTTAACAATTTTAGGGGGTGGTTCTCAAGGCTTCTTAGATCAATTCCTACCTGAGGATGTTGGTCATAATGCAGAGCTAGGTGTAGATGCCGATGCAGGTATCGTGACACGTGTGCTCGATTGGTTGTATTTGGGTCGTATTCCACTGTTTGTATGGCTCATCATTTTCTTATGTGTCTATAGTTTGTTGGGCTTTGCTATTCAAGCCATCGTTAACCAAATGACCAGTATGATGTTCAGTGCATGGATTATTGCACCAGCCTGTGTTTTTCTGTGCATGCCCTTCGTACGTTTTAGTGCAATGCTCATTGCCCGTATTTTACCGCAAGATGAAACAACCGCCATTTATAGTGATGAATTGATCGGTAGAACGGCCACGATCATTTTGGGTGATGCACGACCCCAGTCTCCTGCTCAAGCCAAAGTCAAAGATCAACACGGATTGACCCATTATATTTTGGTTGAACCTGAACAAGATGAAATTTTCAGCCAAGGTCAATCAGTGGTTTTAACCCAAAAAACAAATGTAGGCTTTCAAGCCACCATGCTCTAAATTTTGAATGAATTGATGCTCGATCAGTTCTTCTAACACCATATAAATACATTTAACGCATCATTCCTTCTGTAAATCTCGAAGTCATGATGAGTCAACAAAATACTGATTTTTAAACCAAACTTGTTAGCACTTTAGAGGGTTAACTTGAACTACAACAAAAGAGATAAACGTCCATGTTAGACATTATTCCAAGCGGTATCCTTGTTTCAGTCGGGATAATTTTTGCCGCACTTATTTTTATTGGTTTTATTATTGCTCGACTTTATCGTCGCTCAAGTAAAGAAATTTCATTTGTGCGTACAGGCTTCGGCGGTGAAAAAGTGATTTTAGGTGGCGGTGCTATTGTGCTTCCTGTGCTGCATGAAATTATTCCAGTCAATATGAACACCCTACGTCTTGAAGTACGTCGTGCAGATGACCAAGCGCTGATTACACGTGACCGTATGCGTGTCGACGTGATGGCGGAGTTCTACGTCCGTGTGAAACCAACCGCAGATTCGATTGCTACCGCAGCACAGACTTTGGGTCAAAAGACCATGTCTCCAAATGAGTTAAAGAATTTGGTCGAAGGTAAATTCGTTGACTCTCTACGTGCAGTTGCCGCAGAAATGGCGATGGAAGAGTTGCATGAAAAACGTGTCGACTTTGTACAAAAAGTTCAGCAAGTGGTGTCTGAAGATTTACATAAAAACGGTTTGGAACTTGAAACCGTTTCATTAACTGGCTTAGACCAAACAGGCTTTAAATACTTTAACCCACAAAATGCGTTCGATGCTGAAGGTTTAACTAAACTGACAGAAACCATTGAAGACCGTCGTCGTAAACGTAATGCGATTGAACAAGATGCAGATCTTGCAATTAAGACCAAGAACTTAGAAGCAGAACAAGCACGTCTACAAATTTTGCGTGAAGAAGAATATGCAAAACTGCAACAAGAACGTGAAATTTCAATCCGTCGTGCAGAACAGCTTGCAGAAATTGCATCACAAGAAGCTGCTAAAAAACGTGAAGCCGAAGAAGCGCGTATTGCTGCTGAACGTGAAGTTGACTTAAAGCGTATTACTGCTGCACGTGACGTTGAAAATCAAAATATTCAAAAGTCACAAATTATTCAGCAAGCCCAAGTGGAACAAAAGAAAACCATTGAACTCGCTGAGCAAGACCGTGCAATTGCCATTGCTGAAAAATCTCGTGCTGAATCTGAAGCTAAGGCACATGCCGATCAAGCCCGTGCTCAAGCGGTAAAAGCCGAAGAAGAAGTGATTACCGTTCGTCAAATCCAACAAGCTGAACGTCAAAAAGCTGTTGAATTGGTCTCTGCGAAAGAAAAAGCGGAAAAAGATGCGATTGCCATTACTGTCGCGGCTGAAGCAGGTAAACAAGCAGCCGCAGATGATGCAGAAGCGATTCGTATTGCAGCTGAAGCCGAAGCTGAAAAAGTTCGTTTAAAAGCCAAAGGTGAAGCTGACGCAAAAGTTCTGTTGGCTCAAGCGATGGAAAAACAATATCAAGTTGATGCTGAAGGTACACGTGCAGTGAACGAAGCAAACAACGTATTGTCATCTGAACAGGTTGAAATGCAAATTCGTTTAGCGATGCTGAAATACTTACCAGAAATCATTCGCGAAAGTGTTAAACCAATGGAAAACATTGATGACATTAAGATTTTGCAAGTAAATGGTCTAAATGGTGGTCATGCAGGTTCTTGCCAAGGTGATGCTCACCACGAAGGCAGCGGCAATGTTGCCTTATCAGACCAAGTGGTGAATAGTGCCTTACGCTACCGCAGCCAGGCCCCACTGATTGATAGCTTGATGAGTGAGCTTGGTATCCAAGGTGGCGATATTAACGGTTTAACTCAGAGCTTAAACAAAAAAGCTGGTTAATTCGTTTTACACGCTAAAAAAACCGCAGCTTAATCCTGCGGTTTTTTTTATTGAGATCATCGACAAGGAAGACTTACGAGAGCTTAAAAAATTCGTTCAGTACCAAATCATGACTGTAAAATGACGAAATACTGGATCACAACAAAGTGCAAACCAAATCACACTTTTAAGAATAACCCTTCCCCTGCAATCTTGCTACAATCCTCAGATTCATCATATTCTGCTTAGCTATACTTGCTAAAACGTGCAGCAAAATATGCGATGAACACATTTACGAATGATAATACGCTCAGTGCAAGTATAAATATGACTTCTTCCTTAAATGCCGTTACTTCCCTACGCCCCTTTAAAAAATTAATAGGTCTAATGACCTGCCTCGGTTTGGTCTTTTCAGGCTGTAGCAGTGCTGAAACTGTACGTATTACCCACCATCCAATACAAGACTTGGTCAAGCAATATGCATCAGCCAATTCTGTACATCAAACTTCGACCAACAATACACAAAAGCCAAGTACTCCTGAACGTATGCGCATCATGCATATCGACTTAGATTATGTATATGATGCCAATCAGGCTCAACAAGAACAAAATATCCGCGCATTGATTGAACGTATCCGTCGCATTGCAGCCAATACGATTTTTCTACAGGCTTTTGCAGACCCTGATGCCAATGGTTCGGCTGATGCGGTGTATTTTAAAAATCGCTATATCCCAATGCGCTCAGATTTATTTCAACGTGTTTTGCATGAGATACGACAGCAGACTCAAGTAAAAACTGTATATGCATGGCTGCCTTTAATAGCGTGGGAGTTCCCAAAAAAATACCCGCTGCAATATGTAAAAAGCCAAAGTGAAAAGAAAGGTTATATTCGAATATCGCCCTTTGACCCAAGAAACCAACAATACACAGCAGAAATTTTTCTAGATTTTATTCAGCAGAATAAAGTAGATGGCATACTTTATCATGATGATATCACTCTCAATGATTTTGAGGATAATAGTGCCGCAGCACTTCAGACCTACAAAACGTGGGGCTTCGATCGACAATTGATTGGACAGCCAAAGCATGCGCAGCAGCTTGAATTTTCACGCTACAAAACGGCTTATCTAGACCAATTTGCTGAAGGCATCAGTCAGATTTTAAAACAGCAGCAACCCGACTTACATTTTGCTCGAAATATGTATGCTGAAGCTGTGCTGAACCCGAACAGTGAAAAATGGTTTAGCCAGTCTAATGCCAGTACATATCAACATTATGATTACAACGCCATCATGGCGATGCCCTACATGGAAAAGGCAGATGACCATCGTCAGTTTTATTTAAACTTGATCGAACGTGCCAAAAAATATGACCCCAATTTGAGCCGTACCATTTTTGAACTTCAAGTGACCGATTGGAATCATCAAAAACCCATTTCCAATCAGGAGCTCATTGACACCATCCGTTTACTGGAACAACATGGTGTGCAACATATTGGGTATTATCCAGATGATTTCGTGCAAAATCATCCAGATGTACAGCAAATAAAAAAGGCATTTGCACCTGCCCTAGCTAAGGACTGATACCAATGCCTACATCATCAGATCTAGGATTCTAGATCTGATGAAGAACGCTGATTAGCTGTTGATTTTATAGTGTTCTAATTGTCCTTCGTCCGTATAGTGCAAGGTGATATTTTTTGATTCTCGCATCGTGGCTATATCACTGGCTTTTACGTGAAAGCTTTTCGCCAAATCTTCATCTTGAGCATTCTCTGGCGCCTTTCTACGATCTTCCCCATGAAAACGCATCCAGTTATAACTTGCCCAAACAAATAGACAGCAAATAAAGATTCCGATTGAGAAAATCAATTTCATGATCGATAGACTGGTCATCGGTTGGGACTGATCCATAACCTGTGAATACACCACCGTGCCTTCAAACCACCAAAATACAAGGGTTAATAGCGGTAAAAACAACCACATCCAAAGCATCCACCCGACTGCCATCAGTCCATAGCCTGCGGACTTACGTTTGACGTATTCAGGTTTATCAATATATTCAGGTAATTCAAGCAATGATTCATCTTGAATAATTTTAAAATCTGAATCTGCAACCGGCTTCTGATTTTGTAAATTAACTTGGTTCATTGTTTTCCTCCCCTCTAAATCCACGGTCTGGACTGACCCAACGCGCACGTTTTTGGGTTTTAAAAATAGTCTTTGGCAAAGCAACGACCGTGGTCAGCATGGCTAATATCCAGAAAAATAAGGGATACCAAATCACCCAAAAATAATTTCGCAGTAAACGTTTTTTGTCGTAAGCACGATCGATCCATAAACTCACGAGGAACTGGAATAAACAGGTTACACCTAAAATCACTCCATACCATTGAGGTAAAAGTGATTGGATCGCCCACTCACCCGGTAATGAGAAAAATAGACCATAAAAATACAAGACAAAAATACTGAACATGACATAGGCCCAGATCACGCTAATGATAGATTCGAAGGCAATCGGCCACATCCGACGTAAACGCCATTTAAATATTTTAGGTAAATAGGCAAATAGTACTTCGATGCCGCCTTGAGCCCAACGTAAACGTTGTTTCCAAAGTCCATTAAATGTTTCTGGCATATAGATATAGCAAAGGGCTTGCGGTACATAGTGCAAATCCCAATGATCGAACTGCAAACGCCATGACACATCAATATCTTCTGTGATCATGTCATCACGCCAATAACCAATGCGGTCTAGTGCAGTTTTTCTGAAACCTGCAATTGCACCCGACACTGTAAAAATACGACCATAGGTTCTTTGAGATCGCTTGATTAAGCCAATAATCGAAGAAAATTCACCGACCTGAATTTTACCCAAGATGCTTGAACGGTTCACAATACGTGGATTACCTGTTACAGCACCCACGCGTGGGAAACTGGTCAGATGATGCATCATCCAAAGTGCCGAATGCGGATGCAGCAATGCGTCACCATCAATACAAATCAAGTATTCAAATTGGCTGACCATCGCGCCTGCACGTAATGCATACGCTTTACCCTGATTCTCAGCCAAATGCACCACACGCAATTTAGGATATTCGAGTACCAATTGGTCTAGAATTTCAGCAGTTCGATCTTTACTTCCATCATTCACCGCTATCACTTCAAAATTTGGATATTGGCTCTGCATCGCATATCGAATCGTGTCACGTACCTGTGCTTCTTCATTAAAGCAAGGCACAATGATGCTACAGCCTTGCTCAGTTGGCACGGGAAGTTCAGGTTGTTTCCATTCACGCTTTAAGTAGAACCACACGCCTCCAGCAATCCAAATCCACGCCATAAACAAGGGATATAGGAAAGCAAAGGCAAAAAACAGATCGTTAAAACTCAGTTCCCATTCTTGCATTACTGACCTCCTTGTATATACGGATCACGGTAAGTCAGTGGACTGCCATTCAAGCTGATGCTTTGATATAGGTGATGTTGAACGCGTTCGCCATCCTGAAGCTGATAATTATTCAGTCCGATTTTTTGAACCGACGCTGCGCGTAAAGCCTGATAGTTTTGCTGATACTTCACCCAATCTTTCTCGCTCATATTTGGATTGATATCTAAACTGACAATCAAGCGTTGCTTTTGCTCTGTATTCAAAGTCTTCAATGCGGACATAAAAGCTTTAAAACTTTGCGGATGCTGACCCGGGTTAATACTTAAATACAGAAAGTCCGATGCTGTTAAGGCACGAGTCACTAAAGGTTTTAATCCAGAAAATTGATGTCCAGTTAAATTCACCTTGAGCGCGGTTTGGTTGTCATTACTAATATTGGAATAAAAATGTGCTTGCGCCTTACTACGCTCTTTAATCGCAATAATTTTTTGCACTTGCTCGGTACATGCGGTTGACCACTGTGCTGAATGAATTGCACAGTCCAAGCTGTTACCGGTGTTAATAATTAAACCTTCAAGCGAACTATTGTTTTTCAATAGATCTGCCGTTAGGTCTGCCAAATTAATCCCCTGCTGTAGCTCCAAACTGATTGGAAGCTGTGCATAGACTCGATTACCAATTCGTGTACGAGCTTGCCATACGGTACGATTCAGTAAATCTTGCTGCATCGGCAGTTTTGAATTTGGGAAAAATAAGGCATCAATTTTACCGTCACCATCATGATCAACTGCGGCATTTAAAAGCAATGTATTGGTTTTTAACGCATTGACCTGGTCTAATAATGTCCCCAATTTCTGATCTGATTGCTCAGCCGTTGGTGCTTGTAATTCAGCCAAATTAAAATTCAGGAATGTTTTACGTTGTTTATAAGGCGCACGAGCTTCAACGATAAAGTCTTCCATATTTTGGTGGATAAACTCTGGTGTTGGGTTATCCATAATCAAGGCACGCTGATAGGTATGCACTGAATCTGCCTGACTGACCACATTACCTAAGCTAAAGGACATGGGCAGTCCTGCTTTACGTGCATATCCCTCAATTTCTGGTGTAACTGCACCGTATGGCCAGAAGATCGCCATACTATGAATACCCAGTTGACGATCGAGTTCTTGTTTAGATTTCTTCAAATCTTGCACAATACGCTGCTCGAACTCAGCATCGGTTTCATAACGATTTTGAGCTGGAAAATACTGGCGCGTAATCGCAGCAGGTTCCATATTTTTTTGTGGGTTTGCCAAAATACCATGATGCAGATCATCCGAATGCGACACAAATTCGGCATATCCCGACTTTTGCATTTCCCGCATTTGATCCCAATTCATCAAATTACCCACACCATAAGCTTCATAAGCATCTTTGGTATTACCATTAATCCAACTGGTTGGAATAGCAAAAACTGCAGGAAATTGATATTGCTTTAACAATGGAAAAACTTTGCTATAACTACTTAGCGCACCATCATCAAAGGTTAATAACAGTGCCTTTTCAGGTAACTTTTTCTTTTGTAAGCGAGCCTGCATGACATCTTCTAAACGAATGGGTTGCCAACCTTCTCGTTTAATCCACGCAAAATATTGCCCAAGATTTTGCGTACTAATCGCATAGACATCTCGATCACCACGTTTGGCAACATCATCTCGAACATCATGAAAGGTCAGCGTTACAAATTGGTTATGTGCGGTACTTTCATCAAGTTCAGGCATCGCCAAATTTGCAGTTTTTGGCACATTATTGTCAGCAAAAAGATATGTCGTACTGATGGGCAAAGTCAC
The DNA here is from genome assembly GCF_013416965.1 of Acinetobacter sp. YH1901134. Lineage (NCBI taxonomy): Bacteria > Pseudomonadati > Pseudomonadota > Gammaproteobacteria > Moraxellales > Moraxellaceae > Acinetobacter > Acinetobacter sp. YH1901134. The sequence continues at coordinate 137,589 of NZ_VPEW01000006.1, read as the reverse complement.
AGCTAGAACTAAGCTTTGCTTCAACATGCGGTGTATTAATGTATTTTTCATTAGAAGCGCCCCTCAAAACCAACAACTGCATAACTACGATCTTCATCTTTTCCGTCATACGGATGTGAACCCCAACCTATGCCGTAGTTCAGTTTCCACGTGCGTGAGAGTTGCCAATCATGTTGATAATACAAATTATAAATCGGACGACTTGAGTAGCCTTTTTGTCCGAATGTACCGATAGTTGCTGCAAAGTGCTGGTTAAAATGACGTTCATAATCACGCCATGTCATCCAATCATGTTCCAATGTCACTTCAGCGCTATAGCTATGTTCAGGGTTAAAATAAGGCACATCAACCGGATCATTTTTTCCGTAATAACCACGCAGTGTTGCCGCAGAAATATGATGCGGAGATTGTTGGAATTGCTGTTTAAAATACCCTGACAGTTCTTGGCGTAGATTGCCATCATCAATATCGGTCAATTGATAACTTGCGCCTGCCTTGCGTGATTCATTTTGTTGCCAGTTCAATGCAAAACGATAAGCCTGTCCTTCGTGGTCCTGTGCCAAAGATTGCAATGGAATATCCGCTTGGCTATCGTAACCCAGTGCATAGTTCCAATGATCATTCAGCCAATGTGACCAATCCAATTGCACACCAAAACGGTCGCCATCGGTGCTTTGAGAGAATAATGCAGATGCAGTTTTACGATCCGAAGCCCACTCTAAACCCATGCCAATCCTTTGGTCTTTTAATTTGCCAGACTCATACTTCGACCAACGTTTGCTATGATCGACAAAGAGTCGATAATTATCGTAAAACCATGGGCTATTGATGCGCGTCCAGTTTTCCTGTTCACGTGAACCTTTCAGGCGATTTTGTACACGAGGATCATCAGACTCGCTTTTCGCAAAGGTACTTTGATGTTGAATTGACGCACGATTCCGATCATCCAATTCTTTTTTACTTTGTTTTACGCCCGTATCATCACCGACATGGCTGACCATATATTGATTGAGTTCACGCCAAGCTTGAATTTGACTTAAAGCTTGAAAATTCTGCATGCGGTTAATTTGCGTTCCCTGTGAAATGGGCTCTAAGCTATTCTGCTGCGCCAAAGTATGCTGAGACTGCTCTGGTTTTTCACGCCAACGTTGAATTAATGCCAAATTATTTTGATAACCGATATTGCCGGGAGCCTTTGCGGTTAAGTCATTAAAGTAACGTTCAGCTTTTTCATGTTCATTGCGATAAGCAAAGTTCAATCCCTTCAACGCAATAAATTCAGTACGATCATCGTGTGGCGCCTTATCCACCCCTTTCGCATTACTATAAACAAAGGTCGGCAATTGTTTGTCCATAGTGTCGATTAACTGATTGGCTTGTTTAAATTTTTCTTGTTCGATCAAGCTATAATACAAACCAGCATAGACGTTATAGTCCGCATAATTTTTTTCAGCAAATAAACTCTGATATAAAGGCTCAGCTTTTTCAGGTTGACGTAATTTTAAATAACTGTCTGCCAAAGCATGTCGTACATAAGCAGGCATTTCTTTAGCTGTTTGACCGGTTTTTTCTACTTGTGCCAGCGCCTGCTTTGAAGCATTACGTGCATTTAAGGCATAGATATATTCATAGTAAAATTTACGTTTACTGGCTTCATCTGTAGGAAGTTTGTCTTCATAAGCTCTCATTTCAGCCAGAACACGATCTAGTGGTTCAAATGCCGTTGCTCCACGCTTCATATCAAACGCATTTTTTGAAGCTTGAAAGCCTTGTTGAATACGCTGCGAGAACTCATTCATCTTGAGCAAATGTTGCAACACTGGCTTAGAACTATTGAGTCCATTGGCCTGAATATAGCTTTGTGCAGTGGCAAAATCGCTATTTTGCAATAGAGCCAATACGTACTGTTCTTGGGTATCTGCATTGGGCTGTTTTGCTAGCGCATATTTCGCTGCATTGAGGGATTCAGCAGGCATATCCAATAATCGATAGGCATAGGCCAATTGCGAAAGATAATCTGCACCAAGCGACTGTAAGTTGAGATTTGCCAGTTTTTGTTTTGCTTGTTCTTTTTGACTTGATTCTGCCAGCAGCACACCCTGCCAAATCAACCACTGTTCCGATTGATCCTGCTGATAAAATTTTTGTGCCCACTGTAAGGCTTGATCATATTGTTTAAGATCACGTAAAGCTTTGATGACACTGACTTTGCCATAATCTGGAAACGTATCTGGATTAATCTGCGCCAAGTAAGTCACATCTCTAGAGCTAAAGGTTGCATTTGCATAACGCAGGAGCGTGTAATCTGCAATGAGCTTCTGATTTTCAGGATGTTGCGCTAATAAAACTTGTAATTGGTTAAATCCCTGATCCAATTTACCGACACGGATATCCGCAACACTTTGTTCTCTTTGCTGATCAATATTATCAACTGCAAATACAATCGTAGGAAGGCTCGAAAAAATCGACAAGAAACATAGACGAGATAAATAAGATTTATAAATCATGATTATTCACGTTAGAAGAGTAATTATTCATCAAATTAAATTAATGTGACGTATTTCACATTATATCATATTTTAACCGATTAAGTTTGGTTAATTATTCATACTAAAGTGTTAATAATGAATGAGAATATGCTTATATTATAAATTTTCTTTACTATTCCCCCACTATTATTAAATAAAAACAAAAAAACCCCTCATTTGAGGGGTTTTTATTAACAGAAACTTACCGTACTTAAGCAAGACCTTTTGACTTTAAGACTTCAAACATAGTTGAGCCTAATTCAGCAGGACTACGGGTATAGGCCATACCGGCTTTTTCAAAAGCAGCAAATTTCTCTTCTGCTGTACCTTTACCGCCCGAAATAATCGCGCCTGCATGTCCCATACGTTTACCTTTTGGTGCAGTCACTCCCGCGATATAACCGACAACAGGCTTAGTTACATTCGACTGGATATATTCAGCCGCTTCTTCTTCTGCTGTACCACCAATCTCACCAATCATGATGATCGCTTCAGTTTGCGGGTCGTCTTGGAACAGCTTTAAGCAATCAATTTGGTTCATGCCCGGAATTGGATCTCCCCCAATACCGATACACGTCGACTGACCTAGACCCAGCTTCGTGGTTTGCGCTACAGCTTCATAGGTCAGAGTCCCTGAACGCGAGATAATGCCGATTTTACCCGGTTGATGAATATGCCCCGGCATAATACCGATCTTACATTCACCCGGAGTAATAATCCCTGGACAGTTCGGACCAATTAGACGTGCATTGTTACCATAGGTTTCTAGGTAACGTTTCGCTTTTAGCATATCAAGTGTCGGTACACCTTCCGTAATCACAACGATCAGCTCTACACCTGCATCTATAGACTCAATAATTGAATCTAGGACAAATGGTGCAGGTACATAAATCGAGGTTGCCGTTGCACCCGTTTCACGCACCGCTTCTTTCATGGTATTAAATACGGGTAGATTCAAATGTTGTGTGCCGCCTTTACCCGGAGTCACCCCACCGACCACTTTTGTGCCGTAAGCAATTGACTGTTCAGAATGGAATGTACCGTTTTTACCGGTAAAACCTTGTACCAATACTTTGGTGTCTTTATTAACTAATACGCTCATGATCTCTACTCCCTTAGCCTTTTACCGCAGCAACAATTTTTTCTGCAGCATCAGCCAAGCCATTTGCAGAAATCAATTTCAAACCTGATTCATCAAGTAATTTTGCACCTAACTCTGCATTGTTCCCTTCTAAACGAACAACCACAGGTACAGTCACATTTACTTCTTGAACCGCTGCAATAATTGCTTCAGCAATCATGTCACAACGTACAATCCCACCAAAAATATTAATTAATACACCTTGTACAGAACTATCCGCCAAAATGATTTTAAAGGCTTCAATTACGCGTTCTTTGGTCGCGCCACCGCCTACATCTAGGAAGTTTGCAGGTTGACCACCATAGAGTTTAATGATGTCCATGGTTGCCATCGCTAGGCCAGCACCATTGACCATACAACCAATATTGCCTTCTAAGGCAACATAGTTCAAATCAAATTCTGATGCTTTCAGCTCACGCTCATTTTCTTGCGTTTTATCGCGTAGTGCTGCGATTTCTGGTAAGCGATATAAAGCATTTGAGTCGATACCAATTTTTGCATCCACACATAAAATCTCGCCATTTTCACGTACGGATAACGGGTTAATTTCAAATAAAGCAAAATCATTTTCAATGAATGCTTGATAAGCCGCAGACATGATTTTGACAAATTGATTCACTTGACCATCTTTTAGGTTTAAAGCAAACGCCACTTCACGTGCTTGGAATGGTAACAATCCAACTAGAGGATCTACTTCAACTTTAATAATTTTTTCAGGCGTTTCTTCTGCAACTTTCTCAATTTCAACCCCACCTTCAGTCGATGCCATAAAGGTCACACGACGGCTAGAACGGTCAACTACAGCACCTAGGTACAATTCACGCTCTACAGGATAAACATCTTCGGCTACCAAAATACCGCTGACGGGTTGACCTAATGCATCTGTTTGATAAGTGACTAAGCGTGAGCCGACCATTTGGTTCACATAATCAGTGGCTTCTTGTGCAGATTTTACGACTTTAACGCCGCCTGCTTTACCACGACCACCTGCATGCACTTGGGCTTTGAGTACCGCAAACTTACCACCCAGTTGCTCAAAAGCTTTGACTGCTTCTTCTGCGGTAGTTACAAATACGCCTTCTTGGACTGGCATACCATATTTTTTTAATAACGCTTTAGCTTGATATTCGTGTAGATTCATTGAACAACCTTTTACTCTTTCTTCGCTTTGTTATGACCCATTAAAGCCCAGACATCCGTCAAAGCAGCTTTAACCTTTTTAAATCTTAAAATATTTCTTATCTTTATTTTTAGATGATTATTCAAATTAAAACAACCATCTGAAACAAAAAAGAGCGGCCTAAGCCGCTCTTTTTACATCTTATTTACGTTTACGCTGAATCGCGTGAATTGCACGTCCATCGACTGCAAGTGCAGCTTCGTGAACGACTTCAGAGAATGTCGGGTGACCGAAAGTCATTAACTGTAGGTCTTCAACACTTGATACGAACTCAAGTGCGATCATACCTTGGTGTACGATGTCAGACGCTGCAGGTCCAATCACGTGCATACCGAGTAGACGATCTGTCTTCGCATCAGCAACAAACTTAACAAAGCCTGCGTTTTCACCAGCAGCCATTGCACGACCATTTGCAGCGAAACCAAATTGACCTGTTTTAACTTCGTGGCCTTTTTCTTTCGCTTGCTCTTCTGTTAAACCAACCCACGCTGCTTCTGGGTGTGTGTAAATTACAGAGATGATAGTGTCATAGTTCACTTGAGCTGCATGACCGTGGATACGCTCAACAGCCATTACGCCTTCTTCCATTGCTTTATGTGCAAGCATTGGACCACGTACTAAGTCACCAATTGCGTATACACCTTCAACTGAAGTTGCACACCAATCGTTTACTTCAACTAAACCGCGTTCAGTGAGTTTAATGCCTGAATCTTCAGCCAATAAACCTTCTGCATATGCTTTACGGCCCACACAAACGATCAATTTATCGAAAGTTTGAGTTTTGTCTTCGCCGCCTTGCGTGTACTTAACAGTAACTTCACGGCCATTGACTTCTGTACCAGCAACTTTAGCGCCAACACGGATATCAAGGCCTTGTTTAGTCAATACTTTTTGGTAGTCTTTTGCCAAAGCTTTATCAGCCATTGGCAAGAATGCATCCATTGCTTCAAATACAACAACTTCAGAACCAAGACGACGCCATACTGAACCAAGTTCAAGACCAATTACACCCGCGCCGATTACGCCAAGACGTTTAGGTACTTCTGGGAACTCTAGCGCACCAGTAGAGTCAACAATAATGTCTTGGTCTACAGGAGCAACAGGAATATTTACCGGCACAGAACCCGATGCAAGGATTACATATTTAGGTTCTAAAATTTGAGTTTCACCTTCGTGAGATACAAACTCAACTTTCTTACCTGCAAGTAATTTACCTGTACCTTTTAACCATTCGATACCATTGCCTTTAAGTAGGCCATCAATACCCATCGTCAATTGGTTAACAATTTTGTCTTTACGATCAAGTAATTTTGCAAGATCAAATTTCACCTCACCAGTCGTAATACCGTGGTCATCTAAGTGATGAACAGTATCTTCATAGCGGTGAGATGAATCAAGTAATGCTTTAGATGGGATACAACCCACGTTTAAGCAAGTACCACCTAAAGATGGTTTACCTTTATGAATACGTTTTTCAATACAAGCTACTTTAAAGCCTAATTGAGCAGCGCGGATAGCAGCTTCATAACCACCAGGACCGCCACCAATAACAACTAAATCAAATTGAGACATGTGTATCTCCAAAAATGGGCTTAGAGGATCGCTCTAAGCCCATTGCATTATTCTGAAGTATTAAAGATCAAGGATTAGCTTAGCTGGTTCTTCTAACAATTCTTTGATTGTTACAAGGAAGCCTACTGCTTCTTTACCATCGATTAGACGGTGGTCATAAGAAAGCGCTAAGTACATCATTGGCAAGATTTCAACTTGACCATTTACAGCCATAGGACGTTCTTGGATTTTATGCATACCCAAAATCGCAGTTTGTGGCGTATTTAAGATAGGTGTAGAAAGCAAAGAACCGAAAGTACCACCATTAGTAATAGTGAATGTACCGCCAGTCATATCTTCGATACCCAATTTACCATCACGCGCTTTACCAGCGTATGCACGGATACCGTTTTCAACTTCAGCATAGTTCATGCGGTCAGTATCACGAAGAACTGGAACTACTAGACCACGGTCACTTGATACAGCAACACCGATGTCGTAGAAACCGTGGTAAACGATGTCATTGCCATCAATCGAAGCGTTTACAGCTGGGTAGCGTTTAAGTGCTTCAGTTGCCGCTTTAACGAAGAATGACATGAAGCCAAGACGTGCACCATGACGCTTTTCAAAAGCATCTTTGTATTGCGCACGCATTTCCATGATTGGTTTCATGTTTACTTCGTTGAACGTAGTCAACATTGCAGTTTCTTGAGTTGCAGCAAGTAGACGTTCAGCAACACGCTTACGAAGACGAGTCATAGGAACACGTTTTTCGATACGTTCACCAACAGCAACGCTTAATGGCGCAGCAGCAGGAGCAGCTGGTTTAGCTTGATGGTTTGCAACATCTTCTTTAGTGATGCGACCGCCACGGCCAGTGCCAGCAACGTCAGCAGCAGCAATGCCAGACTCAGTCAATGCTTTACGCACTGCAGGAGCTTGATCAGCAACAGGTTGAGCACGTTCAACAACAGGAGCAGCGCCCGCTTGAGTTTGCGCAGCAGCTTGTTCTACTTTCTCTTCTGATTGAACAGCTTGAGTTTGAGCAGCGCCAGAAGCAGCACCTTCTTCAAAAGTCGCAATCACTTCGTTCGATAAAACTGTATCGCCTTCGTTTTTAACGATTGCAGAAATCGTACCGTCAGCAGGAGCTACAACTTCTAAAACAACTTTATCTGTTTCAATATCACAAATCACTTCGTCACGTGATACTGCTTCACCTGGTTGTTTATGCCAAGTTGCAACTGTACCGTCAGCAACTGACTCTGGGAATACCGGTGCTTTAATTTCGGTTGCCATTATTAAGAATCTCCTGTTATTCAGCTACGATAGCTAAAGCATCATTTACGAGCTGAGCTTGTTGTTTTGCGTGCAAATATGGTGAACCACAAGCCGGTGCAGCAGAAGCTTCACGACCTGCATAACTAATACGAACTTGTTTGCCCGCTTTCATCACGTCGTCATACAGACGCGGAGCGATGAATAACCATGCACCTTGGTTCTTCGGTTCTTCTTGAGCCCAAACCAATTCTTTAACGTTTGGATATTGTGCCAGAACTTCAGCAAGACGTGCTTCTGGATACGGATACAATTGTTCAATACGAACGATTGCTGTGTTGTTCAATTCTTTTTCACGACGTTTTTCAAGTAAGTCGTAGTAAACCTTACCACCACAAAGCACTAGACGAGTTACGTCTGACTTGTTGATATTGTCGATTTCATCGATCACAGTTTGGAATGAACCATTTGCAAGTTCTTCTAATGTAGACGTTGCAAGTTTGTGACGAAGAAGAGACTTCGGTGAAGTCACGATCATTGGTTTACGGATTGGACGAAGTGCTTGACGACGCATCGCATGGTAAATCTGCGCTGGTGTAGTCGGTGTGATCACTTGCATGTTTTCTTCAGCACATAGCTGTAAGAAACGCTCTAAACGAGCTGATGAATGCTCAGGACCTTGACCTTCAAAGCCATGTGGAAGAAGCATAGTCAGACCGCATACACGTTCCCACTTAGTTTCGCCAGACGCGATGAACTGATCGATTACAACCTGTGCACAGTTTGCGAAGTCACCAAATTGCGCTTCCCAAATGACAAGGCTCTTTGGAAGAGTCGTTGCATAACCGTATTCGAATGCAAGAACCGCCATTTCTGACAATAATGAGTCATAAATAGCTGTACGTGGTTGGTTTTCTTTCAAGTTACATAATGGAATGTAAGTTGAACCATCTACTTGGTTATGAAGTTTTGCATGACGGTGTGAGAATGTACCACGACCAACGTCTTCACCTGTTAAACGAACAAGGAAACCTTCATCTAGAAGAGACGCGTAAGCTAATGTTTCAGCAGCCCCCCAGTTCAATGGCATTTCACCAGTCTGCATTTTCAGACGGTCATCAATCACTTTAGCAACCTGACGTTGCATCACGAAGCCTTCTGGAAGCTCGCGCATTTTCGCACCAAGCTCTTTTAGACGTTCGATTGGGAAAGTGGTATCCCATTTGTCTGTGTATTCGTGGCCTAGGTAAGGTTTCCAGTCCACAAACATTTTTGTATTTGGCTCAAGTACCAACGCATTTGCAACGTGTTTACCTGCTTCAAGGTCAGAACGATACTGTTCAACCATTGCATCAGCAGAAGCGCGATCAATAACACCTTCTTGTACAAGCTTGTCAGCATAAAGCGTACGTGTAGTCGCTTTTTTATTGATGATTTGATACATCATTGGCTGAGTTGCAGCTGGCTCGTCGGCTTCGTTATGACCACGACGACGGTAGCAGAACATATCGATTACAACGTCTTTACGGAATGTATGACGGAAATCGTGTGCCAATTGAGAAACAAATAATACAGATTCAGGATCATCACCGTTCACATGGAAGATCGGTGCTTGGATCATTTTCGCGATGTCAGTACAGTATTCTGTAGAACGCGCATCACGTGGGTCAGACGTTGTGAAACCAACTTGGTTGTTTACAACGATATGAACTGTACCACCCACGGTATAACCGCGAGTTTGTGACATTTGGAAGGTTTCTTGGTTTACACCTTGACCTGCAAATGCAGCATCACCGTGAACGATGATTGGTAATACATCATCACCACCGATATCTTTACGACGTACTTGACGTGCGCGTACAGAACCTTCTACTACAGGTCCAACGATTTCTAAGTGTGATGGGTTAAACGCTAATGCCAAATGAACTTCGCCACCCGGAGTCATTACGTTTGAAGAGAAACCTTGGTGGTATTTAACGTCACCAGAGCCTTTTTTATGCAGAGATTTACCTTCAAACTCACCAAATAGATCAGCTGGGTTTTTACCCATGATGTTTACAAGAAGGTTTAAACGGCCACGGTGAGGCATACCGATAACCACTTCTTTACAGCCTACTGAACCTGCGCGTTGAATAAGTTCATTCACCATAGGAATGAAAGATTCACCACCTTCAACACCGAAACGTTTCGCACCAACGAATTTGTTACCAAGGTATTTTTCTAGGCCTTCAGCTGCAGTTAGACGTTCAAGGATATGTTTTTTCTGGTCTGCAGTGTAGCCAAATTGACCACGAGTACCTTCAAGGCGTTGTTGAATCCAACGTTTTTCTTTTGTATCAACAATGTGCATGTATTCAACACCAATCGAAGCAGTATAAGTTGCTTCCATTGCTTGAACCATTTCACCAAGTGTTGCTTCAGACTTACCGATTGCAAGGTTACCTGTATTAAATACAGTATCTAAGTCAGACTGAGTTAGACCGTGCGCAGCAAGATCTAGATCAGGCACGATTTCACGTTTTGCAAGACCAAGTGGATCTAATTTTGCGTTTTGATGACCACGGTTACGGTATGCAGCGATCAACTGTAATACACCGATTTGACGGCGTTCATGCTCAGAACTTACTGCACTTTGCACTACTGGCTGAACACGGCTTGAATTACGGCCTAATAATAGGAATTGCTCACGTACATTGCTGTGTGGTTGATCACCTTTCGGGAATTTATCGAAGTATTCACGCCAATCAGCCTCTACTGAGTCTGGAGCCGTTAGATACTGCTCATAAAGTTCTTCAATATACGCTGCACTGTCAGCGCTAAGTTCAGTGTCAAGACGCAGTGCGTCAGCAACTTCTTGCATTTGTGGACCCATTTCCTATTGCAAAACATTTCAGGATGCTTTTTAAGCGAACCCATGATTAGTAATGTCAAATTGGTAATATGACATTAGTCCCCATTAGGCTTAAGCCTTGAGGCGTTATCACTACATTAGGATTACCCAATGTGATTAATGAACAATAACGCCCTCAGCGGCATCATTACTCATTGAGAAATACCCGACATAAATCGAGCAATTTTTGCAAATCATCTTAGAAAAAATAAATTTTTCGCAATTATCTTTTCTAAAGCGACTTTATTAACATTTATATACCGTCTACAGCGCTTAAATTGTAGAAAAAATGTACCCAATTCAAAGTCATTTTTTACATATAGTGATACTTTAAATGCTAACACGTTCGAGCATTTTCAATTGATTTTTTTGACACATACCTCTCATAAATTAGCGAAATACACTGTTCGTATTTTCATCTATGATATGGTGCTACATATAAAATGATCTTTCAATTAAGACAAAAGTCTACGTACGATTTTTACCTCATCTCATATACAAAAACAAAAGAGAGCTGACATTCCTATCCTCTCTCTTTTTACTACGTTACATAATAACATCTTCTAATCCTTTTGACAGACTTGAACGAGCGTTTCATCAATAAATAACCATTTATCTATCACTTTATACTTTTAATTCACTGCGTTTCTATGAATTCCATTTATAGCACTCTGCAATGACAGCGAATAACTTTCACTATCATCACTTTTATATATGACAAAAAAAGCGCACCCAATGGTGCGCTTCTTTTTACTGCCAAATCTATTAACCTAGATCTAAAAGCATATTACGGATGTGACCGATTGCTTTAGTTGGGTTAAGACCCTTAGGACATACAGATACACAGTTCATGATACCTTTACAACGGAACAATGAGAATGGGTCGTCAAGACGAGCCAAACGCTCTTGAGTTGCTGTATCACGAGAGTCAATGATGAAGCGATATGCGTTCAACAATGCTGAAGGACCCAAGAACTTGTCTGGGTTCCACCAGAATGATGGACATGAAGTTGAACAACATGCACAAAGAATACATTCGTACAAACCATCTAAATGTTCACGTTCTTCAGGAGACTGCAAACGCTCTTTAGGAGGCGCAGGCTGATTGTTGATTAGGAACGGATGGATTTTATTGTACTGATCGTAGAACTGATTCATATCTACAACCAAATCTTTAATTACTGGAAGACCTGGAAGTGGACGAATTGTGATCACTTCTGGTAAGTCGTTTAGGTTCCAAAGACACGCCAAACCATTTTTACCATTAATGTTTACACCATCAGAACCACAAATACCTTCACGACATGAACGACGGAATGTTAATGATTCGTCTTGAACTTTTAATGCTAGAAGTGCATCAAGCAACATACGATGCTTATCAGTCAACTCTAGTTTAAAAGTTTGCATGTACGGAGCTGCATCCTTATCAGGATCGTAGCGGTAGATATTAAATGTACGAGTACCTCTACTCATCTTACTTCTCCCAATTAGAATGTACGTGGTTTAGGCGGAATAGCATCTACAGATAAAGGCTTGTAACGTACTGGTTTGTACTCAAGACGGTTATCTACAGAGAACCATAAAGTGTGTTTCATCCACTCATCATCACGACGACCGTATGGGTAGTCAGCATGATCAGGTGGTAATTCAAAATCTACCACTGTATGCGCACCACGACATTCTTTACGTGCAGCCGCAGAAATCAGTGTCGCTTTCGCAACTTCATACAGGTTTTCAACTTCTAGAGCTTCAACACGCGCTGTGTTAAATACTTTAGATTTATCTTTCAAGTGAATGTTACGTACACGTGGTTCGAGCGCAAGAATCTGTTTCACACCCTCTTCAAGAAGTGCAGATGTACGGAATACACCAGCGTGATCTTGAACGATGTCACGGATTGCATCTGCAACTTCTTGAGCATTTTCACCAGAAGTTGATTCATCAAGATGACGAACACGATTCAAAGTTTTTTCAAGAACAGTTGTAGGAAGCGGTGCATATTCATCACCGTGGTGTTTAGTTACATAGTCAACAATATGTTCACCAGCAGCTTTACCAAATACAACCAAGTCAAGCAATGAGTTTGTACCTAGACGGTTAGCACCGTGTACAGATACACATGAACATTCACCAATTGCATAGAAACCTTTCACTGGTTTAGTGAAATCACGGTCACCCGCATTGTGTGAGTACACACCAGTTTCTTTATTGTAGTTCGCAACCAAAGCTTCAGTTTCACGAGATACAGGAACAACCACTTGACCATGAATATTTGTAGGAATACCACCCATTTGGTAATGGATTGTAGGTACTACAGGAATTGGCTCTTTAGTGATGTCAACGTTCGCGAATTTCTTACCAATCTCAAATACAGATGGAAGACGTTTCATGATTGTTTCAGCACCAAGATGCGTCATATCAAGCAAGATGTAGTCTTTCTTAGGACCACAGCCACGACCTTCTTTAATTTCTTGGTCCATAGAACGTGATACAAAGTCACGAGGTGCCAAGTCTTTCAGTGTCGGAGCATAACGCTCCATGAAAGGCTCACCAGCATCGTTACGAAGGATCGCACCTTCACCACGACAACCTTCTGTCAACAATACGCCTGCGCCCGCAACACCTGTTGGGTGGAATTGCCAGAATTCCATATCTTGTAATGGAATACCTGCACGAGCTGCCATACCAAGACCGTCACCAGTATTAATATAAGCGTTAGTAGATGCACGGTAAACACGACCAGCACCACCAGTAGCGAACAATGTTGCTTTACCTTGGAATACTGCAATTTTACCTGTTTCTTGGTCAATTGCTGTCACACCAAGCACATCACCCTCTTCATTACGGATCAAATCAAGTGCGATCCATTCAACGAAGAATTGAGTACCCATTTTCACGTTGCTTTGATAAAGCGTATGAAGAAGAGCGTGACCTGTACGGTCGGCAGCAGCACATGCACGTGGAACTGGTTTTTCACCATAGTTCGCAGCATGACCACCAAACGGACGTTGGTAAATTGTACCGTCAGCGTTACGGTCAAATGGCATACCTAGGTGTTCAAGCTCATATACAACTTGAGGCGCTTCACGAGTCATAAACTCAATTGCGTCTTGGTCACCTAACCAGTCAGAACCTTTAACTGTATCGTAGAAGTGGTAGTGCCAGTTATCTTCTTGCATGTTACCAAGAGATGCACCAATACCACCCTGCGCTGCAACAGTGTGTGAACGAGTTGGGAATACTTTAGTCAGTACAGCAACTTTCAAACCAGCTTGAGCAAGTTGGTAAGAAGCACGCATACCTGAACCACCACCACCAACGATGACTGCATCGAAAGTTAGGTGTGGAATATTTGTGTAATCTTCTTTAGGGGTTATAGCGCCCATGATATTTTCCTATCAATTTGCCCAAAAAATCTGGATCACCCAGATCGCGTATGCAAATACTGCAACAATCACTGCAGAAGTCAGCACTAAACGCAGACCGTTTGCTGAAGGACCCATTTGACGAGTAGTCACATAGTCAGTGAATACTTGCCACATACCAATCCAAGCATGCGCAACAAGAGATAAGACAGACAATAAAGACATAATCTTCATTGGTGTTGTCATCATAAAGCCATACCATTGCTCAAAAGTGAATCCGCTATTGCAAAGGATCCAGCCCAGTACAACAATAGTATAAACAGCCAATACAACGGCACTTACACGCTGGATAAACCAATCGCGAGAACCTGATCCTGTTAAACCTGTAGCACTTTTCATTAGAGAACAATCCATACAAATGCTGCAACAATACCGATTGCAGACAAGATCAATGAAATAGTAGCTGCGATACGACCACTTTGAAGTTCTTCAGCAACGCCAAGATCTGCAAATAGATGCTTGATACCACCGATAAGGTGATAAATTAAGCCGGCTACAAATACCCATACGACAAAACGCACAATAAAGCTATCAAACACAGCTTGAACTTGCGCAAAACCTTCAGGTGAAGATAAAGATTTGTCTAAAATCCAAAGAAGGACCGGTACGAGTAAAAATACGATAACACCTGATAGACGGTGTAAAATTGATGCAATAGCCACAGGGGATTTTAAGTTTACGTCTAAAACTTGACCCATGGACAAATTGACAGGTCTGTTGCTTTTCACAGCGGGCATCCTGTAAGTAAAAACTCCATCCGGAGTTTGTTGGAATTAATTCGTAGGAAAGCTAGCATAGTCAGACATTACAATATAATAAACTCTGCAGCTGTCTGATCTTATAAACGACAGGGAATTATAAAACGTGAACTTTCAAAACACAAACGAAGACAATTAGGAATTTTGCAAAATATCCTTAAATAAGAATCATTAACAATAATTTTTCTAAAAACAAATACCTTATTTATCTAAGAAAATCACACTATGTTATTGGTTTTAATCGGTTAAATGTAAGTTTCACTTATTGTTTTTGTGTGTATATGGCGATTTAAACTTTTAGACTAAAGATGAACAAATCTAAATCTTTCTTTTCCCACTACATTTTAAAATCTTCCAACACATTCGCCAAGCCATAATCATAAAAATAAATGTGCACCATTTTCTCAAATGATAAAACTGAAAGATCATGAAACGAAATAAGCACTTAGTCTGTGCATAAAAATCTCAGCAACAGCAAATCTGTTTAATAAAACTCCATTTTTTACCTTTCCAATGACAAAAATGTTCATTTATTGATCTTTTAAAGGCGTTTAATTAACTATTTTTTAACCAAACGAACTTTTTTTTAAGTACGATTAAGTCGTTTTAATTATGAATAAGAAAAAAGCAATTTAGAGCCACAGATGTGTGTAAGTTACGAAAATTATAATAATTTAATGAAATAGCGGTCTTGTAATTCATATTTGTTTCAGAGTTTTTAAGAATTAAAAATTGCTTACAATTAAGGCAATAGGCTTTTTTTAATCTGCACCTCCCCTGCAAATTGACTTATTATACTGCGTCGGCACTGTGATTTTACTCATTTTTTAAGCGTATAAATTGTGCTTCATTTCAAGGAATGATCCTCAATTTATATCCATAAGTATAATTGACAAAATTTCAGTTCCCTCTAATCTTAGAGCAAATTTTTGATCTGTCTGATTCTCGCATTAAAAGATTAGTACTGAGTCAGATAAAACATTCACCAGGACAGGAGATCTATTGAATGTCTGAAGCAACTGGCAAAAAAGCCGTTTTACAGCTTGATGGCAAAGAAATTGACTTACCAATTTACAGTGGCACTCTAGGCCCAGATGTAATTGACGTTAAAGATGTGTTGGCCGCAGGTCACTTTACTTTTGATCCTGGTTTTGTCTCAACGGCTGCTTGTGAATCTAAAATCACTTTCATTGACGGCGGTAAAGGTGTTCTTCTACACCGTGGCTACCCAATCGACCAGCTTGCTACTAAAGCAGACTACTTAGAAACTTGCTACCTTCTTTTGAACGGCGAGCTTCCTACTGCTGAACAAAAACAAGAATTCGATGCTAAAGTTCGTAACCACACTATGGTTCACGATCAAGTTGGCCGTTTCTTCAATGGTTTCCGTCGTGACGCTCACCCTATGGCGATCATGTGTGGTGTTGTTGGTGCGCTTTCTGCGTTCTATCACAACGGTTTCGATGTTGAAAACATTGATCACCGCGAAATCACTGCTATTCGCTTAATCGCTAAAGTTCCTACTTTAGCTGCTTGGACTTACAAATACACAGTAGGCCAACCATTCGTTTACCCACGTAACGATTTAAGCTACGCAGAAAACTTCTTGTACATGATGTTTGCTACTCCTGCAGACCGTGATTACAAAGTTGACCCTATTCTTGCTAAAGCGATGGACCGTATTTTCACGCTTCATGCTGACCACGAACAAAACGCGTCTACTTCTACAGTACGTCTTGCTGGTTCTACTGGCGCTAACCCATACGCATGTATCGCTGCGGGTATCGCGGCTCTATGGGGACCTGCTCACGGCGGCGCGAACGAAGCTGTTCTTAAGATGCTTGATGAAATCGGCACTGTAGAAAACGTTGCTCCGTTCATGGAAAAAGTGAAAACTAAAGAAGTTAAACTTATGGGCTTCGGTCACCGAGTTTACAAAAACTTCGATCCACGTGCGAAAGTAATGAAAGAGACTTGTGACGAAGTGTTAACTGCACTTGGTATCAACGATCCACAACTTGCTTTGGCTATGGAACTTGAACGTATTGCGCTTTCTGACGAATACTTCATCAAACGTAACCTATACCCTAACGTAGACTTCTACTCAGGTATCATCCTTAAAGCGATTGGTATCCCAACAGAAATGTTTACTGTTATCTTCGCTCTTGCACGTACTGTTGGTTGGATCAGCCACTGGTTAGAAATGCACAGCGCACCTTACAAAATCGGTCGTCCTCGTCAGCTTTACACTGGCGAAACTCAACGCGATATCCAAGGTCGTTAATTCGAAAGAATTGTGCGAATCTAAAAACCGCCCCTTTGGGGCGGTTTTTTTATGCGGCTAGATTTATTTTGCACTTTAAAACAGACCCATCTGACTGAATTTTCCTGCTCAATCATTAGATAAAACGATGCATCACAAACTATAAAGTATGCTGTTTATTGCTGAGTGTATTTTAAATCGCCATTTTTTAGAAAGTCTCACACTGTTTCATCAGATAGCGTCATAAAAAAAGCCTAATTCCACGTAGAAATTAGGCTGTAAACAAAAGGTATTAATATTGATGATGCTTTATTTTTGCTTATTGAGTTAGGCAACTTTTAATAAACAATATTTTCTAAGCAACCGTCTCATAGTCTGCCAAGTCCACCTGTTTTAGACGCAGCTTTAACTGTTTCAGTGACCACGGCCAAGCTGCGAAATTGCGCCCATTGGCATCTAAGTAATAACTCTTACAACCGCCACTATTAAAGACCGTAGTCTGTAAATGCGTCTGTACTTTTGCATTGTGATAGGCCAATACATTTGGCTTAATTTCAAGCCGTTGTATCTTCTCTTGTTTCATTTTTACCAAAGCATCAACGATATATCCAACCTGTGCTTCTGCAATCCCAATAAATGAGTCATAAACCAAAATATTTGGCCCAAGCACCAAGAAGGCATTAGGTACTTGCGCGATACTGGTACCCAAAAATGCTTCAGGAGAACTGTTTTTCCAAAGTTCTGACAATAACTCCCCTTTGGCATTTTTTACTCGCTGCCCAATCGGCGGATGAGAAACTTCAAAACCTGTGCCCCAAATAATGACATCGACTTCATGACGTTCACCATTCGCAGCAATAACAGTATTACCTTCTATTTCGACTAAACCATGTGGTACAAGTTCGACATTTGCTTGCTGCAAAGCAGGATAATAGTTATTGGCAAATAAAAGACGCTTACAACCAATAGAAAAGTTTGGTGTAACTTTTTCACGTAATTCAGCATCTTGAATTTGTGTTTTTAACAACTGACGACCCAAATAATTCACAGGCTCTAAAAGCGAAGGATTACGTAGTCCTAAATTAATACCATTTAATATACCAGCCACACTTTTGCGCCAAGTTTCTTGTACTGTTGGAAAGCGGGTAATGATGCCTTTCGCACGGTCATTCAGTGGCAAATCTGCTTTTGGCAATACCCATGGTGCGGTACGTTGAAACACCACCACATTTTTGGCAATAGGTTGAATCTGAGGAATAAACTGAATCGCAGATGCCCCCGTACCAATCACCGCAATACGTTTATCTTTTAAGTCATAGGCATGGTTCCATCGCGCAGAATGGAACATTTCACCTTCAAAGCTTTCAATACCTTTAATTTTTGGAATTTGAGGTTCAGTAATCGGCCCAGTGGAAAAAATTACCGTTCTCGCCGCATACTTACCTTTGCTCGTCTCCAATTGCCATTGCTTTAATTCCTCATTCCATTCCGCTGCAATCAATTCACAGTTGAACTGAATGTTACGATAAAGCCCATGCTGCTCTGCCACATCCTCTAAGTAGTTCAGAATCTCAGGTTGCTTGGCAAATAAATGACTCCATTTATGACTCGGCGCAAATGAAAAAGAATACAACGCCGAAGGAACATCACATCCACAACCTGGATAGGTGTTGTCGCGCCATGTTCCTCCCACGCGATTGGCTTTTTCTAAAACCACATAATCGGTATAACCCCGTTCATTCATTTGATGAGCAGCAGCTAAACCTGATATCCCCGCACCAATCACGATGGTATCGTAGACACGCACTTGATTTTCTACGCTTGGTTTTTCTAGGCTAGGCTCTGACTCTGATTGGTCTTGTACTGCTTTTTTTGCTTTGGCAGAAGACGTTACAGGACGACGTGCATTAGTTTGCGTTGTTGCCTTTTTAGTTTGAATTTTCTCTTGATCTAATGCTTTTACATCTTCGTCATGTAATTGTGTCGGCATGTTCATGCTTTTGCTCCCGACTTTTTAATATAGTTGTTAAATAAGGGATAACCCACCCCCAATAAGCGGGTATAGGTTTGCGGGGATAGACGCTTTAACCACCAAAATAATTTGGCATCAGGTTGCGGAATGGTATACAACTTCCCTGCATCTAAATTATTCAATGTCAAATTGACGACATCGTCGCTCGTCGTAAATGCATGATTCATCAGCAGTTGATCAGCCAAGCCTGAATATCGATTGGGTAAGCGTCCATTTTTCATGATATTGGTCGGCACCAAAGTTGGGCATAGTACATTCACACGGATATTTGCCGATCTGAGCTCTGCCGATAAAGTTTCAGACAATGCCAACACACTCGACTTCGTCACGTTATATGCTGTCATTTCTGGTGCAGCGGTATATGCCGCAGCAGAAGCAACATTAATAATCGCGCCCCCCTGCTTATTTTGTTTCAACTTGGGTACAAAATAATGGCAGCCATGCACCACACCCCACAAATTGACATGCATGCACCACTGCCAGTCGTCTAAACTCAGTTCATCAAATTTACCACCCAGCCCGACGCCTGCATTGTTGATCACCAAGGTCACAGCATGCCCCATCAACTGCTCAGCTTGCTCTGACAGTGCTTTAACTTCTTCAGCCTTACCTACATCACACTGCACCGCATAAGCATTTGATGAGGTCATGGATTGAATTTGATCTACCGTTTCTTGCGCTGCCTCTAAATGAATATCGGCACAGACCACTGTTCCGCCACGACGAGCCAACTCCAAAGCGAAACTTCGCCCAATACCACTGCCTGCACCAGTGACCACCGCATAGGCATTTTCACTTGGCTTGTTCTTTTTTCCAAATAGCCCCATAGTTGTGTCCTTTTATCGTTTTAATGCTGGGGTAAATTCTTTGACAAAATAAGGTGTTAACACACCATCAACAGGGTTCAGCAAACGCTTTTTGTAATATTCAAGAAATGCAGAAGTGTCATGATCATTTGGGTGAAAACTTGGTCGTAAATAATCAAAAATATGCCCGAGGCTGCTGCCATAAACACCATCTCTTAGCCCAAAAATCAGTTGGAAACTGCGCGGAACATCTTTCCAGTAGCTTAGGCTAATCAAATTTGATGGCTTTCTGTAGAAAGGGACAATCGATGCACCAATTGAAATCAAACCCAAAATGGTAATTAATGCAGGGAAAAAGCCAGCAATACGTAAAGCATAATTACCTGATAATTCTTGATAAACATCATAGGCAATGTCTTTGTGTTCAGACTCTTCCAACATATGCCACATCCAAATGGCGCGCTGCTTTTCATCTATTGAATTAAAAAAGATTTCTTCATGATTCATCATGTATTCCGCAAGCACTGCGGTGAAATGCTCAATTGCTGCCATTAAGGATAACTTCATTGGCTGTGGCATACGTTCAAAACCGTAGGCAAAGACGTAGTGTTCTAACTTTCTAAAAAATTGCACAGGCAGATTTCTTGCGCGATATGCTTCATTCATTTCTTCATGCATACGTGAATGAATGGCCTCTTGCCCAATCAACGACGTGACACGTTGTCTTAATACAGGATCTTGAATAAAGTCGCGATGATATCGAGCAGTATCAATCACCAAATCTTCGCCACGAGTTAAGAAAATAGATAATGACGCAAAATAGGCACTGGCCAATTCTGCATTCATATAAAATTTTGGATCAATTTTTTCGGGTTCGAAATCAAATTTCATATGACGAATAGGAACAACGGCAGACTGTTTTGTTGGGTCAAAGACAGGGCCTGCAAATACGCGTGCTAAAGTTTTTTTTATCGGTTGAAAAGCGCTCATGATTTTGCTCTCAATTTGGGTGTTTCCCCTTCATTGACTTCATGTCGATTGAAGTAAAAACACATAGATTGAGATCAAATTAAGTGAGATAGATCACTAGGCCATTAGCAAAACCGACCTCTAGATTTGCAAAAATGCTCAAATATTTTCTTTGTCAGACAATCTTTAAAACATCCATGCTGTATGGCTCAAAAGCTTGTCATTAAAGGTCATGGCGTATTTTTTGTGAGGCACGATTATTAGATTTTTTGCACTTCGCCAGTCGCAGATTGATAGACCCATAGATGATCAAACAGGCTGTCGTCTAAATGATCCAGTTTAAAATTACCGATAGCCACAGCATAAAATCCATTGCCCTGCTGCTTAAAATGTGTGATCTCTTGCATGAGTTCTTCAGTCAGTTGACCCATTATAAAGTCGGAAATCACCACCACATCGGCATGTACAAAATTCGGTTGTTTCAGCACATCTATGGCATGATTCATCGCAGGGATAATATCGGTTCCCCCATGAAATGACTGCCCTAAAAAGTGAATGACATCATCCAAAGCGCTGTTACAGTGTAAATTCAGCGCGGTTAAATTGGTCGAGAAATTTACCAAATACATCGCTCGCTTTTCTTTTAGCGCTCGAATAGACAAATACAAACAAATCGCTTTGGAAATCAGTTCAGGTTGTCCATTCATTGAGCCACTGGTATCTAAGCAGACAATCATCGGGCCTTTTTGTCCGACTCGACGCTGTGTATGGCGTGGGTCTTCGATCACCCGTCCCTGTTGCTGACCTTGTCGATTAAAACTCATCAGATTAGATTCTAAATATTTCAAATCAAATAAAACTTGCAAGTCTGGATCGGCTAACAGCGCCAACTCGCTAGGTAAAGCCATACTGAGTTCTTGTGCCAATTTAATTCCAGTAATTTCCTCTTGCGCCATCGGGGTGTGAATAAGCTGCTGTGGCTCTTGTTCTAACTGAGCAGAAATCCGCTTACGTGGCATATTCGGCTGTGCGCTTCCGATCATTTGACATAAACGTTTAAGCGCCCGATCTTGCTCGAGATAATTCGCCCATTGCTCAAAGTTCTGTACATCATGCTCAGTTAATTGCCCTTTGGAATAGTCCAGAAAAATCCCTGTTTCAAACCCGACACTGTCATGGTGCTTGACCATTTTCGACAATGACGCGAGAAAATCTTTGATTTCATCTAAAAAGGCATCTCGTTGTAGACGGAGTTGCTCAAACTCCCAATGTGCAATAGCTTCGGTCAATTTGCGCTGCCATTTGCCTTTGAATAGCTCAATTTGTAATTGACGCTGCTGCGCGGTCAGCAACGACTGTTGGCTCTGTTGCCACATTTCAGTGAATTCTGGAATCCCCAAGGTTTGCATGAAGGCGGCATATTCAGTGTGGAATTGAACAAAATCACCCTGCTCCCAATGCTTTAACACAAGCCAATGTTCCAATTGCTGCTGCACCACCCCATAGGGATGCTGCTGATCTAAACTCGACTTTGCCTGAAAGGCCCATTCCTGAATTTTTTGATCGAGCTTTTTTGCAACTTTATGATCATCCAACCAATGTTTTAAGCTGGATTGTTTTAATTCATCATAAAGTTGCGAACTTAATTCATCGAGTGCTGATTGGGTTTGTTGTCGTGACGGTTCTAATTGCGACATAACTGCTCCAAACGCTCACAATCTTGCAATTGCAACTGATATCGTGCCAATTGCTGCTCAATCGATTGAATTAAATGTTGAATATCCTGTTCAGCGACAAAGACAGAATTGAACTGATGCTTCTGGCTATTAAAGCGTTCCGTCAACAGATCCAATTCTGTTTGAAAATGTGCTTTGATCTGTTGAACTTCGTGTAAAAGCTCATATTGGCTTTGTGCTGAAAGTGCGCTACGTGGACTGCCTTTGGTATGTTTTATATACGGCGTCACCACTTCTTCTAAGCCGTAATAGCCACCTTTTAACGTACACACTCTTGAACCATTAAAATTACATACGATGCCACGCACTTCTTCACCGGTATCATCTAAGGCAAAGAAGTCCTTTTTCGTATCCATTTTATCCAGTTCGAGATACAACACTTTATCTTTATAGTGTCGATCTAGATTGGTCACTGCACGTAAGTAGTCAGTGCCATGAATTAAATAACTCTCATACACATCATCGGTATAATAAAAATGATTGAGCACCCGCTGTTCAAGTGCATCCTTCTCTGCCACATGCTGTTCGAATTGCAAACCGTAATTTAAGCCATTTTCAGCCAATACTTCATCTATCTGCTGTGAAACAAAAGCAATGTCTTCAGGCTGATTCCATAAACAATGTTTTAAAATTAATAAATCACTCAAAATCACCGATGGACGATCATTTAAAAAAGCACAGGCTTTGACTAAATAAGCCACACGCTGCCAACGACGGTCAGAGACATAGACCACATGATCTTCAAAGTTATGATTGAGTCGATTTTTAAGTTGATCAAACAGATTTAAAATCGAGTCGGGTAATTCCACCTGATAAATCTGTTCCCGCCAATCTTGCAACTCCGCTTTTTTTATTTTTAAGGTCGCATCGACTTCAACACTGACTTGACTCGGCTTGGCCTGTAACAGTGCATGAAAGTTTTCTGCAACAGCAATCGGTGGCACTTCTAAACGCAAAATAAAACGATCATACAAGGCATCTAAACCTTGATTCGGTTCGGGAATTTCATTCGATGCGCTGACCAAAACATTCAATGGAACTTTTTGGACAATATCACCATTTTTAAAACTCCGTTCATTCACCAAGGTCAGTAAAGTATTTAAAATCGCAGGGCTGGCTTTCCAAATTTCATCTAAAAAAGCAAAATCTGCTCGTGGTAAATAATGTTCTGTTTTA
Source organism: Acinetobacter sp. YH1901134 (assembly GCF_013416965.1). Taxonomy (NCBI): domain Bacteria; kingdom Pseudomonadati; phylum Pseudomonadota; class Gammaproteobacteria; order Moraxellales; family Moraxellaceae; genus Acinetobacter; species Acinetobacter sp. YH1901134. The sequence goes on along the minus strand of NZ_VPEW01000006.1, from coordinate 113,856 downwards.
CGAATGTATTGATCTTCTTTTAAGGCTTTGATCGATACCGGTCCAAAAATTTCTTCCGGCGTACTGAAACGATTCATCAAATATTCAAAGTAGTCATGGACTTCAAAAGCAGAGGCTATTCGACGCGAAATCAAACTTTTTGCTGTGCCGGGCAAACCATATAAAAAGGTATTCATGCCCGCAACACCAGCCAGCAAACTCAATGCAATAATCTGCTCGCGTTCATACATATTTTTGCTGATTTCAGAAATTAAAGTATTGATCCTTGCTTGCATCTGATTATCTGTTTGACCGAAAATTAAATTGTAACGCCCTAACCGATTTTTCGCTGTAGCAGATGCAAAAATATCGCTTTTTAAATACAGCGCAACAGCGTGATATTGTATTTTCAGGTTATAGTAAAACTACACATCCCTTTAGAGATTTAGACACCTTTCATCATGTTGCCTTTCTTTTACACGCTCATCCGACTATTAAAACTTGAAGGTTTTAAATATCGATCTCTCACGGCAGGTGAAATATCCATGTGTCGGAGTGTATTTGGCGATTTGATTCAATATGAGCAAGTGAAAGTGATGAATCACCCTTTTTTGCCTTGGCAATCGGCGCATGTGGTCATGGCGCCTCAGGGGTATATTCATGCACGAAATTTACTGTTTAAAGCGGACTATGCCAAAGCGTCTTTAGGATATCGCGCCCTGTTTATTCATGAGATGGCCCATGTTTATCAATACCAGCAGCAGATCAATGTTTTGGGTCGGGGTGCTGTTTTACAGATGGCGTATTTCTTTAGTTTTAAAAAATATAATCCCTACCGCTATACCCTCAAAGCACACAAAGCATTTTTTGACTACAACATTGAGCAACAAGGCGACATTGCTCGTGACATCTATTTAAAGCGAATTAAAAATATTATTTTATATCCAGAACTTGTTCATCAAATTGAACTGTAAAGCGTCCATACACTTAGTCGAATATTTTTAGATAAAATTGAATATCGCCTGATCATTCTATTTCACACTATTGCTCGACCATTGACGCTATTTTAAGTACAAAAAAACAGCATTAATATTTACTTTATGGCACATAAGCTTAGCTAGGCTTTTAAAAGCTATGAATACCTCTAGTATCTCGCTTAAATTCAGATAAAATAGGCTCACCTTATTTTTTTGCTTTGCATCAAAACAAGTGAATTATCATACGATGATGGTGTTTTGTTTTCGCCTTTCGGCAGTATTTTTCGTATCTAAATACACTCGCTGAATAATCACAATAATACAAATCAGTGTGTTAAGTGTATTCACCTATAGGAATAGGATTTAGTTGGAATGAATAGTTTTAAAATTGCACTTGCTCAGTTCTCTCCGCATATTGGTAATCTAGAATCAAACGCAGCAAAAATGCTTCAACAAGCCAATGCTGCAAAAGAACAGAACGCAGATATTATTGTTTTTCCTGAACTTTCTACAGTTGGTTATCCTGCTGAAGATTTATTATTACGTCCAAGTTTAAATAAACGTACACAGCAAGCTTTTGAACAATTGGCGAACGTTAAGGACATCGTTTTAGTCTTTGGTTTTGTGAATCAAACTGAAGATGGTCAGCGCTATAACTCTGCTGCTGTCATGAAAAATGGTCAAGTTCTCGGGATTTACAATAAACAAAATCTTCCAAACTATAGCGTTTTTGATGAAAAACGTTATTTCAGTGAGGGTCATCAACACCTTGTCTTTGAATATTTAGGTCATAAGTTTGGTGTGTTGATTTGCGAAGATGTTTGGGCTTTACCAACTGTTCAACAGCTTGCTCAGTTAAATGTTGAAACCGCTTTGGTGTTGAATGCTTCACCTTATGAAGTTGGTAAACCACAGCATCGCATTGAAACCATGGGTGCATTGACCAAACAATTGAACATCAATCTGGTTTACTGCAACCAAGTGGGCGGTCAAGATGACCTTGTCTTTGATGGCACAAGCTTTGTGATGAACAATTCAGGTGAAGTTGCGTTGCAAGCACCAAGTTTTGTTGAAGATCTATATATCGCAGAATACGATGCTGAACAAAAAGCCTTTAAAACAGGTGCAATCACGCCTGTATTAAATACCATGGCTGAAATCTACCAAAGCCTTGTGATCGCAACACGTGACTACGTACAACGTTCAGGCTTCCCTGGCGTGATTTTAGGTCTATCTGGTGGTATTGACTCAGCATTAACTTTAGCGATTGCTGCCGATGCGATTGGTGCAGATAAAGTTCAAGCGGTCATGATGCCATATACTTATACTGCACAAATCAGTGTTGAAGATGCGGCTGAACAAGCCAAGAATATGGGCGTAACTTTTGGTATTGCCGAAATCAATCCAATTGTGAATGGCTTTATGCAAACCTTATTCCCTTTCTTTGGCGCTGCACCGACTGATGCGACTGAAGAAAACCTACAAGCGCGTTCTCGTGGTACGTTGCTAATGGCCTTATCGAACAAGTTTGGCAATTTAGTCCTTTCTACAGGGAACAAGTCTGAATTATCTGTTGGTTACTGTACATTGTACGGTGACATGGTCGGTGGCTTTGCAGTTCTTAAAGACGTTTATAAAACGATTGTATTTGAACTAGCAAAATACCGTAACAGCATTTCAGAAACACCAGTGATCCCTGAACGTGTAATTACTCGTCCACCTTCTGCGGAACTTCGTCCAGATCAGAAAGACCAAGACTCATTACCTGAATATGAAGTATTGGATGCCATCTTGTATGCGTATATCGAAGAAGACATGAGCCAAGATGACATCATTGCCAAAGGTTTTGATGCTGAAGTCGTGAAAAAAGTCATCCGTTTGGTTGATCTAAACGAATACAAACGTCGCCAAGGCGCGATTGGTCCACGTATTAGCTCACGTGCATTTAGCCGTGAACGACGCTACCCAATCGTGAATGGTTGGAAACCGGGTATCTAATTACTCGATTCAAATTAAAAAAAGCCCAGTTCTATAACTGGGCTTTTTTATAGGCGCAAAATACGCAGCAGTAAGAATAAAAAATAATTGAGATGTGTATTTCAAAAGTTAGGACATCAATTCATAACATCAAAGATTTGAGTTCTCTTTTATTTCTACATTAACATCGTAAATAGATTATTTTATTAGTGCTGTAATTATTTCAATCTATTTGACTTTTTCTAGGCACAAAAAAAGAGACCAAGCTGAGAGCTTGGTCTATAAAAATGGTGGCTATGACGAGACTTGAACTTGTGACCCCCGCATTATGAGTGCGGTGCTCTAACCAACTGAGCTACATAGCCGTAAACTGTGGTGGCATTATCTAGATTTCACACATTATCGTCAAGCATTTTTGTTTGCAATTGTTCAGAGTTTAAACAAGCAAAGTTCAAGATGTTACTATTTAAGCAAATTATGCTATTTTTAGCCCTATTTACTATATTTTTTGATTAAAAATTAGAGTTTTATCATGCAATTCAATTCGATAAAAAAAGCCTGTCTGACCCTCAGCCTTGCCGTCATGACCTTAACGGGCTGCCAAATCGTCTCACCTATTTTTGTTGACTATAATGGTGTGCGACGTGATGTGGCGACTTGGATTAATAAACAGCCTTTATTGAGCATGCAACAAAAGCGCAGCATGGCTCAACTTAGCCGAGCACAGCAATCAATCATTCGTCTCGACTTCAATGATCAGGAGAAATTAGTCAGTGTTGCGCGCGCTAATGAAGCTGCGATGTATTGTGCCAATCAGCATTTATCAGCGCGACAAATTCAACGCCTGCAAAAACAGATTTTCCCTGAAGATGCGTTGCATAAATTAAGCTTGCTTGAGCAACAAGCGTTGCATATTACCCTGACAGAGCAAGAGAAACGGTGTGATTGAAACCATGTCCACTGATGGATGAATTATCTAGGCTCAATTTTTTCAGCACCAAATTGTCTTACAATCTAGACATAGCTGCTTACATTATTGAGCATTTTTGCTATCGCTAAGCGAGGTGAAAACAAGTCTATATTTTTGCAATATTTTTATTGCAAATTTCGCAATATCCTTATGAATTTACTTGGTTTTATTCCCAAATAAAAAAGCGTATGATGAAACTATGATCAATGTAAGTAGCACTTTTTTTCAGGTTTTTCCATCCAAATTCAATTGATCAGATAAGGAGAAATAAGATGGCTTTAAATAATATTTTAGTTCCAGTGGACGGTTCAGAAACTTCTTATGCTGCGGTGGCTAAAGCTGTCGAGTTTGCAAAAACTTTTGGCAGTAAAATTACTGTGGTTCAAGTACTGACGCTCGATCCATATATTGCTGCAGAGTATATTTCAGCAACACAAACCAATGATTTAATTGAACGTGCTCGTGCATCGATTTTAAATACACTTGAAGAAGCAAAAGCGAAATTTTCAACTGAAGGTGTCACTGTTGAAACTCGCTTACTTGAAGGTCAAGTGGTGCATACTGAACTGGTTAAAGCTGCAGAAGAAACACATGCGGACTTGATTATCATTGGTTCACATGGCCGTACAGGGATCAAAAAATTCTTCTTGGGCAGCGTAGCTCAAAGTGTACTGGGTGCTTCAGACATTCCTGTTTTAGTTGTGCGCAAATAAGCCATTAGATTTATAGCGTGAAATAAAAAGCCTTCTGATCCTAGAGGGCTTTTTTATTGACTGCGTCATCAATATAAAAAACGCTAAGTTTAAGGCAAGGATTTTTTAGGGTAACCATTGATATTGTTTCAATGAGATGCGTCCACTCACCACAAAGACATTTTCAGCTGCCAATTTCAATTGCTGGATATTTTCACCTTTTTCATTGCAACGCTGCGTGCTGATTTTTCCTTGCGCATTGACCACCCGATGCCATGGGATCGTTGATGTTGCATCTAGATGCTTGAGTACATAGCCAACCAGTCGTGCATGCTTCGGTAAACCCGCTAATTTGGCAATTTGTCCGTAAGTGGCAATCTTCGCCTGCGGTATCAATTGAATGACCGACAAAATTTGCGTTGCCAATTCATCACTCTGCTTCATCTGATCTCCTTTGAGCCACATAAAAAAGAGAACCCGAAGGTTCTCTTTGATTAATACTTACTTTTGACAGATTAGTACAGTAATTGGTTGTGATCGATTAGATCTTGTAAAGTCACATCGGTATTTTTCAAAGTGAGTAATTCAACTTTATCACCAAATTTAGATCATGTTCCATCACGATCAATGCTGATCACAGTGTTGCCCTTGCCATCAGATTTAACCGAAACAAACTGATCAATATTCGACTGATTGACATTTTGACCTTGTAACAAGGCTTTGATATTCACTTTATCGCCTACAGACGAATTAAAGTCATTCCAAGTATCATGTCCATTACCGCCCGTTGCATCGGCTTGATCCAATACTTTATAAATAACCGTATCAATGCCCGCTTTGGTGTTGAATTGATCATTGCCTACTTTATCTGTCACAGTGGCTTCAATGGTTTCACCATTGGTTAATTAATTTTTAAATTCAACATCAAAATTCCCTGATAAATCCACTGTGCCTGCGCCAATGACTTTGCCATCTTGATCTTTTACTTCTACCGTTGTACCCGGCTCACCTTCACCTGTGACGTGCTCACCATCATCGGTGATCACCACATCTTTAGGCGCGTCAGGTTTAGTCGTATTCTTAGAACCACCAGAATAATCAGATTCACCAACAATAGCTGCACCCAATAAACCAGCACCGGCTGCTCCCGAAATCCAAGGTAAAATTACACCTGTCAAAGAATCGTTATAGAGCAGCGGTTCAATTTCATCTAAAGGTTGATACTGAATAACATCCGCAATATCACCGTTGACTGTTGTAAATTTTGCCCAATACCATGTACCGTCTTCATCCTCAAATACCAAACTATTATCTGGTGTCGCCTCACTAAAATAGTTTTGTACAGTAATCACTTCCCCATTTTTTAAGGTGATTATTGCGTCAGCACCATTCTTTGTAATTGAAGCAACATCCTCTTTCCGGATTTTGAGTACGATGACAGAATTTTCGATAAGCCCCACTTGATTGGATTCAACTTGATCCAAAACTTTATGACTTTCTTTAGAAATGACAGAAATTTACGACATAGGTAAAACCTCATTTATTTACATTAGGGCCGTTTTTATGTTTTTTTGGTTTTGTAATGAGTTATTGGTGATTAATAATTTCTTTAATTACAAATCATTAAAACCAATTTTTTTAATTGTGTGCGTTATATCATGCTTTGTGTATTTTTTTGCATAATTGTTTGAATATTTTAATATTTTTATCAATACATTTAGATTTTAGATCAATCTTTATGCAAGTAATAACAAACACTTATTTATGTGATGTAAGTCACAATAACACCAATGAATGAACAGTCATAATTTCCCCCCATTTTGATGTACCATGATGAAACATAACTATAAATAATAAAAGGAAATGCTCAAGCATTTCCTTTTTTAAGTCCAACAAAACAGTTTTAGAAGTTTTCAGGGTTCTCCAAACGACGAACTTCTTGCACTTTTTCTGGGTTATGTACAGCAGCAACACCATCATCCGCTTTGGTATCTATTAACGCTTCTGGGTTATAAACCGTAATGGTTTCATTACCATGGATATCTTCACCCACAATATATTGGAAGCCCTTTTTATTCATTTTATGGCACATTCTTTGGTACCAACCTTTAAAGCCTTTGGTTTCTTCATTCGGATTGTAATAAAAAGCATTCATCACAGCAGGTAAACCTAGACCACACACGAGCCCCGACATTAATACCGCAATAAATGTATATCCAATCAAAATACTACTGTATTCACTGAGTTCAGGAATATTGGCAACAGCGAGGATCAAAGCCAATGAAATGCCTCCACGAACCCCACCCCAGGATAAAATCGCAAGACTACCGTTATAGCTTTTTTTACGGAAACTCGGGAAAAATGCGAAAGATAAATAGTTTGCTGCAAAGCGCGATGCATGCAAAATAATAAACGCCACCATGCCGCCTAAAATCAAGCTGATACTTAAATCTAAGATAAATAACTCAAGACCGATCAGGGTAAATAAAAAGGAATTGATGATTCCTTCCACGGTATGCCAGAAATGATTCACTTCCCTGATTTCTCGCTCTTGAAGAATTTCTTTCCATTTATTCCCAACGATCAAACCACCAATAACACATGCGATTGGTGCAGATGCATGTGCGAATAAAGCGACTAGATAAGAACCACTTGCCAACAACGCTGTGGTTAAAATCAAGGATTCCATTTCATGTTTACCACGGAGTAAACGTAATATTCCTAAACCAAATGCCCAACCAATGATGACTGCGACAACAATTTCATATAACAGTGTTTCAAGCGTACCAATGACGGTAAAATGTTCACCTTGCAAAACATTGAGTAAGGTCATAAACACGGCAATACACATGGCATCATTAAAGAGCGATTCGCCTTCTAATTTCACCATCAAATGATGTGGCGCACGTACAGAACTTAATACACCTTTAACCCCAATTGGGTCAGTCGCACCTAAAGCAGCGCCTAATAATAACAACACCAATAAATCAACATGATGACCAATTAAGAACTGATAACCATATAAAGCAACACCAAAAAACACCGCACAAAGCACCAAGGCAATACTGGCCAAAATACTGATCGGCTTCCAATGCAAACGTAAATCGGAAACTTTAAATTTCAAGGCAGATGAGGTCAAAATAAAACAAATCACGCCATTAATTAAAAAGTCATAAAAGTCGATATGACGAACTGCCTCTTCAATATTGTGTAAATTAATCGTCACAAATTGATTGCCATTGAGCAAACTTGCGCCCCATTGCAAAATAAAGACAAAAATTGCAGAAACAATGGGAACACCTATGGCTTGTGGAAAGCCCAAGATACGTTTATTAAAAATCGTGGTTGCAATCGAAAGTGCAAAAATAACGGTAAAAACCTGTAGAAAAAAATAATTTCCCATTTTGTTCCCAATTTTGGTGCTGTGTCGCCTACAGAGTGAGATATAGGTATTTTAAAAATAAATACCAAATTATTTAGTATTTAAAAATAAAATATTCTAACAAATTTTATCTAAATTCCGTGTATCAATTCAGTTTTTTTCACATCTTTTATCAAGATCATTTAACATAGCAAGCCTGCATAGATTTTATGCATTTTCATCATCTACATGATTTCTCCTATGCATCAGACTATTAAAACTGTTTTTCGACTCTTTTTTGCTGCGGTGATCTTTATCATTACGGCGGCCCTGATCCTCACTTGCTATAGCAAGTCACAGGAAATTTTACGTGCTGAGCACTATTTTAGTCAGGCAAAAACGATCTCACTGGATTCAACACCCAAAGAACAATTGGTTTTGGTCTCCAATAATGAATCACCCGATCGTGCGATTTTTATCATGCTGGCGAATAATGGTTATCTTGCCAAAATGAATTGTGAAAACTATGCACAAGATATTTGTTTAGATGAATTTAATCAGCAACACACCCGACAAATTCAACACCTCGATTTGCTAAAAATCGGACAATTTCAATATATCCAAAATGTGAGTTTCACCAATAGCCGCACTGGACAAAAACAAAAATTACGCTATAGCGATGCCCAATTAAAACAGTTCTATCAAAACGATATTTCAGGCCTTAAATATACTGTTTTTGGCGTAGCTTTATTTGCATTTGCCGCATTGTATGTCAGCTATCGTATTGTTCGAAACTTCAAATCATTTCTCAACAAATAAGCTTCAATCTATTTTTCAATGAAAAAAAGAGGATGTTTTGCATCCTCTTTTTGTTTTAAATGGCTTGATTAAAGGTATCACAGCTATTGATATTGCCTGATTTCAACCCTGTCTGGAACCATTTCATACGTTGTTCACTAGTGCCGTGCGTGAAGCTATCTGGGACCACTTGCCCTGTTGCACTTTTCTGTAAATAGTCATCACCAATCTTATGTGCAGCGTCCATCGCTTCTTCTACATCACCCTGCTCTAAAAATTGGGTACGCTGTTGATTATGATGCGCCCAAATACCCGCAAAGCAGTCTGCTTGCAGTTCTTGCATAACCGAATAACGATTACCCTCAGCTTTAGATGCTTGCGCACGGGCCTGCTGGACTTGCTCAGAAATGCCTAAAATCGTTTGGATATGATGTCCAACTTCATGGGCAACCACATAGGCTTGCGCAAAATCACCCGCCTGATCTTGGCGACTCAATTCTGTTTGATTTTGTTCACCCGTAATGCCCATTTGCGTACGCATATCTTTAAAGAATGCGGTATCAATATAGACCTTCTGATCTGCTGGGCAATAAAACGGCCCCATTGCAGCTTGTGCTGTACCACAACCCGAGTTGACCACACCATTAAACATAACCAACTTAGGCGGTTTATACTGGGCATTTAACTGTTCTTGGAAGACTTTAGTCCATGTATCTTCGGTATCAGCCAAAACCGTTCCAACAAAATCCATCGCTTCTTGTTGTTCAGGTGTTGGATTATCCAGACCTTTGACTTCAGCCGTTTGACCCTGTGAAGTCACTTGTTTGGTCGCCTGATATGCTTGCTGCGGGTCTACCCCAAAAAACTTCCACGCAACAAATGCCACAACCAAACCGAGAATACTGATCCCACCCGCTTTTGCACCGCCACCACCGCGACGGTCTTCTACGTTTGAACTAACTCTTCGACCTTTCCAGCGCATAGTGATCTTCCTTATATAAAATAGTTGATATCCGTGCGTTTACAGATTAATCCTTTTGCGACTTTGGCCATACTTTTTGAATTAAAGATACGACGCACAACACGATTAAACCTGCAATAAAACCTGTCACTAAATTGATTAAAGTCGGTGTTAATGCACCCACAATACTGCCAACTGTAGGAATATGTTCTGCATAATCTACAGAGCCTTCAATAAAATGGTGTAGTAAAGGCACACCATGGGTAATGATGCCACCACCCACTAAAAACATGGCAATGGTACCGACAATGGTCAATGTCTTCATCAACTTAGGTGCAAATGCTAACAAACCTTGTCCAACGGTCTTTTTAAATTGTGATGCTTGTTGAGTGAGATAAAGTCCTAAGTCATCAATTTTAACAATCATCGCAACAAATCCATAAACACCAACAGTCATTAAAATTGCAATCACTGAAAGCACCATGACCTTGGTCCCAAATGCCGCAGTCGCAACCGTACCCAATGAAATCACCACAATTTCAGCAGATAAAATAAAATCGGTACGGATGGCTCCTTTAACTTTTTCTTTCTCAAAAGTCACCAAATCCGTTTCAATATGAGTCATCTCTTCACGAGCAACTTCTTCTGTTTTGGCTTTTTTATGATGCAAACTATGCAGAACTTTTTCCACACCTTCATAACATAAGAACAAACCACCAATCATCAATAGTGGTGTAATCAGCCAAGGTGCAACCACACTGATCAATAAAGCAGCCGGAACCAAAATTAATTTATTAATAAAAGAACCTTTGGCCACAGACCAAACAACTGGAAGTTCACGATCCGAACGGACACCACTGACTTGTTGCGCATTCAGTGCTAAATCATCTCCAAGGACACCCGCTGTTTTTTTGGCTGCCATCTTACTCATGACAGCAACATCATCCAGCACAGTTGCAATATCATCAAGTAAGATTAATAAGCTACTCGCCATTATTTTTATCCTTTAGGCATTTTTTAATATTCTAATTCTATTTAACGCTAAAATTGTATTTAGTTTTTTAATAATTAACAAAATATTCACCCATTTTTCAGTCAATTGTGCTGTGTCAGTAACAATCAAAAATAGAATGCCGTACAATGGGGACATTCTTTGAAAATCAGCCGTAGCTTTGACTACCACTTTGGAACAGATAATGAGTACTCAAGATAATCGTCCAGTGATTTTGACTGGCGACCGTCCGACTGGACAATTACATTTAGGTCATTTTGTAGGTTCTTTACGTTCACGCGTAGGTTTACAAGATTCGCATCATCAACATCTTCTTTTAGCTGATGCTCAAGCCTTAACTGATAATGCCGATAACTTCGAAAAAGTTCGTCGCAATATTATTGAAGTCGCAACCGATTATCTTGCTGTAGGAATTGACCCAACCAAAACCACGATTTGCGTTCAATCATGCTTACCAGCATTGAATGAATTGACCATGTTATATTTGAACTTTGTGACGGTTTCTCGCTTAGAGCGTAATCCAACCATCAAATCTGAGATTCAAATGCGTGGATTTGAGCGTGACATTCCTGCAGGTTTCTTATGCTACCCAGTGGCTCAAGCTGCCGATATTACAGCGTTTAAAGCATCTGTCGTTCCTGTCGGCGAAGACCAAATTCCAATGATTGAACAAACCAATGAAATTGTTCGTCGTTTAAATCGTCAAATTGGTCGTGACGTACTTCCTGAATGTAAAGCTTTACTCTCTAATGTCGGCCGCTTGCCAGGTTTTGACGGTAAAGCAAAAATGTCTAAATCTTTGGGCAATACTATTGTGCTTGACGCGACTGATAAAGATATCAAGAAAGCTGTTAATGCAATGTATACCGATCCAAATCATTTACGTATTGAAGATCCAGGTCAAGTTGAAGGTAACGTCGTATTTACTTACCTCGATGCATTCGATCCAGATAAAGAAGCTGTTGCAGAATTAAAAGAACACTATCGTCGTGGCGGTCTAGGCGATGGTACTGTGAAAAAGCGTCTTGAAGGCGTGCTAAAAGAGCTAATCGGCCCGATCCGTGAACGCCGTTTAGACTTGCAAAAAGACCCTGACTACATCATGGATATTTTAAAAACTGGTACCGATAAATGCCGTGATATTACCCAACAAACGTTAGATGAAATTAAATCTGGACTGGGTGTTTTCCACTTCTAAATTTAAAAAATTCTATAAAATTAAGCCTTTCTAATGTGAAAGGCTTTTTTATAAGCACTTTTTGTGAAGGTATTCACAAAATCTCCTTAGTTTTAACGTTAGGTAACATCACTTAACGTGAACACCAATGAAATGACTGACCGTTCACTCTATTATCTATTTATGTTTTAGGAATACCTAAATTCATAACATTTCTCCTTTACCGAACCTGTGAAAGCAGATTCGTTGTTATACGCAATGAACACCCCAATCATTGCGTATTTTTTTGTCTAAAAATTGACAATTACTAATAGAAAAAAGTCCGCTATAAGCGGACTTTTCAATTAATACATCATTTTAAAAACGAATATAAATTAGTAATGAAATAAACGTTTATCTAATGGTAGTTCAATTCCAATTGACGCTCCACCATCATTACCATTTAAATCCGAGTCACTCACCCAACCATTAATTTTTAAAGGCATATCTGGACGTAAATAATGTGTCCAAGTTAAGTCTAGAGCTTTCAATTCATCTTTTTCTGGAAATGCTGCATTGTTCAAAGCAGCACGTTCTGTTTCAGAAACTTTTGCAAAAAGTACACGACCATTTAGACGATTTAGTGGATCAATACGTATATTCCCACCCACTGAAACCATTTGAGCATCACCACCTAATGCATGACCAAGTGGATAGCCATGTTGATAGTATCCATCTGTGTAAATAGAGTGATTGTATGAAATGCCTTTGGCATCACCATTAGTTCGAGTATCAACCCATTCAGTATACAGTTGATAAGGCATATTATTTACACTTGAAGAATAATCAACACCTGCAAGATACATGCTTTTTGCTGGTAAACCACCTGCTTCATCTTCACCAATATATTGGCCGTAAAGACTAACTGGAACTTGCACAAGTGGTTGTAAATTCAAACGCGCATCAAAACCCGCGACTTGATTTGATGGATCAGCCTTACCTGTTCCACCATTATCTTTATTACCAATAAAGGCATCCCAAAGTGAACTAAAACTTTCGGGACGACCTTCGCCACCCCATTGTATAGAACGTGATGCTCCCAATTCCAAATATGGAGTAGGTTGTGCAGTTAGTCGAAGTCCAATGAGTTTTGCATCTGGGATAGCAGAATAATCATCTAACTGTCCAGCAAAAGCTTGATACTGCCAAGGGCCGATCCATGATAGCCATGGTGTTTCGAAAGCATTCTGTTGTGTACGCTGTGCAGTAACACCGTACACAGGACGACTCGCATCACCACGGATTAAACTACCGTCATGACCAGGCCCCCAATAAGTCGGAATCTGACCTGCAATTAACCATTGGTTCCAAAGCTTCCCGGCAATGTATGAGCCTTCCACATTTACATCTTGATCATTATTAATTTGCTGTTTATCTTCAGCATTTACACGTAAACGACCATCCCAATTTTCACCACCAACGTTGAGTTCAAGTGCACCTTGATATTGCGCTTTTTGATGATCACCAAAATTTTGCGGTAAATTATTTTTATCTGACTCTGCAAACAATTCTGCTTTTAATAATGCATTTTCGGCAGTCAATTTATTTTGAATACTTTGTAATACTTTTTGTTGTGCAGGTGTCATCACTTTTGCAGAAGTTAACGCTCGCTGTATTTCATCACCACTCATTGGCCATGTTGAGGTACTAATTTGAATAACGCCTTGCTGATTCAACCAATTCAAATCTGCGCGTAACTCTTCATTATTTAATACAATCCCCTGAGCAAAAACAGGAACTGATAATCCAAACAGTACAGCAGCATAGAGTGACTTTCTTAAATACATGCTCTTTTTCTCAAGTTTAATTCACAGCCCACCTTAGATTTTTCAACTCATTTATTCAAGGGTGAAACTGTATCTCCTTTTATTTTTTTCATCATTTCGGTAAAGATGTTCAATAAAAATACAAAATAAAAAACCCGCATTAAGCGGGTTTTTTATTTCAAAAACTAAATTAGTTTTTATGACGCATATGTGGGAACAAGATCACTTCACGGATACTTGCAGCATTCGCAAACAACATCACCAAACGGTCAATACCGATACCCTCACCCGCTGTAGGAGGTAAGCCGTATTCCAATGCTTCAATAAAGTCTGCATCGTAATGCATTGCTTCATCGTCACCCGCATCTTTTTCGGCAACTTGGGCTTGGAAACGTTCAGCTTGGTCAATCGGATCATTTAACTCTGAGAAACCATTTGCCAACTCACGACCACCGATGAAGAATTCAAAACGGTCCGTAATATGTGGATTTTCATCATTACGACGTGCCAATGGTGAAGTTTCCGCTGGGTATTCTGTGATGAATGTCGGTTGACGAAGTTTTGTTTCAACAGTTTCTTCAAATACGATGGTTTGAAGTTTGCCTAAACCAAAACCAGGTTTTACTTGCTCTTTCAGTTCATTTTTAACGAAGTTTGCAAGAAACTCACGGTCAGATACATTTTCAGCGGTGAACGTTGGGTTGTGTTCAAGAATCGCATCAAACATCGAAATTTTCTTGAATGGACCTTTGAAACTATACACTTCTTCACCATAAGGCACATCAGTCGAACCTAATATGTCAATGGCCAATTTTTCAAGCATATTTTCTGTCAAAGCCATCAGGTCTTTGTAGTCTGCATATGCTTGGTAGAATTCAATCATGGTGAATTCTGGATTATGACGTGTTGATACACCCTCGTTACGGAAGTTACGGTTAATTTCGAACACGCGCTCAAAACCACCAACGACCAAACGTTTTAAGTAAAGCTCAGGCGCAATACGTAAAAATAAAGGCATATCTAATGCGTTGTGGTGAGTTTCGAATGGACGCGCAGATGCACCACCCGGAATCACATGCATCATTGGTGTTTCAACTTCCATGAAACGCTCATTGCTCAAATATGAACGAATACCTGACACCACTTTTGCACGAATTTCAAAAGTTTTACGTGTTTCTTCGTTCATGATGAGGTCTAAATAACGCTTACGGTATTTAACTTCAGTATCAGTCAAACCATGGAATTTGTCTGGAAGTGGACGGAGTGATTTGGTTAAAAGCTCAAAATGTTCAATATGAACATAAAGGTCACCTTTACCAGAACGACCAATATAACCTTCAATGGCAATAATATCGCCCAAATCGAGTGCTTTAATAGTTGCAAGAACATCAGCATCCAACTCTTTACGTGGTACATAAAGTTGGATACGACCAGTCATATCTTGGATTACGATGAATGAACCACGGTTCAACATCACACGACCAGCAACTTTTACATAAACCTTTTCGCCTGATTCAATTTCTTCTTTTGATTTTTCAGCGAATTGATCTTGTAGGTCTTGTGCATAGTGTTCACGCTTAAATGTGTTAGGCCACGGGCTAACACCTGTTTCCTTGGCGTGCTCTTTGATGTGCTCTAACTTGGCATGACGCTGTGCAATTAAATCGTTTTCGGAAATGGCTTGTTCAGAAGTCGATTGAGCGTTATGTTGCGTCATCTCTGTCTCAAATAGTTAAAAAACGGAAGTTGCATAGCATAGCAGATTTCCTTTGAATTGAGCAGTAAGCAATGTGCGCATTTTTTTAATAAGTTGAAATTTATCAAAGTAAGTTGTTTTGACAGCTATACCTTCAGATTTGCTTAATCCATACCTTTCAGATATGCACGAAATAAAAGTTAAATATTTAAACTTAGCAAGCCAATATTTAGCGATATTACAATGACAACTACGTACTTTAAAATATTTATAACTATCAGTATATTGAAATATATTTTAATAGCTTAATTCAACCTTTTAATCTATTTTCTTTAAGACTAAAGTCTTTTAAATGCCTATAAATTAGACCAAAAGCTAAATTCTCTTTTTGACAATTCTCTCTACAATGAAGTCATAAAATTGTTGAAAAATAAAATATTCAACACATCCAAAAATGTTTGAAAACAGTGTGTAGAAAAACAATGACTTCCTGCTTATCGAAAATTCTGTTTTTACATGGATTGGATTCTTCCCGTGAATCTACGAAGTTCCATGCCATCAATGCAAAACAAAAATTCTGCATTGAAGTGGACTATCGCAACTTAAATTTTCAAACTGTTGCGGACTTTTACCACGAGAGTATTGAAACCATTAAACCCGATATCATCGTCGGTCATAGTCTCGGGGCATACTGGGCTTTGAAAATGTCGCTGTTTCATCGCATTCCTTGTGTGATTGCTAACCCGAGTCTGCATCCAGACTTTCGTGACGACTACCCGGCAATCAATGAAATGGATTTGGATAACGATATTCCACAAATTGCATATATCGAACGTGGTGATGAAATCTTGGATATGTATGAGGCAGAAAAACAACTCGAAGACTATATGCAGGTTCAAGTCATGGATGGCGGACATCATCGCCTTCAATGCCCTGAAAATATTAATGATTTAATCCAACATATCGAATTAAATTACTTAAAAAAATAAGTCATCATATAAACATAAGCAGCAACGTCGTTTTATCGGACATTAAAAAGCCTTGTCATAGACAAGGCTTTTTACATTTTAAAACTGACGCTTAAGCTGCATCTGCTTCAGGACGTGTTTTATCATCTAAAACAGACCAAATATTTAGTCCTAAATCTTTATGCAAGTCAGGCAAATCTAAGAAAATGCTTGCGCCTAAAACTTGGTGTTTACATTTTTCAGCCAATTGTTTCACTGCACGAAGCGTACCGCCCGTCGCCAATACGTCATCCACAATAATTACTTTTTGTGATTCGATTTCAGCTGACATTTCAAGACGATCTAAACCGTATTCAAGGCTATAACCAACACCGACAACAGGTGGTGGTAATTTTCCGGCTTTACGTACCAACACCAAACCTTTGCCTGTACGCTGAGCAAGTAAGCTTGCCAAAACAAAACCACGCGCTTCAACTGCAATAAAGCTATCTACTTCTGCCAATTGCTCAGCTGGAATACTTGCAATTAGGGCATCAGTTAACGATTCGATGTTATTCATAAATAACGGCGTAAGGTCAAAGAAACAAATTCCTGGTTTTGGAAAATCTTGGACAGTACGAATGTTAGACCACAATGCCGCAGCAGTAGAATTACTCATAATAGGAGAAAATAAATTAAGAAAGGAATGTGTGAATTTTAACGCGATTTGAGAGAAAAGAACAGCTAACCCCCGACTAAAATGCATATTTAAGATACAGCAAATTTACATAAGTTATTGATTATTAATATTGTATTTATTTAAAAAATATCAAATATATATTTTCCTAATCATAAAATAAAAGATTTTAGAGTTTTTTTCTGCAAGACTTTAGTCTATGAAGATAGAAAAAGCGGTATTTAGAACCCAATTCACAGAAATGAATTCCAATATAGCTTTCAATAGGCATAAATATTGTCAGACAATTTTTCCCAGATCTGGGGTTTTGATGATATTTATTGTCCCTCACTGCCATTCTGCTTTTAATTTCACTCATTAAACTCTTAGCCACTTTACTTTATAGTCAGAACTGCGTAAAAATTTAGCATAAGAGTCTACTGTATAAGGTGATTTAACCTTAAGGAATAAACTTATACAGTTATGAAGTATTTACTGACTTAATTTTGTGTCAGTTTTTGGAGAATGGAATGAAAAAGTATCAGTGCATCGTTTGTGGATGGATTTATGACGAAGCAGAAGGCTGGCCACAAGACGGTATCGTAGCAGGAACGAAATGGGAAGATATCCCAGATGATTGGACTTGCCCAGACTGTGGCGTCTCAAAAGTAGATTTTGAAATGGTTGAAATCTAATAAATAGAATCTAAGGCCATCATCGTTATGGTCTTTTTTTTGTCTTTAAAAAATATGAAATGTGTTTGGAGTTGAGTATGCACCCTATTGTCATTATTGGTTCTGGTATGGCGGGATATGCCGTTGCACGTGAATTTCGAAAGTTAAATACTGAACTAGAACTTATTATGATCTGTGCGGATGATGCCATTAACTACGCTAAACCGACATTATCCAATGCGCTCGTTGGTAATAAAACTCCTGAGCAAATCCCTCTAGGGGATGCCGAAAAAATGTCGGCTCAACTCAATATGCAAATCATCAATAAGAGTTGGGTTAAATCCATTGATGCAGCAAAACATGAGCTTACTATTGAAAGCCAAAATGGAACTCAAACACAACTATATTCAAAACTCGTTTTAGCAGTCGGCGCAAATCCAATTCGCTTAGCTATTTCGGGTGATGGCAGTGAAGACATTCACGTCGTCAACAATTTAGATCACTACAAAGCTTTCCGTAAACAGCTTGCAGCACGTGAAGATAAACGTGTGGTGATTTTAGGGGCAGGCTTGATTGGCTGTGAATTTGCCAACGACCTCCAAAATACTGGGGCGAAAGTATCGGTGGTCGATTTAGCTCCGCAACCTTTGGGTCGCCTACTGCCGTCTCATGTTGCAGCTAAATTCCAAAGCAATTTAGAAGAAACGGGTATTCAATTCGTTTTAGGTACGACAGTCGACAAAGTGTCACGTATTGAAAATGGTGACTATCAAGTGAGCCTTGCCAATGGTCAAAGCTTAGTGGCAGATGTTGTGTTGTCTGCGATTGGTCTACAGCCTGAAATTAACTTGGCAAAACAAGCCGGCATTCACACCAGTCGTGGCGTATTAACCAATAAAGGCTTAGAAACCAACTTGGCAGATATCTATGCTGTCGGTGACTGTGCTGAAGTCAATGGTACCCTTCTTCCATACGTCATGCCGATCATGCAACAAGCACGTGCTTTGGCAAAAACCCTCAATGGTGAACATACCGCTGTGCATTATCCAGCTATGCCTGTAGCCGTTAAAACACCTGCAGCACCTTTAACTGTCCTTCCTGCGCCTATTGATGTTGAAACTCAATGGGAAACAGAAGAGCTTGAAGATGGCATGATTGCCCGTGCGATCGATCAAGATGGCGTATTACGTGGATTTGTACTGCTCGGTGCAACTGCTGGGAAGCAACGCTTAACTTTGACTAAGCAGGTTCCGGACTTGATTCCTGCTTCAGTTTAGGGTTTAAATACAAGGACGTCCTGATAATAATAGACGTCCTTTTTAAAGGAAAATAAAAATGAATAGTGCCCTTCAGTTTAATATTTCACCTTATGCCTCTTTTATGCATGAAACTCGCGTAGAGTTAGGCAATGGCATTGAACTTCATGTCGAGGTGGGTGGTCATCCTGAAGATCCTGCAATCTTATTGATTATGGGACTCGGCGCACAAATGTTGTATTGGCCTGATTTCTTTTGTAAGTCCCTAATAGATCAAGGTTACCGAGTTATTCGCTTTGATAATCGTGATATTGGTCTGTCGAGTAAAATTCGTAACCCAGGCCCACGTCTTAACACCTTTAAACTGATGGGACGTTTTGCCTTAGGTCTAGAGAATCAAGGTGCGCCTTATGATCTATATGATATGGCAGACGATGTTGCACTGTTAATTGATCGTATGGGACTTGATAAAGTCCATATTTTAGGCGCTTCGATGGGCGGCATGATTGCTCAAATCGTGGCGGCACGCTATCCAGATAAAGTGCACAACTTAAGCTTACTTTTTACCAGTAACATCCAACCCTTACTTCCACCGCCATTTCCAAAGCAATTATTTAGTCTAATTGAAAAACCTGAATCTAACGATGAAGATGGCATTATTAACCATAGCCTGAAAGTTTTTAATATTATAGGCTCTCCAGGCTATATTAATCAGCTTGAAGCGATACAAACTGCACGTAAACTCTATAAGCGGAGTTATTACCCAGCGGGTGTACTTCAACAGTTTTTAGCAATATTATGTACAGGTTCCCTGCTGCAGTTGGATAAACAAATTCAGCATAAAACCATTGTGGTTCATGGAGCTCGTGACCGTTTGCTGCCGCCAAGCCATGGTAAGGCCGTTGCAAAGGCTATTTCAGGTGCTAAATTTGAATTAATTGATGGAATGGGGCATGATATCCCACCGCATTTTATTCCATATCTTAGCGGTTTGTTTGCTGATCACTTTAAATCATAAATTAGGACACTATGGCTGCATTACCATCCTTAAGACAGCTGTCATATCTAGTAACACTGTCAGAAACGCTACACTTTACTGAAGCTGCGCGTCGTTCTTTCGTCACCCAGTCTACTTTGTCTGGTGGGATCATGGAACTTGAGCGTTTACTAGGTGGCGTATTGGTAGAACGCGACCGTCAAAACGTGCGTTTAACTCCTCTTGGCGAACAAGTTGTCGGACGAGCCCGAGTTCTATTGGCAGATGCGCAAGACCTAATGCGTTTAAGTCGTGAAATGAGCGAACCTCTAACGGGTGATTTACATCTAGGGGTCATTCCTACTATTGCGCCGTTCTTACTTGCGCCATTATTAGAAGAAGTGCATAAGCAATTACCAAAAATTCAATTGCATTTACATGAAGCACAAAGTGAAAAAATTGTTGAGAAACTCGAGCACGGTAATCTAGATATCGTATTACTTGCTCTTCCTTTCGATACACGTAGCTTGAAAGTTGCAGAAGTAAACAAAGAAAAATTGTTCTTGGTGTACAACAAAGCTGATCAAAATGCAGCTCAAGCGAAATCTCTAGACGACTTAGATTTATCTCGTTTAATGTTGCTTGAAGAAGGCCATTGCTTACGTGATCATGCTTTGAGTGCTTGCCCGATTGGTGAACGTAAAAATGACCATCGATTAAAAGCAAGCTCATTGCCAACTTTGGTTGAAATGGTTTCCGCAGATTTAGGCTTTACCTTATTGCCTGAAATTGCAGTTCATACCAATATGATCAAAGCCAATGAAGATTTGGCTGTGAAAGAAATTGAAGCAAGTCCTACACGCACATTGGCATTGGTAACACGTAAGAGTACACCGCTTCAAAGTGAATTTGATGTATTGCTTCAAATCTTGCAGAAAATCACTAATAATCTGCACTAATTAATCAGTGTGAAAATTAAAGAGAGCCCTGTGCTCTCTTTTTTATTTGGCGGAAATGAATAATGCAGAAGTAATAATATTGAGATGAGCTTAACATTGAAAATGAAAAAATACAGTACCTAAAAAAAGAAAAGGCTAACCCAAATAGGTAGCCTGATAAGGTAATATATGACTTGATGTATATCTCAATTCATCGCCTCGACAATATCTTCACACTAGCCAGATAAGTAAGAAGATAAATACATCTTAGTAAAATATAACTTTCGTTAAAATCACTAGTTTCAGGTATTTTAGATAAAGTATTTCTGATTCATTTTTCAAAGGGCTTTTTTTATAGTTGTATTTTTGTGCTATAAAATAAACATAAATGGGAAATAAATCACATATTTTTGAATAAATATTAATATTTAAAATAACTAAGCAATAAATCAATATTAACTCACATCAGAAACAGTTCAATTTATCGGTTGTCAAAATACTGCTTTCACATTTCAATTATTATTTTCAATTCTAATCTAAATCTGATGATTATTTAATCAATATTCTAAAAATAAAAACGAAAAAACTATAAATCTTTGCATTCAACACAATGAAAAACACAAAAAACTATACATTAATTAAATTCCATTATATCACAATAACTTAATTATACTTTGATATATAAATCACTACTTCTAGGTATATTTTTCTAATTCACTTTCATGCACATTATGGAAATGCAATTTGATTAAAAATAATAAATGAGCGAAATGTATGATGAGTGAATTTTTATTACCAGTGCCCGTTTTGATCATTGATCATCAAGCAATGACTTCAAAAACAGTGCTGTTTAACATCTTAGGAAACCTCGGTTATCCTGAAGATCTCATCACATTTTCAGAAAACTTAGTAGATGCAGAACAACAAATTTTCAATCAATTACCCAATTTAATTTTTTTAGTGATCACTCAGCAGTCCGATATCTCTTTCATCCATAAAATCAAAAAGATCTATCCTTCGAGTAATCTCATCATTTTAGTCAATGAACAATCTACAGATTTAACCTTACATGCCATTCAGTTAGGTGCAACCGCCTATATGTTGATTCAACAACCGATGGAAGATACCTACAACCAACTGAAAACCATTTTAAGAGGTGGCGCTGCATTGCATCCCAGTTTTGCTAAATTTTTATTGAGTGAAACTTTTAGTCCGCAAAATGCAGCACCTAAACAGCTCAGTCTGAATCCAGCTGAATACCAAATTTTAGATATGGTCAGCCATAGCGCGACTCAAGAGCAGATGGTCCGTGAGTTAAAACTTTCAACGTATCAAATTGATGGTTTTGTTAAAAATATCTACCGAAAAATTAGTAGCTACAGCTAAATTTAGTTCAGATAAATGATTCAAAAAAACTTATAAATTAAAAAAATAAAGGGAGCATTGCTCCCTTTTACTTTTCTAACGCATTTATTTAAATGCTTCTATAAGCACATGCTGTGAATTGTGTGCTTCCTCACCCTCTTGAACATGCGTACGAATCCAACGCCCATCACTTTGGAGCAACCAAGCTTGCTGATTATCTTTTAAGTAATTCACTAAACCTAATTGATAAATACGCTTTTTCAACGCTGGATCTTCAATTGGAAAACAGGCTTCCACGCGATTAAATAAATTACGATCCATCCAGTCTGCACTTGAACAGAAAATACGTGAATCACCATTATTACTGAAATAATACACTCGAGTATGCTCTAAAAAACGCCCAACAATAGAGCGCACGCGAATATTTTCAGACAGCCCCGGTAAACCTGGACGCAAACAACAAATAGAACGAATAATTAAATCAATCTGTACACCTGCTTGTGACGCTTCGTACAGTTTATTGATCAACTGAACTTCTGTTAATGCATTAACCTTGACTATAATTTGCGCAGACTTACCCGCTTTAGCATTAGTAATTTCATTATCAATATAATTGATGAGTTGAGTATGTAAGGTAAATGGCGCATGCAGCAGTTTTTTTAGCTTCGCCATTTTACCCATACCGGTCAATTCTTGGAAAATACGATGTACATCTTCACAGAGTTCTTTATCTGTGGTTAATAGACCGTAATCCGTGTAGATACGCGCATTTCCCGCATGATAGTTGCCCGTACCTAAATGCACATATCGCACCAATTTATTGTTTTCGCGGCGTACCACCAAAATCATTTTGGCATGAGTTTTATAGCCCACGATGCCATACACGACAACTGCGCCTGCTTCTTGTAATACATTAGCCACAGCAATGTTTGATTCTTCATCAAATCGTGCTCGAAGCTCAATTACAGCGGTGACTTCTTTGCCATTACGTGCTGCTTCCGCTAAAACTTGCACAATCTCCGAATCTGCACCACTTCGATAAAGCGTTTGTTTAATGGCCAAAACTTGTGGATCACGTGCAGCTTCACGCAGTAAATTAATTACCGGTGCGAATGATTCAAAGGGATGGTGCAGCAAAATATCTTGCTTTTGCATCGCACTAAAAATGTTTTCAGATTTTTTGAGTACTTTCGGTATAACAGGAATATGCGCGTCATAACGTAGATGTGGACGTTTAAAGTTTGACAGTAAACGTGCAAGGTTAACTGGTCCATCTACTTTATAGAGTTGCTCTTCTTCTAAATCGAACTCATCAAGCAAATATTCATAAATATGCTGCGGACAATTTTCTGTCACTTCCAAGCGAACGGCGCGACCAAAACGACGTGAATTCAACTCACCTTTGAGGGCTTTAGCCAAATCTTCAACATCTTCATTTAAAGCCAAATCGGCATTACGCGTCACGCGAAATTGGTAGCAACCCGTCGCCGTCATGCCGGGGAACAAATCAGAGACATGTTCATGAATAATTGCCGATAGCATCACATGATGCTCTTTGCCACCGGTTAATTCATCAGGAATCCGAACGACACGTGGCAGCGAACGCGGTGCAGGTACAACGGCTAAGTCAATCTGACGACCAAACGCATCCTTCCCTTCTAAAGTCACAATAAAGTTCAGCGACTTATTCACCAAGCGAGGGAATGGATGTGCAGGATCTAAACTAATTGGGGTTAAAACTGGTGCAACTTGTTCTTGGAAATACTTTTTTACCCAAGCCGATTGTGCAGGCGTTAATTCCCCACGGCGTAAGAAGCAAATATCTTCTTCACGCAGTTTGGGTAAAATTTCTTGATTTAAAATACGATACTGGCGCTCAATTGCCGCATGCGCTGTCGCAGAAATTTCATCTAATACTTGTTTTGGTGTTAAGCCATCTGGACTGCGGCTTTCATTACCTAAGTCTAGCTGTTCCATCATTCCCGCAACACGAATTTCAAAAAATTCGTCTAAGTTACGTGAAAAGATCAGCAAGAAATTCATGCGTTCAAGTAATGGATGTATCGGATCAACCGCTTGTTCGAGCACACGCAGATGAAAGTCGAGAATCGATAACTCTCGATTAATATAACGATCATTATAAGTATATTCAGTAGGTACTTGCGCGACTTCAGCTGCGGTATTCATTTCAAACCCATATTAAAAAATGTGTGCTGTACTCAGTTTAGTATGCTTCAAATTTGTGACAATTTCATAAAAAAAGCCCATTAATATGAGCTTTTTGTTGTAATTCAAATCACTGCCATGCCATTTGACGAGTGTTTAGATCGTTCTTAATCTGGGATATGGCTATAACGCATATATTTTTGGATCATGCGCTTACGATAATTTAGCTTACGATCTTGTCGATTTTCATCATAATATTTTGGATTAGGCAAAATAGCCGCAATAAACGCTGCTTGTTCTCGACTCAAACTCCTTGAACTTTTACCAAAGTAGTGCTGTGTTGCAGCTTCTACGCCGTAAATGTTATCCCCAAACTCAACCGAGTTGAGATATACCTCTAAAATGCGCTGCTTCGTCCACATGCGTTCCATCATCCATGTTGCAACGGCTTCCTGCCCTTTTCGAATAAATGACCGCTTATTATATAAAAATAAGTTTTTTGCCAATTGCTGAGAAATTGTAGACCCACCTGCAACCACTTTGCCCTTATCTTTATTGCGCTCTAAAGCATTTTGCATGCCTTCCCAATCAAAACCTTTGTGTTGTAAAAATTTGCCATCTTCTGCGGCAACAACAGCATGTTTGACATAATCACTGATTTGGTCGTAATCACGCCATTCGTGTTTAATCGGTTTGGATGGCTCAGACCAATAATCTAAACGCATCATCATCGTGGATTCCACAGGATGTGTACGCCACCACACCAAACTTCCAAAGATCCAAAGCTGCACCAAAAGCACAAGACTGACAAGAATTAACAATGTACGAACAATAAAGGCTTTCATGTCAGTGTGTTACTCCAGAAATTCTGTTTTTTCATGTTAAGCTTATTTTTAAATATTTTGACACAGTACAAGAATAGCATGTCTGAACTCAGCCCTCCTGCTGTATCAACCCGTAAGCTGCAAATCCAACTGTGGTGGATCACGGCACTCTTAATTACCATCAATGTTGGACTCTTTGGCTGGCAAGTGTTGCATGGAATGAACGTTAGCCAACCCGACACACTGGATGCTTTGCGTTGGGGTGCTGATTATGCACCTTTAACCTTTTTAGAGGAACCCATCCGCTTATTCAGCAGTATGTTTTTTCATTTTGGCCTGATTCACCTGATGTTGAATATGTGGGCTTTGTATATTTTTGGCAGTGTTGCCGAGCAAATGTTAGGTCGTTTCTACTTCCTTGGCCTGTATATTTTAGCCGGACTGATGGGAAGTTTGTTGAGTGGGTATTTAACCATTCAAGACAGCTATGCATTATTGGCCGAAGGTGCAGCCAATCAGCAGCTTTTCCCGAGTATTGGTGCAGGTGCATCGGGTGCAGTGATGGGACTGGGTGCAGCGTTGACGATTATTTCGCTGCTTCCGATGTTACCTAAACAACAATTTTATCTGGATAAAAAAACCTTATTAATGGTGATGGGCATTAACCTCGCGATGGGCTTTATGATTAGTGGAATTAATAATGCCGCGCATATTGGCGGCATGTTGATGGGGGCTGCCTTGGCTTTCATTTGGTATGTGGGACAAAAAGTACATCAATCCCTGCTCATTCAAATCATCGGTCTTATAGCCGCAGCTGTCGGATGCTACCTGTTTTATCTGCATTGCCAACAATTAATCCAACCGATTTTACCGCTTTGGGAACACTTTATCCTGCTGATGAAGCAATCGCTCACAGCACATTAAATAGTGGAATGAACCCAATGGCTATCAACACAGACATGTTGAAAACACGTCAAATCTTGTCTAAATCCAAACTACGCACTAGGTTCTTGCTCCACTCTTAACTTGCTCGGCTGTTAACCATCTCCCCCCTTAACTATTTAGTTCACGTAAGCTTTCTAAGGGTGGGATGTCGCAAAGATAACTTAAGCGATAACGTCCGATCAATGTACAGACTAAGGTCATGACCAGTGGGAGGATCAACCAAATCTCTGCATGTAGCTGGATGGTCAGTTCCATTTTATAACTGACAATCGCACTGATCACTTCGGCAAAAATACATGCCACAACACCTGAAATTAGCCCCATTAGCCCTACTTCCAAACTGAGCATCGACTTTAATTTTTGCTTGGAACTGCCGAAGGAACGCAGTAATGCCACTTCTTTTTTGCGTTCATCCATAAATAAATTCAAACATGCAACCAAGACTAAAATGCCTGAAATACTGACCAACAGCGCCAAGATGGTAATAATCTGAACCAATACGCTGACGATGCGTTTGATCTCATCCAAAATCAGACTGACATCAATAAACACGGTATTCGAAAACTGCTGAATTAGACCAATTAACTGATTTTTATCTTGCGGTGGAACATAGAAACTCCCCAAATAGCTGCCGGCATTTTCATCCATGGTTTGGGGAGAGAAAATAAAGAAGAAATTTGGACTAAAGCTTTCCCACTCCACACTGCGAAGGTTGATCACCTTGGCTTGTAAAATCCCTTCAGGAAGGCTAAAACTCAGTCGATCTCCAATTTGAATACCCAGTTCTTGTGCGGTTTTCACTTCTACCGATACTTCATTGACCTGTTGAAACTGCTGACTACCCGCGATGATTTGATTATCTTTTGGAAAAGTTGCAGCCTGTGTGAGATTCAATTCACGGCGTAATGAATTATTGCTTTTAATTAAAGCATCCGAAAAAGGGAGATCATTTTTGGCAACTAATCGTCCACGAATATTCGGGTACATCGGCGTCCCTTGCCAACCATGCAGCCTGAGTTGTTGATTAAAATCCTGTAACTCAAATGGCGGTAATCCATAGACAAATTGGTTAGGTGTCCCTTGTGGCAATTGTTGTTGCCAACGTTCCAGTAAATCTGTACGCAATACCGCTAAAACTGTAATCAGACTTAGCCCCAATGCTAATGCAGTAATTTGAAATGCCGTTTGATACGGTGTGCGTATATACGCTGAGATTTTCGTCCCCCAACTTTTCAAGGCCTTTAAACTGAGCCAGACCATCATATATAGGCCAACACATAGGAAGATGATGGCGCAAATCAGCCATAAGGTGAGCTGTAAATTTTCAGTTAAAACCACACAAAACACCAACAAACTAAGTGTGCCGAAACTGAGCATCCAAAGCATGGAACGTACAGAACGCTCTTGTTGTCGTATCACGCGTGCCGGCGGTGTCCCTAATAATTGCCAAAGACTTGGAAGAACAAATCCTAATAACACAATCGCACTGGTGAATATTGCAATTGGAAGCGGACCAAGTAGCATAGACAGGGCTGAAAACTCTAATTGTAAATTTGGAATCAGCTGTAGCATGAGTTGCAATAAGCCAAAGCCCAGTCCCAGACCAATCATACTTCCAAACAGGATTGAAAGCCCGAGTACAACCAACAGTAAAGCCAGATAAGCACTTAATATTTGCTGTTTGGTCGATCCAATACAGCGCATCAGTGCAATGGCATCCTGATTTTGTTGGACATAGCGCTGACTGGTTAATGCGATGGCGATGCCACAAAGTAGAATGGTTAAAATATTCGCCAGCTGTAAAAACGTTTCTAGGTTGGCAATCGGCTTCATCAAGCGGGTATTGCCTTCACTGGCATTTCTCAATTTCAAACTGCTTTGAGCCGCATCCTGAACCTGCGCATGATCTGAGTTAGCAGCACGGTCTTCACTTTGATCACCAAATTTCTGCTTATACAGTTTTTCAAATCGCTGGGTATTTTGTGCATCTCCTGCCATTAACAGGCGATATTCAATCCGACTCCCGACTTGGATGGCATTGGTTCTCGCCACCTCAGACTGCGCAATCATAACTGTCGGTGAAAAACCACTGAAACCGAGTTCCTGATTGGTGTCATGGATGATTTTGGCACTGACTTGAAAAGCAGCATCAGCAATATTGATCTGATCTCCAACCTTAACACCCAACAAATCCATGGCACGCGGACTTAACCAAACCTCACCTGCTTGTATGGAGCGGTTTAGTTTCGGTTCTGTTTCGATTTCACCTCTTAATGGAAATGCGGCATCAACGGCCTTGACATTGACCATGACAAATTGCTGATCAGTGTGCGCCATGCTGCTAAATAGCGTGACATTCGATTGTTTTAATTGCTGTGCTTTGGCTTGTTGTTGCCACTCTTGTGGAATTGGTTCATTGGCTGTCAGCACCAAGTCTGCTGCCAACATTTCAGCAGCTTGTAGCGCCACAGCATTTTGAATTTGTACATTGCTAAACTTTAAAGCAGTGGTGGCACTGATCGCCAAGGTCAGTGCGATCAATAATAAATACACACCCGTGGTTTTAAAACTCAGCTGTAAGAGTGGTCGAAACAATGCCAAAAGATTCATGCAGCATCTCCTGTTCGATGCTCAATCAATTGACCATTGACCAATTCAAAGTGGCGCTGACATTGACGGGCCAAATCGGCATCATGCGTCACCAATACCAAAGTGGTTCCCATTTCACGATTTAACTGAAATAACAGTTGTTCAATTTCCTGTGCCGTTGCACTGTCTAAATTACCTGTCGGTTCATCTGCGAAGATCAGATCGGGTTCACTCACCAAAGCACGGGCAATCGCAACCCGTTGCTGCTCACCACCGGATAAAACTTTAGGGGCTTGATGCGCTTGTCGTTCTAGTCCAACCTTTGCTAACAGTTTTAATGCTTTTTCTTCTGCGGCTTTGACCTGAAAATTTGCTTGTAACCGTAGCGGCAGCATGACATTTTCCAGTGCCGTTAAATGTGGCAACAACTGGAAAGACTGAAAGACAAAACCAATATGGGCCAAACGGACTTGAGCACGCTGTTCTTCATTTAATAGATGAATGTCCTGACCACAGACCCGTAACTGTCCAGAACTGGCCTGATCTAAGGTCGCCAAAATCCCCAACAAGGTGGATTTACCTGAACCAGAGCGACCAGTGATCGCAACTTGTTCCCCGGCAAAGATTTCAAGATCGAGGTGTTCAAAGATCGATAACTGTTTTTGTGGAAGTTGTATCTTTTGTGTCAATTGCTGTGCAGAAATAATCGCCTGTGGCATGATGTCAACATCTGTCGTGAGTTGGGTCATATCTTCCCTATATGCAAAATCGCATTCAAAATAATCGTCTATTGAGTTACTTGCTGGCTATTGCACTGATGTTCTGCCCGATGCTGCTCTCTGCCAAAACCATTATGATTTTGGGCGATAGCTTAAGTGCAGGTTACGGTGTTTCAGTGCAGCAAGGTTGGGTCCACTTATTACAAAAACGTCTAGACCAACAGTATCCGAAACAACATAAAGTGGTCAATGCAAGTGTCAGCGGTGAAACCACCAGTGGTGCTTTGGCACGACTCCCCAAACTATTGCAGACCCATCGTCCAGACCTTGTGGTGATTGAGTTAGGTGGTAATGATGGTTTACGCGGACAGCCCCCTGCACAAATTCAAAAAAATTTAGCGCAGCTGATTCAAAAAAGCCAACAGGCCAAATCGAAAGTGATTTTATTTGGAATGAAAATTCCACCGAATTATGGCAAGGCATATAGCCAAGCTTTTGAAAATAACTATCAAGTGTTGAGCCAACAGTACAAAATCAAATTATTACCTTTCTTTATGCAAGGCGTGGCGGGGCATAAAAATTTGATGCAACAAGATCAAATTCACCCAAATGCCAAAGCGCAACCAATTTTGCTGAATAATGCTTATCCATTGATTAAAGCCAGCTTATAAATTTAGTGGGTGAAAATGGATTCGTTAAAAAAGGCGCTTCATTTGAGCGCCTTTTTTTAAATCTTTTATTTACTGTAGTTTGCTTAGAAATCGTAGAAGCTTACTTCACCCGTTTCGAGTGAATACTCAGCGCCCACCACTTTTAATTTGCCTTGCGCAATTAAGTTTTCGAGGACTGCTGAACCATGACGAAGTTGATTTACTGATGCAAAAACGTTTGAACGTACTGCATGCATTGAAAGTTTTTCAAGGTCATCTTTCAATTCAGTTTGCATGAGTATTTCTACAGATGGACGAACGCGATTCACAATCGACATCAAGTTAGCTGATGGTGGTGTCGCAGGGTTAGTTAAAGCTTCAATCGTAGAATGAATCGCGCCACAGTGTGTATGGCCCAGTACAATGACCACAGGACAACCGAAGCTTTCTGCTGCAAATTCCACGCTACCGACTTGAGACGGTGCCACAATATTACCTGCAACACGAATCACGAATAAATCGCCTAAGCCTTGGTCAAATACCATTTCAGCAGGAACACGTGAGTCTGAACACCCTAAAATAATCGCAAAAGGTTCTTGGCTTTCGGCCATTTCAGCACGTTGTTGATGCGTCAAAAGCTTTGGGTGATTCGTTTCACCGTCTACAAAACGTTGATTCCCTTTTTTTAAACGATCTAAAGCTTCTGCTGCTGTTAGCATGTTCTAATTACCCTTATCCGAAGTTGCAATATTTTAATCCCAGTCGAATCGATTGTCACTTGCAAAAACAATTGCTGTGAATTTTTTCTACGACGATGCAACTTGATAGAAAATGCTACTCCACATTCATCAAAAAAAATTATTTTTTCTGTAATGGTTCACATTATTAAAACGCAAGTTTAACCACGTCAAAAAAGCAATGGATGACAAAGGTCATTTTTAATTTACAATATATTTCATAAATATACGCTTTTACTATTTCAGCCCATTCTGATAATAGTCATATAAATGATCTAAAAAATATATCGATTCGATTTAACTGGGGTAAACGTCAATGAAAGGACATCATTCACGCGTTTTTGGCTTTTTCAAGCTAGCAACAATTTGCTGTATGACGTTTACTGCCAACCACACTTTGGCTGCAAATCCGTCTCCCATCAGCAAAAACTTTGCCGTACCCTCTATCGTGCAAAACTATTTGAGCCAAGAGCGTAAAGCGGCTGGTTTAGTTACACATAGCGTTCAAGTCGGCAATGTGAATTGGAGTTATAGCGAAGGCGGTCAACGCTCTAAACCGACCATCTTGCTGATTCATGGTTTAGGCGGCACACGTGATAATTGGAATCGTGTTGCGCATTATTTAACACCGAACTATCATGTGATCATCCCTGACCTTCCGGCCAATGGCGATACACATGTGCCGGTCGATTTTGATGTCTCAGTGCCGAATGTCACGGAACAACTACGCCAGTTTGTCCTTAAAATAGATATTGAAGATAAACTGAATGTTGCAGGTCACTCATTGGGTGGTTCCATTGCCACGGTATATGCCTCTCAATATCCTTTTGATACCCAAAGCTTATTTTTACTCAACAGCGCGGGCATTTATAAACAGGCCAATACCAGTTACACCCGCGACCCGTATAAACTTAAAAATTTAATCGTTTCAAAACCGGGTGATTTAGATGATGTCATGCATAAACTCATGCAAAATCCGCCCAATGTTCCGACACAGCTTAAAGAAGCGCAGGAGAATATCTTAATTGCGCGTGCGCCCTTCACCAGTAAAATGATCGATCAAGTCGTCACGCTCAATCGAATCTACACCCCTGAAACTTTTGCTCGTTTAACACGAACAGTAGAAGCCCCAACCCTGATCCTTTGGGGCAAACAAGATAAAATCTTTAATGTGGAAGTGGCAGGCGAACTCAAGTCTTTACTGAAACGTGCAGAAACCCCAGTGATTTTAAATAATGTCGGTCATATGCCAATCTTAGAAGCCGAACAACAAGTTGCAGACCATTACTTGCCTTTCCTCGCGAAAAGTCAAAAGTTTAAAAACCCTTTGGTAGATAAACTGATTCAGTTAAACTGAGCATTCGCCATTTTTAGATACCCATGACTGGGACTTCAGGGAAAGTATGCAGAAAAACCCGATGATTGAGCAGTTGATTGACGCTCAACTGAACTTTTTAGATCAGAGCTTTTCACACAATGATACCGTAGCCACTGAATTCACCCATTTTTATCAATGGTTTCGTAAACAATCTTTGCAGCAGATTTGGAGCTTTGATCAAATCAATGCCTTGTTGCAGAAACAAATTTTAAATACCCCTGCAAGTCAATTCCTAATTGAGCAAATTGCTGAACATATCAAATTTGCACTGATTCACCCTGCAAATGACAGCACCACAATTGCCGAAATCATTCCTGTATTGACCATCGATAAAATTGCACAGTATGTGGCCAGTAAACAAGGACATCGTCAGCGTTTAATTCATACCATGGTCAACAATCCTGCATTTTCAGCCATGATCAGTCAATTGATTCAACATGCGATACAAGATTATTTAGATAATTCGGTGATTGCAAAATCGGTACCCGGTGTTTCACGATTTATGAAAATGGGGAAATCGGTACTGGAAAATGTCACAGATACCAATTTAGATAATGCGGTCAGCAAATACTTGCAAAAGAATATTTTAAAACTCAGTCAAATGAGTGAAACCGTGTTAAATCAGCACTTTGATGATCATAAGCTGTACCATTTTCAAGCCAATTTATGGCATAAAATTAAAGCGCTGCCAGTTTCGGTATTAAAGAACTATGTTGAAGTTCAGGACTTGCCGCAAACGGTTGCGATGGGTCATGAAATTTGGGACTTTATGCGACAGTCTGAGTATATGAAACAGCAAGTGCATGATGGCGTATACGCTTGGTACGTGCGTAATGCAGAACGCCCTTTTGATTTATTGCTACGTGATTTAAATATTGATGAAGCACTGATTCAGCATGAACTTCAAAACTTACTCAATCCTATCGTTCAACAAATGATTGAGTCGGGTTATTTGCGTGAGCGTTCACGTCTCTATTTAGAACAATTCTACTACTCAAGTGAAGCACTGAAAATTTTAAATATCCCAACATAAAAAAAGCCGCGTGAAGCGGCTTTTCTTTTGGAAATACTTAGAACTGGTATTTCAAACTTGCATAATAAGCTCGACCCGGCTCGTTATATGTTTGGTTGACCGTTTTATCACGCAGTTTTTGCTCATCAAATAGGTTATTCACACCGATACGAGCACTTAAAGCCGCATTAAATTTATAACCAAAGTTAATGCCTGCAATGCCATAACTTTTCACGCTATCCATCGCCAAGCCATTTTTGCTTTCAAGACTGGTTTCTGCATATTGACGTGGTTTTTGACGACCATATTGGGTATAGACAAAGTTACTGTCTAATCGATCCGTGATGTTGTAGTTCAAAATAGAGTTTATGGTGTAATTTGGAATCACTGAAAGTGGATTGCCAGTACGTTTATCTTCAGAGTTGATCATATAGGTGACGTTATTGGTCCACGTGATATCACCCCAGTCCAAAGAAATACTTCCTTCAACACCTTCCACCAAGGCTTCTGGCGTATTCATCCAACGCAGTACATTATATGTTGTTCCATTTACTTCCAGTTCTTCTAGACGTGTATCCCCAGCAACGATCTTATTTTTATAATCATTACGGAACCATGCAAAGCTTGCATTTACGATGTCTTTTTCAAACTGTACACCTAATTCTTTATTCACTGAAGTTTCAGGTTTGAGATCGCCATTACCTTGTAATAGACATTGGCTCAGCCCAATCGGACAGCCATTACCGCGAGTGCTTAACAGATAACCTTCCGCATTTTGGTACATATTAGGTGCTTTATACGCCTTAGCCACACCACCTTTTAATCTCCAATAGTCGCCAAGTTTTTGCGTAATATTGAGACTTGGACTCCAGCTATCGCCCGATTTACTATGATTATCATAGCGTAGTGCCAAAACAACATCGGTGCTTTCGCCCAAGTTCATATTGTTTTCAACATAGGCCGATGCAATCCGTGAATCCATGTGTGAACGGTCACCTGAGGTCAACACATCGCCAAAACCGCCTGCGCCAGCTTGTGTATTAACCGTATCAGTAAAGTCATCTTCAACCCATTCAGCGCCTAAAGTTAATACTTGTGGGACATACCATTGGAACGGCAGATTGGCTTCTGCATTAAAGCGAATGGTTTCTAGATGTGACGTTTGTTTATTCTCGAGATTATTAATCTGTCCCTCAGTACTACCGCCTGTTCCTTCAGGTAGGCGTTTATTTTTGGTTTTGTCATATTGCGCAATGAGTTTACTATCGCCCCAACCCCACGTACCTTCATGGGTTAATGCAAAACTATCACGATAAATGGTATTGGTTTCTTCACCGATTAAAGCGGATAAAATTGGTGCTTTGTTGGGATCGGCTGGATCAAATACACTGTTTTGACTGTCTCCTGCAAAACGGTTGCCTTGGCGGCCAACACTTGCGTCAAACATCAAGACTTGTTGATCGTTCAACTGCCAAGCCAAGCGCCCTGCAATATCTTTATTTTCAACGCCTTCTCGACCCGCCATACGCGCACCATTATCCATTAGAGCATTAATATCCGCAGCATCTGAATCGGTTTTGTTATAACTACCGTATAAACGATATGAAAGGACATCTTTAAGAATTGGCCCGCTTAAGTTAAAGCTCTCACGGTGACTTGCACCCTCTTTAGCGTCTTCAGGCTGATTGGTAAAAACTTCCACAGAGCCATGCACTTCATTGGTCACTTTCTTGGTTTTAATATTGACCACACCACCCATCGCACCTGAACCATAACGCGCTGCAGCTGGACCACGCAGTACTTCAATCGATGCAATAGCATCTGCAGGTACCCAGTTCGAATCACCACGTGTATCACGCTCACCACGCCAGCCATAACGTACTGAGTTTCTCGAATTTACAGGCTTGCCATCAATTAAGATCAACGTGTTTTCAGGCCCCATTCCACGGATATCAATCTGACGGTTATTCCCTCGCTGGCCTGTGGCACTGTTACCAGTCAAATTTACACCCGGCATACGGCGCACATATTCTGAAATATCATTCACAACCGGCATTTTTTCTAAATCTTCTGCCGTAATTTTTGAAGCACCTAATGATTGTTTAACTTGTTCTGCTGCAGTAACAACAATGGTTTCCATCTTCGTTACGGATTCATCTGGTACTTCAGTGTGCACATCTTCTGCATGCGTCAAACTTACCAATGCACAGAGTATTGAAAGTGTAAGCGTTGATTTTAATAGTTGTTTGGTCATTGAGTGCTTCCAAATAAACGTATTTATGGAGAAATCTAGAATAATGTGTTGCACATTGTAACAACAACAAACAATATTGCAATTAATTTTAATAATCATTCTCATTTGTATTTGTGATATCGCTTATCATTTTGATGTAAAAACCCTAGAAATATCTAAAAATCTTCATTTTTTTGATTTAGACAATAAAAAAGCCGCAAGGTTGCGGCTTTTTATAAAAATACTGAACTTATTTGAAATAAGCACCTTCAGTATTACTGTGATCCGTTTGGTCAACAACACGCATTAACTCAGGTACATGCTGCTTCAATGTTGTTTCAACACCTTGTTTTAAGGTTAAATCGATTGAAGAACAACCTTGGCAACCACCACCGAATTTAAGTACTGCAGTTAAACCATGTTCTGCATCTTCAACCACCTCTACCAATGCACAGTTACCACCATGACCTGCAAGTCCAGGGTTAATTTCTGACTGTAGAACATAAGTGATACGCTCTTCTACAGAGGCATCTGGACCCACACGTGGCACTTTTGAGTTTGGTGCACGGAATGTTAACTGACCACCAAAACGGTCTTTGTTATAGTCAATCACCGCATCCAAAAGATATGGAATAGACGGTGTGTCAATAAATGCAGGGAAATCTGGATAGTCTTGTTTATAGTCTGTAGGCACAACTTCTTCTGGTGCACTGTAAGCCATACAACATTCAGCACGTGGCGTACCCGGATTTTCCACAAAAACACGTACACCAATGCCCGGTGTATTTTGTTTATCCAAAAGATCTTTCAAATACTCTTGGGCATTTGGAGTGATCAATAGGTTTGGAATTTCTTCAGCAACTGCTGTGCTGTTGTTCTCAGTCGACATTACAATATTTCCTCAAGCTGAAGTCGCTATTTTAACTTAAGATGCGGGGCATTAGAAAAAAATCAACTAAAATTGTCGGAATTATTCTGAAAGTTCACGCTTTAAGCCGTTTTTAATGGCATTATTGAGCATAAATTTTAACAAGTAGAATAGTCATATATGTTGGGTCTACCCTTTAACCACACCGTGACCATTATCCTAATTACGGTGGTGATTTCACTGATCGCATTTTCAAATCAGAAAGTGATGAATCGTTTGTTATTTTGGCCGCCAGCCCTCAGTCGTGGCGAATATGACCGATTTATTAGCCATGGTTTTATTCATGCAGATGGCGCGCACCTATTGTTCAACATGATTACCTTATTTTTCTTTGGTAGCGTGATTGAAAGTTTTTATCGCCAATATTTCTTCGACATGGGCTTTGTATTGTTTTATTTAGGCGGTTTGATCGCTGCGATTATTCCGAGTTATTTAAAACATAAGCATGATACCCATTGGGCAAGTT
Organism: Acinetobacter sp. YH1901134; assembly: GCF_013416965.1. Classification (NCBI taxonomy): domain Bacteria; kingdom Pseudomonadati; phylum Pseudomonadota; class Gammaproteobacteria; order Moraxellales; family Moraxellaceae; genus Acinetobacter; species Acinetobacter sp. YH1901134. Next base: position 76,972 of record NZ_VPEW01000006.1, on the reverse strand, counting down.
TAGGGGCTTCTGGGGCAGTATCTGCAGTACTCTTTGCTTATATCTTGTTTGAACCGTGGAAACTGATCTTTGTATTCTTTATTCCTGTTCCTGCGATTATTTTTGCCGTGCTGTATGTGGCTTATAGTATCTGGTCAGGTAAACGTGGCAACAGCAACATTAACCACAGCGCACACCTTTGGGGCGCAGCGTATGGTGTAATCATGACGATTATTCTTGAACCGAAGCTCATTCCACATTTCTTAAGTCAGTTATTAAACGTTCCTTTCTAAAGGATAAGTCTAAAAATCAGCCGGATTTAACCTGAAAATGACAGCCTAAACCGTTTCAGTTTAGGCTTTTTTATTATGCAGAGTTTAACCTCATGACCATTGATCTTTTGTTTAGCCAATTTCCCACATCTACAACACTGCACTTTAAATATCGAGCTATACAATTTCACAGCAGATTGAAACGCTATCTATCCTTGCCCTGATTTAAACTGAAATAACACAGAATAAAAAGTGAAAATTCCAATGAAAATAGTCCTGTTGTTCTCAAGTTTGCTGTTGACCTGCGTGTTGAGTGCTTGTGCCGTTCACACTCGTGAAGGCAGTATCGTGGTCGACCCAGATCGTAATCACTATCCTTATAATTACCCAGATCGCCATGGCGACTTTTGCCCGCCCGGACAGGCTAAAAAAGGCCGTTGTTGATTTGCCGTTGCTGATTTCATACCCTCTTCTTTTAAGCCTTCAAAACGAAGGCTTTTTCAATTCCGACAATAAAAATTGACGCTGTATATTCTACGAAAGTTCACAAAAGCACATGACAAATCATATAAATCTGGCACTTTATGCCACCCTATTTTTTAATTTGGCATAGATAATGTATACATCTGTATATTAATGACAAAATTAGCTGAGATATTTTGCATGTCGAGTTCAACTGAAGGTCTTCAATTTCCCATTTCGGCTTCAAACCAAAAGCCGAGTACATCTAAAACCGGTCGTGAAATTATCGCTGAAGCCTTAGCTGCAGTTGACCATCACTCTTCTGTACGTGCAAAACAAGAAAAAAACTGGCGTAAAAAATATCCTGAATATTTTAAAGCCTTGGTTGAACATGGGATTCAATCATCTGAAGCCGCGATCAACATTGCTGAGCAAGGTTTAAATAAAGCGCATCACGTCTTTGAGTTTTATCGTGATCAAGAAAAGCATACTCTCAAAGATGCAGTAGCTATAACTGCACATCCGCTGCATACCGTGAAATTAAAAGGTGAAAGTGACGCTGCACCTGAGTGGTATGTGCCCTATCATGGTCAAAAACTGCAAGGTGAGGCTTTACAGGCTCAGATTCAAAAATGGCAAGATGCTGGCATCATTGAAGCCAGTCATGCCGACGCATTACGTGAAGCCATTGCCCACCCAGAATGGTTCGATTTATCAGATCGGACTATGGTGCTCTTTGGTGCTGCCTCCGAAGCAGGCCCTCTGACGTGGTTAGCAAAATGGAAAGCCAATATTGTAGCTATCGACCTCAATAATGAACGTGTTTGGGATCGAATCTTAAGTACGGTTCAAGCCGGTAATGCCACTTTATATGCACCGAGTCTTGATGCTGTGCATGAAGACACTCCCATTCAAGAACTAAAACACAAATTGGGCGCCAATTTACTGACACACATTCCTGAAATTGCACAGTGGCTTGCACAAAGTGAACATCAACTTGATCTGGCTGCAATTGCCTATTTAGATGGTGAAAAGCATGTTCGTGTTGCAATGGCGATGGACAGCATCATGGCTTATGTCAGTCAACAAAAAGCCGACACCAGCTTGATGTTTATGTGTACTCCGACCGATGTCTATGCGGTTCCAGAAGAGATTGTTACGGCAGCGCAAGCCAAATTCCAAAACCGTGCGTCTGCACAAAAGCTATTGACGCAAAGCATTGCCAAAGTCACAGGTCAGCATTTCTTTAAGCAAAATAATGAGCAAACCACCACAGCAGACAATGGAAAATCCTATGGTATCGCTGACTGTTTGGTGGTGGAACAAGGTCCTAACTACGCACTTGCAAAACGTATTCAACAATGGCGTGCAACTGTGGCACGTCAAAATGGTCAGCGGGTTAGTATCAATATTGCGCCATCCACCACGACCCGCTCAGTAACGAAGAATCCATTATTAAAGGCCGCATTTAATGGTGCGAGTTTATTTGATGTGGAATCCTTCCAACCTGAAACCACCAATGCACTCATGGCAGCTTTATGGATTCACGACTTGAGAAACCCTCAATCGGTTGCTAACCCTGAAACAGCGCTAGACCATCCATTAGAACTCATGATGCATGGTGCCAACCATGGTGGCTTATGGCGTGTGGCTTATTTGGCGCGTACTGCCTTACCTTTTGCAGCGCTGTATGGTTTTGCTGAAGAGAAATTGCCCGTGAAAAAAGTATTGGGACTGTTTAAAAAAGCGTAACGGCATTGGTTCAAATAAGTGTTGAACTTTGCAAAGCTTCAACTCGCTAGTTTGATTGTTCTAATTCAGCTCTCAGTCATCCCATTAAAATCGGTGATGACTGAGATAAAGCCATAAAAAAACGCTGCCGAAGCAGCGTTTTTTTATATCTGGAATTTGAGTTGCTTAGAACACTTTCAAGAATAACCAGTACAAGCAACCTGATAGACAGATCGTTGCAGGTAAAGTGAAGACCCAAGCTGATAGAATGGTTTTCACTGTTGCAAAGTTCAGACCCGATTTATTCGCGACCATGGTACCTGCAACCGCAGAGTTCAATACGTGTGTGGTCGATACAGGCATACCAAAACCATCCGCAGCAGCAATCGTTGACATAGCAACAAGCTCGGCAGACATGCCCTGACCATAGGTCATGTGGTTTTTACCAATACGCTCACCTACAGTCACGACAATACGTTTCCAACCCACCATGGTTCCAAGACCCAGTGCCAATGCAACAGCGACTTTCACCCATGTTGGAATGTACTGTAAGAACGAGTCTAAGTGACTACGATATTCCTTCACAGTCTTTTGTTCAGCTTCTGCCATTGCTGGTAGTTGGTCAGCTTTATCTAGACGTTTAAAAGCAGTAGTACTTAAGTACATGTCATTACGAATCGAAGATACTTCTTGTTCAGGAATATCTTTTAAGTCGCCATACTGTGCAACACGCTCACCTAAATGATCGGTCAAACTTGCTAAAGCTGGCACAACTTCTGGGCTGACTTCTTTGGTTTGAATGTATTTGGTGAGTACATCACGCGCTTGTGCATCAGGAATATCCTTATGCTCTGCGTAGATCGCAGTCGCAGTTTGAGCAGATAACTGATGGAAAGATTGAATATGTTGATTATCTAAGTTCTTATTCAATGAATAAGCCAATGGCACACATCCGATCAAAATCAGCATGATCAGACCCATACCTTTTTGACCATCATTTGAACCGTGCGCAAAACTTACACCTGTACAGGTAAAGATCAAAATTGCACGAATCAGTGGTGGTGGTGGCTTATTGCCTTCTGGTGGCTGAAACAGTTCAAGCTGTTTGCGGAAAATACGCTTCACCAACAAGAAAACGAGAGCTGCAAATGCAAAACCAATCAGTGGCGAGAACAATAACGCCTTACCGACTTTAAGCACCTGCTCCATATCTACACCGCTCGCACCACCGCCTGCATTTAACAGGTAGTTCATGATGCCAACGCCAAGAATAGAACCAATCAAAGTATGCGAACTAGACGCAGGGATGCCTAAGAACCAAGTTCCTAAATTCCACAAAATCGCTGCGATCAACATAGCGAAAACCATGGCAAAGCCAGCACCTGAACCGACATTCATAATCAATTCAACAGGTAACAAGGCAATAATGCCGTAAGCGACTGCACCACTGGCAACCATTACGCCTAGGAAGTTACAGAAACCCGCCCACATTACCGCAACCGGTGCTGACAAGGCGTTGGTATAAATCACCGTTGCTACTGCATTTGCAGTGTCATGGAAACCATTTACAAATTCAAAGCCAAGTGCGATGAATAAGGCTGTGCCCAATAAAATCATTGAATAAAGACTTAAAGGCGGAACATGCGCTAAATCGGCAGTCACCTGAAAACCAATATAAATCAACGTTGAAATAATCACCGTTAAAAATACCGGCATAAAGAATTTCGGTGTAGGCACATGAACATTCGTGGACTTTTGAGGAGTCGACGTGTGCGCTGAATCTACGGGAGTTTGTTTAGAATTCATGCAGGCAGGAATAGAGGATTTTAAAATCCCCATATTGTTCAATTTAATTATGACAATTATATGACAAAGCGGTGTCATATAAAGCAATTTTTCATGCTTTATTTGTTTTTTTTAAGCGTTAAACACCGACTTCCATACTCTACTTTCATAAAGTAAATCAGTTATTTAATCTGCGTATTTAAACTTTATTTTCTTTAAAACCCAATGTTTCAACTTATATTTCATCTGTCATGTTTTTTTGTCATATTGCATAGCCCCGCTGGATGTTTTTTAATCTTGCCTGAGCAATATTACAAATTCATGAAGCTTTCCATAGATTTATATGAAATTAGCAAGTTGCAATATTGCTCATTAATTCAACAAGCTAATAAGTGCGCGCTGTGAAGATGATTGAATATCAATAAAACTGCAATGAATTCTGTTAATATATTTGCCGATTTTATATTCCATCGGATTGGGGTTATTTATGTCCACGCTTGCCACCCTAAAAGAGCTGCTCGCTCAACGGATTCTGATTATCGACGGTGCAATGGGCACCATGATTCAGCGTCATAAACTCGAAGAAGCTGACTACCGTGGTGAGCGTTTTGCAGATTGGGCATCTGACCTCAAAGGCAATAATGACCTATTGGTGTTGACTCAGCCGCAAATTATTCAAGGCATTCATGAAGCCTACCTCGATGCTGGCGCAGACATCATTGAAACCAACAGCTTTAACGGCACTAAAGTTTCAATGTCTGACTACCACATGGAAGATTTGGTATCAGAGATCAACCGTGAAGCAGCGCGTATTGCCAAAGCCGCTTGTGAAAAATACTCAACACCTGAAAAACCACGTTTTGTGGCTGGTGTGCTTGGGCCAACTTCACGTACTTGCTCAATCTCGCCAAATGTAAATGACCCTGCATTCCGTAATATTACTTTTGATGAGTTAAAAGAAAACTATATTCAAGCTGCGCATGCCCTGATTGAAGGCGGTGCGGATATTCTACTCATTGAAACTGTATTCGATACCTTAAACTGTAAAGCTGCCATTTTTGCAGTGAAAGAAGTCTTCAACCAAATTGGCTACGAATTGCCATTGATGATTTCAGGCACAATTACCGATGCCTCTGGCCGAACTTTAACTGGCCAAACTGCTGAAGCGTTCTGGAACTCTGTGCGTCATGGTGATTTATTGTCGATTGGCTTTAACTGTGCCCTAGGTGCAGATGCCATGCGTCCGCATGTAAAAACCATTGCTGACGTTGCCGATACTTTTGTTTCGGCGCATCCGAACGCTGGCTTACCAAATGCCTTCGGCGGTTATGATGAAACCCCTGAACAAACCGCTGCCTTTATTAAAGAATTTGCAGAAAGTGGCTTGATTAACATCACTGGCGGCTGCTGCGGTACAACGCCGGATCACATCCGTGCTATTGCCAATGCCGTAAAAGACATTGCGCCGCGCCAAGTGCCAGAAACCAAACCCGCTTGCCGTCTCAGCGGTTTAGAGCCGTTCAACATTACAGAAGATTCGCTGTTTGTGAACGTCGGTGAACGTACCAACGTTACAGGTTCTAAAAAATTCCTACGCTTAATCCGTGAAGAAAACTTTGCCGAAGCTTTAGAAGTTGCACAGCAGCAAGTTGAAGCTGGCGCGCAGATTATCGATATCAACATGGATGAAGGCATGCTGGATTCAGAAGGCGCAATGGTGCACTTCCTGAATCTTGTAGCATCTGAACCTGAAATTTCACGTGTGCCGATCATGATTGACTCATCTAAATGGGAAATCATTGAAGCAGGCTTAAAATGTGTACAAGGTAAAGCGGTTGTTAACTCGATTTCTTTGAAAGAAGGTTATGACGAGTTTGTACACAAAGCACGTTTGTGCCGTCAGTATGGTGCAGCTGTGATTGTGATGGCATTTGATGAACAAGGTCAGGCAGATACTGCTGCACGTAAAAAAGAAATCTGTAAGCGCTCTTATGACGTGTTAGTGAATGAAGTTGGCTTCCCTGCTGAAGACATCATTTTTGACCCGAACGTGTTTGCCGTGGCAACTGGTATTGAAGAACACAATAACTATGCTGTGGACTTCATTGAAGCGACTGGCTGGATTAAGCAAAACTTGCCGCATGCCATGATTTCTGGCGGTGTGTCTAACGTATCGTTCTCTTTCCGCGGTAACGAGCCTGTACGTGAAGCGATTCACTCAGTGTTCTTATACCATGCCATTCAGCAAGGCATGACTATGGGTATCGTCAACGCAGGTCAAATGGCGATTTATGATGATATTGATGCTGAACTGAAAGCTGCGGTTGAAGATGTGATCTTGAACCAAAACCAAGGTGAAAGTCAGCATGACGCGACTGAAAAGCTGCTTGAAGTTGCTGAGAAATACCGTGGTCAAGGCGCTGCACAAAAACAAGTTGAAAACTTGGAATGGCGTGAACTTCCAGTTGAAAAACGTCTTGAACACGCTTTGGTTAAAGGCATCACCACATTCATTGATGAAGATACTGAAGAAGCACGTCTGAAAGCTACACGTCCTTTAGATGTAATTGAAGGCCCACTCATGGACGGCATGAACGTGGTAGGTGATTTGTTCGGTTCAGGCAAAATGTTCCTGCCGCAAGTCGTGAAATCTGCACGTGTCATGAAACAGGCTGTAGCTTGGCTGAATCCGTTCATTGAAGCGGAAAAAACAGCTGGCCAATCTAAGGGTAAAGTCCTAATGGCAACGGTGAAGGGCGACGTGCACGACATCGGTAAAAATATCGTGGGCGTGGTGTTGGGCTGTAACGGCTATGACATCATCGACCTTGGCGTGATGGTGCCTTGCGAGAAGATTTTACAAACTGCGATTGATGAAAAAGTCGATATCATTGGCCTGTCTGGCCTGATTACGCCGTCACTGGATGAAATGGTTTTTGTTGCGAAAGAAATGCAGCGCAAAGGCTTTAATGTTCCATTGATGATTGGCGGTGCAACCACTTCTAAAGCGCATACGGCAGTGAAAATTGATCCACAATATTCAAACGATGCAGTCATTTATGTTGCCGATGCATCTCGTGCGGTGGGTGTAGCAACAACTTTACTTTCTAAGGAAATGAAGCCAAAGTTTGTAGCAGAAACCCGTGCTGAATATGAAAAAGTCCGTGAGCGTATTGCTAACAAACAGCCGAAAGCAGCGAAACTGACGTATGCTGAATCGGTTGAAAATGGCTTAAAAATTGACTTTGCAGCCAATGCGCCTGTGAAGCCAAACTTTATTGGTACGCAAACGCTGACCAATTATCCATTGGAAACATTAGTTGAGTACTTTGACTGGACACCGTTCTTCATTTCTTGGAGTTTGGCAGGTAAATTCCCTGCAATCCTGAAGGATGAAGTGGTGGGTGAAGCAGCCACTGACTTGTATGAACAAGCGCAGACCATGCTAAAAGACATCATCGACAACAAACGTTTTGATGCTCGTGCTGTGTTTGGTATTTACCCTGCTAACCGTTCTGCAGCGGATTCGGTTGAAGTGTATAGCGAAGATGGTCAATCGGTTACGCATACCTTCCATCACATTCGTCAACAGTCTGATAAAGTGACAGGTAAACCAAACTTGTCATTAGCGGACTTTATTGCGCCTAAAGGTGTCGCAGAAGACTACTTGGGCGGTTTCACTGTATCGATCTTTGGTGCAGAAGAAATGGCCAATGAGTACAAAGCTAAAGGCGATGACTACTCTGCAATTCTTGCGCAATCTTTAGGTGACCGTTTTGCGGAAGCGTTTGCGGAGCATTTGCATGAGCGCATCCGTAAAGAGTTCTGGGGTAACCAAGCGTCTGAAACCTTAAGCAATGAAGAATTGATTAAAGAGAAGTATGTGGGCATCCGTCCTGCACCGGGCTACCCTGCTTGTCCTGAGCATTCTGAAAAAGCGCCATTGTTTGACTGGTTAGGTTCTACCGACAAGATTGGTACGCAATTGACTTCTAGTTTTGCAATGTGGCCGCCTTCATCTGTCAGCGGTTTCTACTATGCAAACCCTGAAAGCCAGTACTTTAACGTGGGTAAAATCGCAGGCGACCAGCTTGAGGATTATGCGAAGCGTAAAGGTTGGACACTGGATGAAGCGAAACGTTGGTTAGCGCCAAATTTGGATGATTCAGTGAATTAACCCCCTTGATTTGCCTTTCTTATGTAAGATTTAAAGCAATGCTTTAAATCTTACTGAGGGGGAAACTTGGTATATGTCTAGTTTTATAAAATCTTTAAGTGAACATACCAAATCATACAATTTTAGTAAATTTACTAAATTTATCGATTAAAACTTCCATAATGATCAAGCTAGGAATTGCAATAGCCAGCAATAAAATTATTTGTAATCTTAAATTAGGTTCTGGATAAGATAACAAAATTTGGAATAGTGCCGAACATAAAAAAATGTAAATGATTGGCATTGAACAAAGAAACTTAAAAGATATCAATTTTAACAGTTCATTTCTCCTACCTTTTTTAAATAAGTAACAATAGGTTGCACCTAGTAAACCGATTATTGTTACTATGATAGGATTAATAATCCCACCTTCATTTATATATTCAAGTACAGCAAGAGAGAATTTTAAATTTGGATTTACTAGATCAATAAACAAAATAGTAATAAAAAAGATAAAGCTTAATTTAAAACTATTATTAATACTTCTTTTTTTTTCCATAAACTTTCCTAGTAATAACAATCAATTTTATTGAATTGAAACTTAAATTAATTCACTTAATTTATAATTAATCGTAGTTTAATACTAATATAAATATAAATTCTACACTCCATAAAACAACAAAAAGACAGTAAAAACAACTATGAAATTTAAAATTGGCTTTTACCTATAAAATTGCAAACCTAGTATTTACTTATTACTTTTACCCTCACCCCCTTGCGAAGCAGTGCTTCTCATCCCAATGGGAGAGGGAGCTTTCATTACGAATTCAATAATGGATGTTCCCTCTCCTGAGCAAATTTTAAAGCACTGCTTTAAAACGAAGCGCAAGTGAGGGTTAGGGAGAGGTTTATTAATTTAAAGAGATACTTCTTAAATGCCCTTTTTACACTTTTATGTCAGACACCACACCAATTTCCTTATAATAATCACCTTTAGATCTCCCCAAATTCATAACCCATTGGTACATCCATGAAAAAACTCATGAACGGTGCAGAAAACATCGTAATTGAAATGTGCAAAGGCTTTGTTCTTGCCCATCCAGAACTCGCATTTAACGAGTCGCACAAAATCATTTCACGCAAAGAAAAGCACAATAACGTGGCACTTATCAGTGGTGGTGGTAGCGGTCACGAACCTGCCCATGCAGGCTTTGTCGGTACAGGCATGTTAGACGCTGCCGTATGTGGTGATGTATTTGCATCTCCATCGCAAATTCAGGTCTATAAAGCCTTACAGCAAGTCGCAACTGACAAAGGCGTGCTGATGATCATCAAAAACTATTCTGGCGATATGATGAATTTCCAGAATGGCGCAGCCCTTGCAACTGAAGACGGCATTAAAGTTGACTATGTAAAAGTGGCAGATGACATTGCGGTTAAAGACAGCCTATATACAGTCGGTCGTCGTGGTGTTGCAGGCACAGTATTTGTACATAAGATTGCAGGCGCAGCAGCATCAAAAGGCTTAGAACTTGCAGACGTAAAAGCGATTGCTCAAAAAGCTGCGGACAACGTCATTAGCCTTGGTTTTGCTTATAGCTCATGCACCGTACCTGCCAAAGGTACACCAACCTTCTCTTTAGCTGAAGATGAAATGGAGTACGGTGTTGGTATTCATGGTGAACCCGGCATCCGTCGTGAAAAAATCTTGCCATCCAAAAAAATGGCACAGCGCATCGTGGATGACCTGTTCCTTGACCGCCCAGACATGAAAGAAGTTGCAGTCTTGGTCAATGGCTTTGGTAGCACACCGCTGCAAGAGTTGTATGTCTTTAACCATGATGTATGCGAACACCTTGCACGTAAAGGCATCAAAATTTACCGCACATTTGTCGGCAACTATATGACCAGTATCGACATGAATGGTGCATCTGTGTCCTTGCTTGCTGTCGATGATGAATTGAAAACTTACCTCGATGCAGCAGCCAACACCCCTGCATTTAAAATGGATGGTTCAGCAGCACAGCCTTTAACTTTTGTGTCCAAAGATTCTTCAGCCGAAGCTGTAGTAAACACCCAAGTTGAAACACAGCCTGAACATGCGGTGATTAGCAATGAGCAATTCACCATCGAAAACATGCGTTATGTGGTGGATGTGATGTCTGCCTGTATCATTAGAAATGAAGTGCTATTCTGTGAGCTGGACGCGCATGCAGGTGATGGCGACTTCGGTATGAGCGTGGCGAAAGGCTTTAAGCAATTAAAACGTGAATGGCAAAGTCTGATTCAAGCGCAGCAGATGGATGAATTCATGCTGAACTGCTCAATGATCATTATGGAACATTGTGGTGGCGCGTCTGGCCCAATCTGGGGTTCAGCATTCCGTGCGGCAGCGAAATCGATTCAAGGCAAATCAGTTTTAACTGTCGCTGATTTCTCAGAGATGCTGCAAGCAGCGGTCAAAGGCATTCAAACCACAGGTGAACGTTCATTTGGACGTGGCGCAGTGGTGGGTGATAAAACCCTGATTGATGCCTTAGTGCCATGTGCAGATTCATGGTCTGCCCATACCGATAAATCATTTAAAGAAAACTTTACATTAGGTGCAAAAGCGGCAGTTCAAGGCGCTGAAAATACCAAAGAAATCGTGGCGCGTATGGGACGTGCAGGAACTGTGGGCGACCGCAGTCTTGGCTATCCAGATGCAGGCGCACATGGTTTAGGTGTAATCTTTACGGATATTGCAGAACATATTAAATAACTGAGCATCTTTAAAAATTGCCAGACCACATCAAAAGCATCGATTCGTCGGTGCTTTTTTTATGGCTATTTTAAAGCACTTTTTTTCATCAAATATCTCATGCATACAATACCGTTAGCATGAAATCCATTTTCAAATAATGCTTAAAAATTAACACAATTGAGCTGCTTTATCGCCTAGCGCTTTGCTAAGTTAAAACATATAACGATAAAAAAGGATGAGACATGGATTTAAATCAAATATTCATCCATGACACTACATGGACTTTTGCTGCTGAAGTGATTTTGCGTAGCGTCATTATGTTCGTTTTAATCATCGTATTCTTACGCCTAACAGGCAAACGCGGCGTGCGTCAGTTATCCATCTTTGAAGTTGCCATCCTCCTTGCTTTGGGTTCAATTGCAGGCGACCCGATGTTTGAAGAGGAACTCCCCCTCTTACAAGCGCTCATTGTGATGACGGTGGTGATTGGTTTATACCGCGTAATCACTTGGCTAATGATGAAATACCAGCCCTTTGAAGATTTAATTGAAGGTAAAGCCCTTTACATTGTGGAAGATGGTGAATTGGTCTTAGAAAAGATTAAACAAGGTAAAATGTCACATGATGAATTCTTCTCTGAAATGCGTCAGCAAAATGTTGAGCATCTTGGACAAGTTCGAGTTGGCTTATTAGAAAGTGATGGCAAATTTAGTATTTTGTTTTACCCACCTGAACAAGTGCGTTATGGACTGCCACTATTTCCGAAACCCTATAAAGCGGTTCGAGATATCAAAATGCATCAGCTGTATGCCTGTACGCACTGTGGCAAAATCATGTACATTCACGGTGCTCAGGATACCTGCCCGCGCTGCGGATGTTGTGACTGGGCTGAAGCGATTAATACACAGCGTTTAGCTTAAGCATTCAAGGCTAAAACTTTAAAATTCTGTGCCGCTTCAATTAAATACGTCATCAAAATACAGTCAGATCCAACGACCATCACCACAGATCCACCCTTGAATGTTTTATTCGCCATCTAAAAGTGCAGCAGCAGAGATTTCATTGGTTAATATCTGTGCATCATTTCAGTTCAGGCAAGACATCCAGCTTTCATCTTTTGAAGACCACAAGATGCTCAGACAGACTCCCAAAAATGTATCATTCGTAAATTTTCAGTTCCATTATCGCGCTAACATCTATCAATCAGATAAAAATACAAAATAATGAATTGCCCTGAATTAACTCAGAAATGGTGCTATTTGTTTTTCATTTTTTAAACAGATTCTAAAAACATAGTTTTTCACTTAATAATCATTCATTTAATTTTGTCATTGCAAATCATCATTGCACTATTTTAGTGCATTATTATCATACTCAAGCAAGTCTTTGCTTTATATCGAGTCTTCTACATTTTTTAGTTTTTTTAATCAAAATTTCCCTCTCTCACTCCTCTTTTCGAAATTATTCCGCTCGATATACTGAAGTTCTTTTCGTGAACTAGCGCACTAAACTGGAACACCTTATGCAAAATATAGATCTCCTCTTTCTCCTTCTTGGTGCAGTCTTGGTTCTTGCCATGCATGCAGGCTTTGCATTTTTAGAATTGGGTACAGTACGACATAAAAATCAGGTCAATGCGCTGAGTAAAATTTTGACTGACTTTTCTATTTCCGCAATTGCATACTTTTTTGTGGGTTATTACATCTCTTATGGTCAGCATTTTTTCCATATTGGGGACACTTTAGCCGCCGATCATGGCTACAACTTAATGCGTTGTTTCTTCCTGCTGACTTTTGCCGCAGCCATTCCAGCGATTATTTCTGGTGGTATTGCTGAACGTGCAAAAATGCGGACTCAAGCGATTGCCACATTATTATTGGTCGCTTTGGTCTATCCATTCTTTGAAGGCATGGCATGGAATGGTAATTTTGGGCTACAAGTATGGTTAGAACGCACATTTGGCACAGCATTTCATGATTTTGCTGGTTCGGTCGTGGTACATGCCATGGGCGGTTGGATCGCTTTGGCTGCGGTGCTTTTACTTGGCGCACGTCATGGACGCTATAAAAAAGACGGTCGTATCAGCGCGCACCCGCCTTCAAGTATTCCATTTCTTGCCTTAGGTTCTTGGATTTTAATCGTTGGCTGGTTTGGCTTTAACGTGATGAGTGCGCAACGTTTGGATGCCATTTCAGGACTGGTTGCAATTAACTCTCTCATGGCAATGGTGGGCGGCACGCTTGCAGCAAACTTTATGGGTAAAAATGACCCCGGTTTCTTACATAACGGTCCCTTAGCAGGTTTGGTTGCAATCTGTGCAGGCTCAGATGTAGTTCATCCTGTCGGTGCGTTAATTATCGGCGCTATCGCAGGTCTGATCTTTGTCAAACTATTTACATACACTCAAAACAAACTCAAAGTCGATGATGTACTTGGCGTATGGCCACTACATGGTGTATGTGGTGCTTTCGGTGGTATTTCAGTGGGTGTATTTGGACAAAAATGGTTGGGCGGTTTAGGCGGTATTTCAATGATCTCTCAATGTATCGGTACGCTACTCGCGATCGTGATTGCATTGGCTGGTGGTTTTATCGTTTATGGTCTACTCAAAGTAACGATGGGTATTCGCCTAGATCAAGAAGAAGAATTCCGTGGTGCAGACTTAAGTATTCACCGTATTTCGGCAAACTCTGAAGAAAACATGTTCTAAACAACATAATCTAAAGCGGCATTTATGCCGCTTTTTTTTACCCTGAACTTCGCTTAAAGCTTGAGTTTAAATCACCTTATTTTAGAAAATCTAAGACCTGATCCAAATGCTGAATTTTATTCGGAATGCTGTGCTGTTGTTCAGCACTTAAAGTATGAAAGCTTTCAAGCAATACAGCAGACATCCCTGCTTGGCTCGCACCGTAAATATCATTGACAGGATGATCACCAATAAATAAACACTCGGTTTCCATCACGCCCAACTCACGACAACTGTGCTGAAATATTTCAACTTTGGGCTTACTGATGCCTGCACTTTCCGAGCTGATGATCTGATCAAAATACGATGCAAAACCTAGTCCATTCAAAATATTCAGGCGTGTGGCATGTCCACCATTCGACACCACCGCCAGTTTATACTGCTGCTGTTTTAGTTGCTGCAACAAGGTCAATGCTCCCGGCATCGCCACGGCGAACTGACCAAAGTGCTGAAACCAAAATTGTGTGAGCTCATCAAAATCGGGTGGATGTATCCAATCCAGCTCCGTTTGTAGAGCATAAGCGACAGATGCCCCAATACTCGGATGAGTAAGGAATTCTTTTTTCGGATATCCCCCATTATCTATACGATTAATAATACGTTTAATCTGTACAAGGTCTACCTCCACCAGCGTCGACTGATAAGACTCGGCTAAATACTGCGTATAGGCCTGAACGCTGTGATCTCGATGAGTCAAAGTATTATCTAAATCAAAAAGGACTGCACGTATGCTCATAAATCTTTATTACTGAGTTTTCAAAAACTTTAACACAATGCCCGTTTTGCTTTATGCACCTTCTTCACTATCGATATCAATACAGTTCAAATAGCCGATTAAGTCTGATTTAAGTTTTGTGGTTTCAAATAGCAGCATTCAAACAAAATAATTTCAGCACATCACACGACTTATGCTCTCGAACCGTTCCTTTTTATTACGACAAGCCCTTCTGCTCACACTCAACTTGGTTGGCCTCCTTTATGTTTTCCCCGTCGGTGGTTCGCTCGACCAAGCTTTTATTCAGCCTTGGGTCGACCTACATGGTGGTTTTCCTCATCGTCATGATTGGGCACTTGCGGTGCTGAACCATCGCTATATCAAGAATATCGTCATAGGCGTTTATGTTCTCTATATCGCAGCATGGATATGTAGTTTTAAATATCCTCATCTGAAAGCACGCAAGTTTGAATTCGGTTATTTTATCGTAGTGGCTCTACTCAGCACGGCAATGATTGGTTTGCTCAAATCACAATCTGCGCATGCCTGCCCTTGGAATATGACAGTCGCCACAGCCCACGGCTTTTCTTGGGATTTTTCAGCACGCCAAGGACACTGTTTTCCCGGTGGCCATGCTGCGACTGGTTTTGCCCTAATCACCGGATATTTTGTTTATCGAATACATCGACCTGCCCGTGCTTACTTCTTTTTATGTGCAGGGCTGATTTTAGGCTTTGCTTTTGGCTGGGCGCAAATGATGCGGGGTGCGCATTTTCTGAGTCATAACCTTTGGACAGCATGGATCATTTGGGCATTTAATTGTGCCATGTATCTGTTATTTTCTCGTCATTTCAATGCATCAACTACGCAGCAAAACAGCAAAGCGTTTACATGGATCTGATCTTTAATTATCTAAATTGAACTTGATCTGAAAATGATTGAGTCACTCATGATTCACTGAATGGGATCTGTAAATTCACTTTCAGACCGCCCAATGCTTCACTTTTAGAAAACTCCAAATCCGCACCGATATGTTTTGCGGCTTTATCCACGATTGCCAGCCCTAAACCACTTCCAATTTCTTCATGATTATAAATTCGATAAAAGCGTTTTCGAATTTGCTCATATAAAGCTGGGTCAATGCCAGGCCCACTATCTTCAACCTGTACAACCGCCTGCCCCGCATGTTCAAAGACGGAGACATTAATCATGCCCTGTGCAGGGGTATATTTAATGGCATTATCAATCAAATTAAAAATGATTGAATGTACCGTTGGCTCAATACTATATAAGGCAATGCTTTGTTGTTGCTCCATGCCAAGGTCAATATCTTTTTGCATGGCCAAATGCACCAGTTGCTCCACGCAATTGGTTGCGACTTGCTTAAGATCAAAATGTTGTTTGCGCTCAAGTTCAAAGACCGAGGCATCTTGTTTTGCCAAACTCAATAATTGACTGACCAAATGCTGAATACGAATTAAACCTTTACTCAAATTTTGTAGAGCGTCATCTTGTGGAAATTTTTGTAGCAAAATCTGCATTTGCAAATTCAGTGCGGTAATCGGGGTCCGTAACTCATGCGCTGCGTCAGCAATAAACTGGCGCTGTTCCTGCTGCGACAACGAAATTCGTTCAAACAACTGGTTCATTTCAATAATGGTTGGTGCAATTTCCTCTGGATACGGCATTTGAGAGATTGGAGAAAGTTCAAAGGCATCCCGTTTTGCCAATTCTTTTTTAAATTTTTCCAGTGGGTTTAAGCTACGTTGAATCAACCATCCCAAAGCGATTAATGCAAAAGGTATAAAAACCAAATAGGGAATAAACATACTACTGGCCAATTCTGCTGCAAGATGCTGCCGAACCGACTCTTGCTGACTGACCTGAATTTGCCGATCTGTGAGTGGCAAAATATAGGTATGCCACTCATCTTGTTGGGTATTGTGGGTATAAAAACCGGCTTTGGGCTGAGGCGCGACCAATAATTTTAATTGATGGGTTTGATGTGCATTGGATTGATAGGTCCACACATCAACAAATAAATCTTCTTCGTGATAATGCTTATGTTGATCAAATTCACTGCGAATGGGCTGCGGATCATGCTCTGCAACACGTTCCGCCAAATTTTGCATTTGTGCATCTAAAATTTCATTAATTTCTTCAAGCGCAATTCGATATGCTGAAAACACCAAAAGACAGCCCAAAAGCATACTGAAAACAGACACATAAATAATTAGTCTCTTTTTCAGAGAATAAGGCTGCTGCATGGTTGATAATTCCTTTGCCTTAACCGAGTCGATAACCTAAACCACGAATGGTGCGAATAAAATCTTTGTCTAATTTTGTTCTGAGATGATGCACATACACTTCAATAGTATTACTGCTGATATCACTATCAAAATCATAAAGCTTATCTTCTAAATTGGCTTTCGAAAAAATCTTATTCGGATGTGTCACCAGTGGAATCAATATGGCCCATTCACGGTTAGATAAATCGACATATTGACCCTTATAGCGTGCAAGATGCTGTTCGATATCTAAAATCAATTCACCATGTTTTAAAATTTTCTGCGGTGCTTCGACTGAACTCAGCCCTGTGCGTCGAAGAAGCGCATGAATCCGTGCAAGTAATTCATCAAACTCATAAGGCTTAATAAGATAGTCATCTGCCCCATGGTTTAAACCATCTACACGGTTTTGTAGTTGATCCCGTGCCGAGATGATTAACACTGGCAATTTAGGCTGCATTTGACGAATTTGTTTCAGGACTTGCATACCATCTATCATCGGCAAACCCAGATCTAGCAAGACGATATCAATCCCCCCTTGCATAATGAGCTTTAAGCCATCGATGCCATTATTCACCCACTCGACTTCAAACTGTTGATAGTTCAACAAAGTTTTAGTCGATTCGGCAATCATGAAATCATCTTCAATAATAAGTATTTTGTGCATGGCTTAAGTCCTGCGCTGTACTGAAGTACATTGTTGCAACATATTGTTTTTTTCATCAATCACTTGAGTCTGCACATCGAGCAAACTCAATAGCGATGGAAATAGATTATCCTGACTTAATTTTTGGCTTTTTTGTGCCATTAAACAAGTATATTGCGCTGAATTATTTTTTTGCCACGCCGATGAAAACCACATCAACATCGGCACATGAGTTTGCTGTGACGGTGCAATTGCGTATGGAGAACCGTGTAAATACAAGCCATGCTCACCGGTCGACTCGCCATGATCGGACAAATACCACAGTCCTGTTTGATAGTTGTCAGTCACTTTTAAGGTGTTAATCAATTCATTCAGTACATGGTCGGTATAGACAATACTGTTGTCATAACTATTTATTAATTCTGTCGAGCTACATCCCTGTATGGCATTGCTATTACAAGTTGGCTTAAATTTTTGAAACGCAGCGGTACTTCGTTTGAAATAGGCAGGGCCATGACTGCCCATTTGGTGTAACACAATTAAACGAGGAGTTTGATCCGCTTTGGGGATCGACGCCAAATAGGCCTTCAAACCATCCACTAAGATTTCATCATGACATTCGCCATCGGCATCACACCACTTTTTCTTTAGTGCTTCAGGAAATTCATATTTTTCAACACGTGTGCATGTGCCCTTACAGCCTGAATTATTATCTAGCCACGTCACCTTATAACCTGCACGCTGTGTTATATCGAGTAAACCTTCGCGATGACTTGCAAGCTGTTCGTCATATTCGGTTCTCGGCATACCCGAGAACATACAAGGAACAGACACAGCGGTTGCGGTGCCACATGAACTGACTTGGCTAAAATTGATAATATTTTGCTGACTGAGTTCAGGATTGGTATTTTTAGCATAACCATTCAGTGAAAAACTTTCCGCGCGCGCAGTTTCACCGACCACCAAGACCATCAATTTTGGCAAGCTATTGGCGCTTACGTTTTCAACCATATGTGCATCTTCACCATAGATCAACAATGGCAAATTCTGTTTCGGTGCTTTTTTGTGATAATAGGAAAATGTCGAAGCGATACTGTTTTGTGGTGAGAGCATGCCTTTTAAGTCACGATGCTCACGAAAAATAGCAGCAAAATCAACAAAATAAACAAACAGCAAAGCACCCATCAGGATGAGCGATAGCACTATATGTAGAACCTTTTTGGCTACGACCGTGCTTAGGGATTCTTTATGCAGTGGCAAAAGCCAGATCAATAGCACTGGCAAAATAACCAGTCCAAAGACCCAGATAAAAAATTGTGGCGAGATTAAATCCTGCACTTCCTTTACATCTGTTTGCATCATGTTCTGCACTTGGTCAGATGTAATGGTCACGCCTAAACTATTGACGAAATAAGCACTCAAGCCACCAATGATAAGCAAAACACTCGCCAAAAGTTTTGAATTCCATCGCCATTGCAGGAGTTGCATCAGCACATTATAAAGTGCCACCACCACCAGTACGGTTGCAGCTAAAAATAGTCCGGCCTTCAATCCCGTATAAGGTGTGAGCTGCTGGATTTGCTGATAAAACGCGAGGTTCAAAACCATCCCAAGCCATAAGGCAAGAACGAGGTTAAATTGACTTAAACTAAGTCTTGGAATTTTTTGCTGTATTTTAGCTATGACCTGAAGCATATTGGCATCAATTATTGATCTTTGATGCCCTAATCTAAAAATTCAAACTTAAAAATCACTTAAAACTGATCAAAACCAAGCAAGAAAAATCAAAAAAGGCGATGTAAAACATCGCCTTTTGAACAACTTAAATCAAAGTTTTAGAATTTAAATTCTAGACCTGTACCTAGAACAGGTTGTTCACTTTCATTCGAACCTTGTTCAAGTGCTAAGTAACCTGCATAACCATAAGCTTTCACTTGTTTGCTAAATGCATAATCTGCACCTGCAATGAATTGCTGAGCTTCATAATCTGCACCTGCTTTATAAGTCGTGGTATTTTGACTATATTGTGCTTTGACTGTCCAAGCTTTTGCAGATGGTAGATTGTATTCTGCACCGACTAACCAACCTTGAGCATCATCAATATTTGCTGCTGCAACATCATTACCTTTAGCAGCCTCAACCTCTGATGTTTGATACAGTGCTTTGACTGCCAAACCGCCCTCAAGATTTACGCGACCAATCGCACGAATTGTATTTGCAGCAGCAAATACTTTGGTTCCAGTTATTTCAGAATTTGAAACAACTTTATCATTCACGGTATATGTACCACTATTTAGCATCCCTACGCCACCAAAGTTCGATGGAATGGCTTTGTCATACGCTAAACCTGCGACAACAACGGGGCTGTCATAGACAACAGACGCCGACCAAGCATCGCCAAGACCACGACCTGCAGTTTTTACTACACCTTTATCACTCTTGATTCCTGAAGACTCACCTGTTGCAAGCAATGCATTAACTTTAATTGCACCTTCAGCAATTTTAAAAGCTGGTGATTCATAGACAACAACGTTATCCACACGATTTTCACCCGTCATGATGCCTGTAACATCAGCACGGTTACCCACGTAGTTGTTGAATGTATCAACCGGACTAGACAATTGTTTTAATGGTGTATCGTGTGCACCGACTTTCAATGTACCAAGTTTAGCATCTTTCAAACCAACGAAGCGGTTACGCTTAGACCAGTCATCGCCTTCGCCGTCTGAGTTAAATGCCCATTCAATTGCATAAACTGCGCTTAAACGGTCAGTCAGTTTTTCATCGCCCTTTAAACCCAAGAAAGAACTGTTTGAACTGATTTCAACGACATCTTTGTCTGAAACACCCGTTTTATTATCTTCAGGTAAATAATCAACAGACGCATCAATTTCACCGTAGAAGGTTGGTGCTGCAAAGGTTGAGCCAGCCAAAAGGCTCAATGCGATAGCCGCTGCTAACTTAGTTTTCATCAAAAATTTTCCTTAAATTATTTTGTAACAGATATTACACACGGGAAACATATTACAAAATTATTAAAATAATATTTGCATTGCTCTTTTAGTGCTTTAGCTGATAAAAAACAACCAAAATCATGATTTAGAAGTGATTTTGGTCATTTTTTGATGCTTTTCCCCAAAATAGAATCGGGACTAAGCTCAATGCAGCCAAACCTGTGATCCAAAATAAATAAGTGCTATAACCCAACTGATCGGCCACTATGCCACTGATGCTATACAGCCCCCCACTCACTGTAGCCATAATGGCAACCTGAAATGTAAAGTCCGTTGCTGCAAATGCTTTACGACTATATTGCATCACCAAAGTCAGCATAATCACGAGCAGCATGGCTGAAATCATATCTTCGGCAGCATTAATCCCATAGATCAGCCATTCATGAACCTGCCGTTTTGCCTCGAACTGCAAAGCCAACCATGCATAGGCCAATAAACTGAATATTTTCAATACCGAATAGAAAACCAAGGCTTGCGCCCGAGAAATATACTTCAAGCTAAGACCAGCAAGCCCTGCCCCAATTAAAGCAGCCACTGCACCTAGCATGGTGACATACAGACCAATTTTACTAAAACTCAATCCTAAATCGACCATCAGTGGCTTAAGTAGTGGACCTGCTAGACCATCTGCAAGCTTAAAACTCAATAAGATCATGAGCCACAGTGTGAGGGTTTTAGTTTGGGTAAAATAAGCCAAATACTGGCGAATAGCATAGAACAAGCCTGAAGTATGCTTATGGTTGTTATCATTCTCTTGAGAGGAAATTATGTTGAGCTGTGGCTTTAAAGGTTCTCGATACAGAAAAATAGGAATCGTATTGATGAACACCAATGCCGCTAAAAACAGAAATGTGGCTTGCCAATCCAACCAATCCAAGGCCCAAAGCACAGCACCGCCACCCACGATAAAGCCGAGTCTTGAACCAATCACCTGAAAGGTATTGCCCCAGTGCTGTTGGTCAGTTTTTAAAATATTGACGGCCAAGCCATCGGTTGCGACATCTTGAGTCGCACCAACCAAATTCATACTGAGTAAAGCCACAAAAAATAGCAGCAAATACATCGGTTCATTCAAGCTTTGGATCGGCAAAAAAGACAAGAAGACCAAGACCACCACGGACAACAACTGCATTGGAATAATCCAACTCCGATAGTGCCCTTTGGACCTTGAACC
This sequence comes from Acinetobacter sp. YH1901134, assembly GCF_013416965.1. Lineage (NCBI taxonomy): Bacteria > Pseudomonadati > Pseudomonadota > Gammaproteobacteria > Moraxellales > Moraxellaceae > Acinetobacter > Acinetobacter sp. YH1901134. The sequence continues at coordinate 55,258 of NZ_VPEW01000006.1, read as the reverse complement.
ATGTCGATCAATCCACGGTGCCCAGAAAACTTTGATCGACCATGGCAGCATGAGTAATCCAAAGCCACCAATATGTGCCAAAGATACACCTTGCGCTCTTAAAATCACTGGTAAAGCATGCGTCATAAAACCGACAGGTAACCCTTGCGCCCAATATAAGGAAAACAGTAAAAGATAGAGCTGACGAAGCTGGATCATAAGTTCCTAAATGTTGAATGCGCTGAAGTTACATTTAGAGTAGTCAAAATACGCCTATTTTGCCAATGATCTAAAATAATCATCGACCTAAGATAAGGTCAATGCTGATGCCGTACTTTTAAATGTGCATCACATCGAAAATGGATTTCACTTATATAAGAATATGCAATGAATCAAAAGACTCAATTATTTCCAGTTTTGCCCGATCAAGTTCCATCACGCGGCTCCCCCCTGAGCCGCGCAATATTTAAAACACTTTTTTTGGCACAAGGATGGAAATTTGATGGCGAATTTCCCAACCTTGCCAAAGCTGTAGCGATCATTTCTCCGCATACTTCTAATATAGATGCATGGCATGGTTTTCTTGCCTTGCTTGGAATCGGGATAAAAATAACCATTTTTGGTAAAAACACCCTTTTTGATACCCCCTTAAAACCACTTTTGGATTGGGTCGGCGTGATCCCTGTGCAGCGTGAAAACCCACATGGGCTTACGCGTGAAATTGCTGAGATTGTCCAAGCGACAGATCAAATTTGGATTGGAATGGCACCTGAGGGAACACGAAAAAAAGCCGATAAAATCCGCAGTGGTTTTTACTATATTGCCTATGAAGCACAGATACCTATTGTGATGTTTAGCTTTGATTATGCAAAGAAAACCATTCATTGCTTGGGTGTTTTTGAACCCAGTGGAGATTTTGAAACTGATCTCGAAAAAATTTTGAAGATTTATGATGGCAAATTTTCCCCGAAAAATCCCGAATGGTTGGCCTTGCCGTTACAAAAGCACTGGAAAAAGCCCTAGTCAAATGGCTATTTTTTTGATGTGATGTGCACTTTGTATATTTAACCATCAGATTTCACCCATGAAACTTTTGCAATACCTGATTCCTAGCCTCTTTGTATTGGCACTCACTGGCTGTGATTCTGCAACCAAAACACCTGCGACCACGACACCTACACCAGCCAAAGCACGTGAACCGGTGATCGCGATTGCGCTCGGTGGTGGCGGTGCCAAAGGTTTTGCTCATATTGGCGTGCTTAAAGTGCTCGAATCACATGGTATTAAACCTAAGATTGTGACTGGGACCAGTGCGGGTAGTTTTGTTGGCAGCTTATATGCCAGCGGTAAAACGCCTTATCAAATGCAGCAATTGGCCCTGAACTTTAAAGAGTCCGATATTCGTGACTTAACCTTAAATAGCCAAGGCATTATTCAAGGGCAAAAACTGCAAGACTTTGTTAATAAAAACGTCGGCAATAAATCAATTGAACAATTTCCAAAGCGCTTTGCTGCTGTAGCCACCCGTTTGGATAATGGCAGTAAAACTGAATTTAACCGTGGTAATGCCGGCCAAGCGGTACGTGCATCGTGCAGCATTCCGAATGTATTTGTACCTGCAACCATTGCAGGGGTGAAATATGTCGATGGTGGCTTAGTCAGCCCAATTCCAGTGAAAACCGCACGTGATATGGGTGCAGATATCGTGATTGCAGTTGATATCTCTGCGCGTCCTGATGGTAGCAAAGCCGTAAGCATGTTTGGTTTACTCGATCAAACCATTAACATCATGGGACAACAAAGTATTAATGAAGAACTGAAAAATGCCAATTTCGTGATTCAACCTAAAGTGGGACATATCGGCACACTCGATTTGAAGTCGAGCAATGCGACGATTTTAGAAGGTGAAAAAGCCGCACAGCTCAAAGTGAATAGCATTATTAAGGCGATCGATAACTTTAAACAGTCCCCTGCGGCCTTTAAACCAGCACCAAAAGCGAAAATATAATTCAACGATTTTTTTTATATTCATTGAGTTATACATCTGCTACATTGATATAGATACTGGTTCATCTATATCAATTCACCCTTATATAAGAGTAGATGTATGGAATTTATTTTAGAACCTTGGCACTGGTTTGTATTGGGCGTCGCTTTGATGCTTTTTGAACTAATTTTGCCGTCTTTTGCTGCGCTATGGTTTGGCGTTTCTGCAATTTTGGTTGGGATCTTATATTGGATCTTTCCATCCATGGACTTTAATGTCCAAATTGTGGTTTGGATTATTTTTGCCGTGCTCTGCACATTTTTGTGGTTCAAATTTATTAAGCCTTTATCCATTGATAAAACCAAAGCAGGTCTGTCCCGTGAAGCGACGATTGGCCAAGTGGGTATGGTGATTCAAACCCAGCTCAATCATGGCAGCGTTAAAGTTCGCTTCCCGATGCCTGTTTTAGGTTCAGACGAATGGCATTGCCGTACCCAAGATGCACTTCAAGTCGGCGACCGTGTTCGCGTGACCGATATTTTAGGCAATGATTTAGTCGTCCAACTGCACAGCAGCAGCAACCACCCCACTGACAATCCATAAATAAGTGAGAAATGACATGTCTGGTGTTTCTATTGTTTTTTTAGCGCTCTTAGTTTTTGTAGCCGTCACCATTTTTAAAGGTGTCCGTATTGTTCCCCAAGGTTATAAATGGATTGTTCAGCGTTTAGGTAAATACCATACAACGCTCAATCCGGGGCTGAACTTTGTGATTCCGTATGTCGATGAAGTGGCTTATAAAGTCACAACCAAAGATATCGTGTTAGATATTCCCTCTCAGGAAGTGATTACACGTGACAATGCGGTACTGCTGATGAATGCTGTGGCTTATATCAACTTAACCACGCCTGAAAAAGCAGTTTATGGTATTGAAAACTACACATGGGCGATTCAAAACTTAGTTCAAACCTCTTTGCGGTCTATTGTTGGTGAAATGGACCTCGATGATGCACTATCATCGCGTGATCATATTAAGGCTAAACTTAAAGCTGCTATTTCTGATGATATCTCTGACTGGGGTATTACGCTTAAAACTGTAGAAATTCAAGATATTAAACCTTCTCATACCATGCAAGCGGCAATGGAAGAGCAAGCGGCCGCTGAACGTCAACGTCGTGCGACAGTGACCAAGGCAGACGGTGAAAAACAAGCGGCTATTTTAGAAGCGGATGGTCGTTTGGAAGCCTCTCGTCGTGATGCAGAAGCTCAAGTGGTACTAGCAGAGTCTTCTCAACGTGCAATTGAAATGGTGAGTTCAGCCGTCGGCGATAAAGAAATTCCAGTTGCGTACTTACTGGGTGAACAATACGTCAAAGCCATGCAAGATATGGCTAAATCTAATAATGCCAAAACTGTGGTATTACCTGCGGATGTACTGAATACGATTCGTGGTGTGATGGGACGTAATAACTAAATCTCCGCATTAATTAAAATGGGTCGTGATCTACGGCCCATTTTTATGCCCAAAACAAAAAAGAAGGCAAAGTTTGTCAATTTATGTTTAAATTTCACGTTATTTTTTTGACGTTTTAGGACTTATCGTTCGATTTCACCTACTTGGTTTAGGCAAATCCAATTGAGTCCCCTAATTAAACGCAATTGTCCAACGCCAAAGCGGATACCGTATGAGCTCCCTGAATCCCACCCTAATTACCTTTCTCTTTTATATTGTCGCCATGGTCGTGATCGGTTTACTTGCATACCGTGCGACCAGTAACTTTTCTGACTACATTTTAGGTGGCCGCCGATTAGGGAGCTTTGTTACTGCCCTTTCTGCAGGTGCATCGGATATGAGTGGTTGGTTGCTCATGGGTCTTCCGGGGGCGATTTACCTTTCAGGTTTATCTGAAATGTGGATTGCAATTGGTCTGATCATCGGTGCTTGGCTCAACTGGCTACTTGTGGCAGGTCGTCTTCGTGTACATACCGAAGTTCAAAATAATGCCTTGACCCTACCTGACTATTTCTCAAATCGTTTTAACGATCAAAAGAAAATCTTACGTATCGTGTCAGCTGTGATTATTTTGATTTTCTTCGCAATTTACTGTGCTTCAGGCATGGTTGCAGGCGCTCGATTATTTGAAAGTATGTTTGGTATGTCGTATAGCACTGCGCTTTGGATCAGTGCCATTGCAACGGTGAGCTATGTGTTTATTGGTGGCTTCCTTGCTGTCAGTTGGACCGATACCATTCAAGCGGGCTTTATGATTTTTGCCTTGCTACTTACCCCTATCGTGGTCATGTTGTCATTCTCTGATTTAAGCCAGTTCACTCTGGCACTAGAAGCAGCACGCCCTCAAGCGATGAATGTATTTGCTGACTTAAGTTTTGTCGCAATCATGTCTTTATTGGCATGGGGCTTAGGCTATTTTGGTCAACCGCATATCTTAGTGCGCTTCATGGCAGCTGATTCTGTTAAATCGATTCCCAATGCACGCCGTATTGGTATGACATGGATGACGCTCTGCCTCGGTGGCGCAGTTGCAGCAGGCTTCTTCGGTATTGCTTATTTCCAACAGCATCCAGAACTGGCAGGTGTCGTTACAGCAAACCCTGAAACGGTCTTTATGGAATTGACTAAAATTCTATTTAACCCATGGGTTGCAGGTATCGTACTAGCTGCGATTTTAGCTGCAATCATGAGTACCCTCAGCTGTCAGCTTTTAGTCTGCTCAAGTACCTTAACTGAAGACTTTTATAAATCATTCTTACGCAAAAATGCTTCACAAAAAGAATTGGTTTGGGTCGGCCGTATTATGGTGTTAATGATTGCGTTGCTTGCGATCTATATGGCGGGTAATCCTGACTCTAAAGTCCTTGGTCTCGTCGCATATGCATGGGCAGGCTTTGGTGCTGCATTTGGCCCACTGATTATCATGTCATTGTTTTGGAAACGCATGACACTCAATGGTGCTTTAGCAGGTATGGTGGTCGGTGCGGTTATGGTTATTCTATGGAAAAACCTCTGGGGCGATACAGGCGTTTATGAAATTATACCGGGCTTCATCTGCTCACTCATTGCAATCATCATTGTGAGCTTAATGGGCAAAGCGCCATCTGCTGAAGTCACTGAAAAATTTGAAGAAGCAGATCGTATCTATAAAGAAAGTATTTAAGACCAATAGCACTTAAATTTAATTTCTAAGTTTTAATATCTGCAAAAAAGGACGCTAGGCGTCCTTTTTTCTTTTTTATCATGTCATCCATTTAGCTATTCAGTAGATGGTTTATTGACTTCTGTTCCAAATATACAAAATATAAAAAAAGCCCACAACATATTACATGTGTGGGCTGAGGTCTTTTACTGCGTCATATTAACTTTGACGTTTTAATAAAAACTGCGTGATCTTGTGTAATTCTGCCGCATCTTCTGCAAAATAATCCAAAGCTTGAAGCGCTTGAGCATGTAATTCTTCTGCATAAGCTTGCGCTTGCTCGAGACCCATTAACGCAGGATATGTCGATTTATCCACTTGTTGATCTTTACCTGCTGTTTTACCCAATGCTTCAGTGTCAGCAATAATATCTAAAATATCATCTTGCACCTGAAAAGCTAAACCAATCGCTAGACCAAATTCGCGGAGTTTAGGAATAGCTTGGTCTGTACCATTAAATATCGTCACTGCCGCCATCATGATTGCAGCAGAAATTAAAGCACCAGTTTTATTTCGATGAATGTTTTCTAGTTCATCCTGACTGACATGCTTGCCTTCCGCTTGTAAGTCTAGGACTTGTCCATTGACCATTTTTGAAGTTGCAGTCGCTAAAATTTGCATTTGCTTCAAGATGATCGGCGCTTCAACGGCTGGGCCTTGATCAAAAAGACGGCTGCCTAAAACTTCAAAAGCCATCGATTGTAAAATATCGCCAGCAAGTAAAGCCGTATCTTCACCAAAAGCCACATGACAAGTTGGTTGACCACGACGAAGTAAATCATTGTCCATACACGGCAAATCATCGTGTGCCAATGAATAGCAATGAATAAATTCAATCGCCACCGCAGCACGGCGTACGGCTGCAAAATTGGTATTGGGTTTTAACGCTGCTGTTGCATAACAAAGTGCCGGTCGAACGCGTTTTCCACCCAACATCACAGCATGATACACCGCCCCTTTTAAGGGTTCTGGAATTGAAAATGCATCAAGCGCTGTCAGTAAATCCTGCTGAATACGCTGCTGCGCTTCTGTCAGGGCATGTGTGGAAACGTCTGTTAAAGAAGACACATTCACCTCAAATACTTTAAATATTTAACTGCTTCGTTCATTAGCAAATCGACTGCCAATGTTTTCTGTCAATTTTGACCTGTTGCATCATACTGCTTTCTCAAATCTTTCTCTATGTTACGGCCTAAATCTATGTGTTTTTCCCACAGTCTGATGGTTTTTTAAATGTCGTTTCCTCAAATAGCGCCACATTTTGTCCATCATTAAAACAGGTACAATTTTTCGAGCCTTTCTTGGCTTGATACAAAGCCTGATCAGCACGTGCCAATGTTTCAAAAAATGACTCTGTTCCATCCCACAAGGCCACTCCGCATGAGATACTCAGTTGTAAAGCCTTATCCGCATAATTCATCGAAGAAGCATAGATTTGCTCACAACATTGTTGTGCAATCGAACATGCAGTCGATATAGCCGTGCGTGGCAAAATCATTGCAAACTCTTCCCCACCCATGCGATATATTTGTGCATCTGCGAGTTGACTAATTTGCCCCCTTAAAAGCTGCGCACTTTTTCTTAAAACCTCATCGCCAAACGCATGGCCGTAGATATCATTGATTTGCTTAAAATTGTCTAAGTCGAGCATCATCAAACAAATTTCATCTGCTTGTTCGACCGCGAAGCTTTTTTGCCACTGAGAAAGGTCTAAATCAAAACCTCGTCGATTTCTTATCCCTGTCAGATAATCAAAATAAACTTGTTGTTCGAGTTGTTGGTTATGTTTCAACAGTGATAATTCGACTTGCTTTAAATTTGTAATGTCCGCACAGCACAACAGTACATGTTCCAAATCCCCACTTTGTTGAAACTTTGGTTTGAGCGTGAACCAATAATGCCGTTCATTTTCACTATACATAAAGGGTTCAATGCTATCATTCTCTAAACAGCGTAAATCAAACTCAGAACTTGTGGCTTTGGTTTTTTGCTGCATCACGGACACATGATTCAATACAATCTCTTGTAAGTCTGACTGAAATCGATGTTTAAATATTTGATTGGCGCATATCAGCTCAGCTGTCGCAGAAAATAACGCAGCAGGCATTGGCAACGCTTCCAATACAGCCAATTGTTCAGTAGGTAGATCCGATTTTATTAAGTCTTTTTTAAGCATGGTTTCGCTACTTTTTTCAGGGTAAAGCTACGCAAAATGCTAACAAAATTAATCTGACATAAATCACAGAAACTTTCTAATATTAAATGCAGTTCATATTATATAAAAATATATACCAATTCATGATTTGCTTATTCATATAAAAGATAAAGGCAAAAAAAAAGCCCCTGCAAAGCAGAGGCTGATTTCAAATGAGATGTTAAATACTTAATCTAAACTATCCGCAGGAATACGCACCCAGCCTTCCATTAAGACACGCGCACTCCGGCTCATCACGGCTTTTTTAACGACCCACTGACCATTTTCATAAATTGCTTGCGCACCTACACGTAGCGTCCCAGATGGATGTCCAAAACGCACAGCTTCTCGCTCCCCACCACCCGCGGCTAAGTTCACAAGCGTCCCCGGTATCGCCGCAGCTGTACCAATGGCAACTGCCGCTGTGCCCATCATGGCATGATGCAGTTTCCCCATTGATAAGGCACGAACCAATAAGTCCGTATCTTGTTCTGAAATTTGTTTAGAACTCGAAGATGTATAAGCTTTCGGCTTTGAAACAAATGCAATCTTTGGGGTATGTTGACGTTGCTCTGCTTCTGCAATATCTGAAATCAAACCCATTTGCTGCGCACCATAAGCACGGATTTTTTCAAAACGGGCCAATGCCTTAGCATCACCGTTGATCGCATCTTGCAGTTCAGTGCCGACATAACCAATATCTTCTGCATTTAAGAAGATCGTTGGAATGCCTGCATTAATAAATGTTGCAGGGAAACTACCTTCATCGGGTACGGTTAAGGTATCGACCAAATTCCCTGTAGGAAACATAGCGCCGCCATCTTCACCATCATCTGCGGGGTCTAAAAATTCAATTTGAACTTCGGCTGCTGGGAAGGTCACACCATCTAGTTCAAAATCACCGGTTTCTTGTACTGCACCATCAGTAATAGGTACATGCGCAATAATGGTTTTTTGAATATTGGCTTGCCAAATACGAACCGTACACAAACCATTTTCAGGAATACGTGATGCCTCAACCAAACCATTTGAAATGGCAAATGCACCAACTGCTGCTGTTAAGTTTCCGCAGTTACCGCTCCAGTCGACAAATGCTTTATCAATTGACACTTGTCCAAATAGATAGTCTACATCATGCTCAGGCTGTGAACTTTTTGCCAAAATCACGGTTTTACTGGTACTTGATGTTGCTCCACCCATCCCATCAATTTGTTTGCCATAAGGATCTGGACTGCCAATCACACGCAATAAAAGTTGGTCGCGAACTTTTCCAGCTTGTTGTGCTGCAAGCGGCAAATCATCTAGCTTGAAAAATACACCTTTACTAGTACCACCACGCATATAAGTCGCTGGAATCTTAATTTGGGGAGCAAAACTCATTTTTATTGAATCCTTAATCTTTATCATTGTGTTTTGGCAGAGCGTTCTTTTCTGCGCTTTTGCATCATACAATGTTTAATTGAAGTTTTAACAATCACATGACTTAAGTATAAAAAAACAACATTCGATACCTTTTCCATATAAAGCCAAGTATAAGAATTTCAATTAAAATAAAATTAATCTATTGATTCATAAATTTTTAATTCAGCATTTAAAACGAAAAATAGGTTATTAAATATATAAATATTTTTCATAAATTTTGAGCTACTAGGCTATTCATTCTCTATACATTACAATTACCAAAATTAAACCATTCTCGGGAAGAGTAACTTGACTACCAATTCCTCCGAACTCAAGCGTGGCTTAAAGAATCGTCATATTCAATTGATTGCCATGGGTGGTGCAATTGGTACAGGCTTATTCTTGGGCTCAGCGCATGTGATTCAATCTGCTGGACCATCCATTATTCTCGGCTACGCCATTGGCGGTCTGATCGCCTTTCTAATTATGCGTCAGTTGGGTGAAATGATCGTCCATGAACCTGTAGCGGGTTCATTTAGCCATTTTGCATATAAATATTGGGGGAAATTTCCAGGTTTCTTAACAGGTTGGAACTACTGGATTCTCTATATTTTAGTGGCAATGACAGAACTCACCGCTGTTGCGAAATACATCAACTACTGGTGGCCTCATATTCCAGCGTGGGCATCTGTACTGTTCTTCTTCGTGATCATTACTTTAGTAAACTTAGGTAATGTGAAGTTTTATGGTGAATCTGAGTTTTGGCTGTCGATTATTAAAGTCACTGCAGTTATTTCTATGATCGTATTTGGTTTGTATTTGCTACTTACTGCAGATGCCAATTCAACAGCATCATTTACCAACTTATGGAGTCAGGGCGGCTTCTTCCCAAATGGTTTTGAAGGTTTATTCTTCATGCTGGCTTTCTTGATGTTCGCCTTCGGCGGTATTGAACTGATTGGTATGGCGGCAGCAGAAGCTGAAAATCCAAAAGAAACTATTCCAAAAGCGATCAACCAAGTTGTATTTCGTATTTTGATTTTCTACGTGGGTTCTTTGACTATTCTATTGTCACTTGTGCCATGGAATCAGCTTGAACTAGGTGGTCTAGACAAAAGCCCATTTGTGATGATCTTTAGCCAACTGGGTATTGATTGGGCTGCACATTTACTGAACTTCATTATCCTAACTGCAGCACTGTCTGTTTATAACAGCGGTATGTATGCCAATAGCCGTATGCTTTACAGCTTGGCAAAACAAGGTAATGCCCCAAAAGTTTTCGCAAAAACTAACAAAAGTGGCGTACCAATTCCAGCAGTATTACTTTCTGCAGTACTGATTTTCGGCTGTGTACTCTTAAACTACTTCGTACCTGAAGATGCACTTGGTCACTTAATGTATGTGGTTGTTGGTGCGCTTGTCCTGAACTGGGCGATGATTACCATGACTCACTTACAGTTCCGTCGTGCCAAACGTATTTTGAATTTTACAACGTCTTATCCTGCACTTTGGGCACCAGTCAGCAACTACATCGTTCTGATCTTTATTGCTTTAGTTCTATTTATTATGTGGACTCAGGGCTTTATGGAATCAGTTCTAATGATCCCTGTTTGGATTACAGTCATGTTATTAATGTTTAACTATCTTAATCCTAAAGATTTGAGCGACATTGACCCCAATGAAGTTCATAAAGACTAAGTAATTTAAAAAGTTATTGTTTCGGCAATAACTTTTTTTTTAGCTAAAATAGGAGTACATTAGCCTCCGTCTTGCGCTCTTAGCTTAACCGGATAGAGCAGTTGCCTCCTAAGCGACCGACGTGGGTTCGAGTCCCGCAGAGCGCACCAAATCATTAAACTCATACAACCCATCTTGACCAACACTTAATAACTATCAATAACTTATAAATTAAACTTGATTATACTTAACTCTATACAACTTGATACAACCTTAAATAATGAGTACCTTAATGAGTACCTAGCCCGATTCTATCTACTTTCAGGTACTCATTCTCATGGCTAAATTGATTAAACCCCTTACGGATCCTCAATGTGCTGCCGCAAAACCAAAGGAAAAGGACTACACCTTATTTGATGGAAATGGGTTAATTTTGCTCATTCGAACATCCGGTACAAAGACATGGCGATATAGGTACAAAAACTCCCTAGGTACCCAAATTATTACTATAGGTACTTATCCAGCGATCAAGTTAGCGAAGGCACGAGAGCATCGCACAAAATATCAATCAATGCTGGCTAATGACTTAGATCCAAAACAGCAATTATTGATTGAACAGTCCAAGCAAGATAATCAATTCCATTTTGAGTCAATTGCTCGGTCCTGGCATGTGGCATACAAAGCCAGTGGCAAATGGGGAGAAGAAACTGCAGAACGTGCTCTAAAGAACCTAGAAAAATATGTATTCCCTATTATTGGTACCAGGCCAATAGACAGTATTAAACCTAAAGATTTAAACCTTGTACTAAGTAAGATTGAAGAAACAGGCTTTTTAGAAGTCGTTAAAAAAACTCGTCAGCGTTTTGTTAGTATCTTCGCTTATGCCATATCCAAAGGCTTAATAGAATTGAATCCAGCATCCAGCTTAAAGGATGCGATTACCGTTACACGAAAGACCAAGCACCACCCTAAATTACACCTAAGCCGATTACCTGAGTTCTTACAGAAGATTGAGGCTGATAAAGGCTATCCGATTACTAAGCTCTGTTTAGCATTCGCCCTACATACTTTTACCCGATCTAGCGAGGTACGCTTTGCCAGATGGTCTGAGTTTGACTTAAAAAAAGGTGTTTGGATTATCCCGGCTGAACGTCAAGCATCTAAAGGAAATAAGTTTGCTCATCGAGGAGCAAAAATGAAAACTGAGCATCTAATCATACTCTCCCCTCAAGCCTTGGCCATTTTAAATGAACTACATATTTATAGCGGTATGTATGAAAACGTATTTCCTAAACATGGTGACCCTTATGGCTTTATCAGTGAAAGTACCATCAATAACACTTTAAGACGTATGGGCTACGATACTAATGAAGATATCTGTCTACATGGTTTTAGAGGTATGGCTTGTGGTGCCTTGGTTGAAAGCATGCTATTCACAGAAGAAGCTGTCGAGAAACAAATGAGTCACCAGGAACGAGACCAAGTACGTTTGGCTTATACACACCATGTTGAGTTTTTAGATGAACGTAAAAAAATGATGGCCTGGTGGAGTGATTATATTGATAAGAATAAAAACGGCTATATCAGTGCCTACGACTACGGACAGGAAATAAAGCTCATAGAGCAAGATAACCTCATCCAATTTAAAAAAGCTAAGTAATGATTACAACTATCCTCACTTAGCTTAAATGTGAGGTTTGTATATTAATTACCATAAAAAGCCTGCGATTTTGCGATTTAGCCTTGTATGCCTTACAGCATCAAGGATTCAACTCCGCAAAGGCTTTGCGATTCATTTGCGATACGCTGCGATTCCTATATTCCCATAGCGTCGTAAATTGTCGCCAACTTAACCCTACATATTCTTATTTAACCTTTTATCGCTTATATTCAATTTGCTAAGCCTAGGTTGATCCCCGAAAGTCAGATACCCAATCTGATTGGCTTAGCTGTTTTATTGGGATGCTGTGGGAGGTTAATAAGCGTGGCGATTGATTTATTTATAATTAATTATTTAAAAAAAACTTATGGTGAAAATGGCAACATTTCAAAACAATTTGAAAATATTTTCAGAACTCTCGACATAGATAAAAATCAAGCAATAGATGCATTTTATGAGGTATATTCAACTGGAAATCATCCTGCTTTATTCAAAGATACAAGTGACAAAGAGTTAGTTGAATTCCCATCTACAAAAATACTTAGACGCTTTTTATCTATTGCACCTCCCATAAATATTCAAAGACTAGCACTGGCCTATATTGTCGCTGAAATAACTATTGCTAAAATCCTGCAACTCAACACAAGAATGAATCTAGATGATATTCATCTTGCCTTAAAAAATATCGAGGTAATAAACCTAGATTTAGGTGCTTTTATACAATGTATAGATGCTAAGCCCCTTAATAATCAAGAGAAAAATTTAAAACAGTCCATACAGGCATTAGGAGGATTAACTAGATCTAGAAAATATCAGATACTAAAAAAGCAAATATTTAATGATTGGAATATATCTAATTACCATTCTTATGCCGAATGTGCCAGAAAGCATGCTGGCATACATTCTCTAAGCACGAAAACGATTGAAAGTTGGCTCTCAAAAGAATTTAGTAAGCCTAATAAAGAGTAAACATAGATATCTCTTTTGCAAGCAGATTACCCATTGTGCTTGCATATAACCCTATTTGCTAGCTCAAAGGTTTTTAGTAAAAAAAATCATATACATACTAACTCCACAATATAAATTTATGTGGAGTTATACACATGCAACCGATTCGAGTTACTTATAATCAAACTTGTGAGTTATTAAGCATAAAGCGCAATGCTTTACGTGAACTTACTTTGAATGACCCCACCTTTCCAAAGCCCTTTAAAGCCGGGGCATCACGTCAGGCTCCAGTGTATTTTGACTATGCGCAATTGATTGAATGGCATAACAAGCAAATGCAAAGCCTTGCAGTACTCGAGGCTTAATCAATGACTAAAACTCAAATTAAAAGTATTGCTACATCAATTAGTCGTCAGCTGAAAGTTATTGCAAAAGATGTTTATAACCGTGATTTGGTCACCGCTATCAATCACCAGCAATTAAAAGACGCTTCGATAACTTTAGATGATTTATACGGCTTACTGGATACTCAGTACCAGCGCAGCATGAAAGCCGGCATTGACGAGCCAATGGAATACACAGAGCTGGTTAAAAAGCGTATTGATGCTCTTGCAGAATATATCCGTCCTGCGCGTCTTAAAACCGTGCATATCTCACCTAAACACATCGTGCAAATGCTAGATGCTGAACTGCAATCTATGCACCACCTTTCTACCTTGCTAGATGCAATAAAAATTGGGGGCAAGGCATGAGTATAAATCATCAAACTCAGGTTTTAGCCCACCTTAAAAACGGCAAGACACTTTCCCAGGCCGAGGCAATCCACCATTTTGATTGCTATCGTTTAAGTGCAGTTGTTGAGCGACTACGCAAGCAAGGTCATGACATTGTGACCCACATTGAGCCTAATCTGAATGGCAAAGGCACACACGCGCGTTATGAATTAAATGAGGTGCAAGTATGAGCCTATCTATTTTTAATTTTAATAATAACGGCGTTCGTATTGTCTTTGATGTAAATGGTGAACCTTTATTTTGTCTTGCTGATGTATGCCGTATTTTAAATGTGGACCGCACATCACGTTTATTGCGTGACCTAGATGCAAAGGGTATGGCAGATTGCCACATCCTTACAAATGGTGGTACTCAAAAGGTTAAATTTGTAAATGAACCGAATTTATATCGCATCATCTTCCGATCTAATAAACCAGAAGCCTTGAGCTTCCAAAATTGGGTATTTTCTGAGGTATTACCAACAATCCGTAAAACTGGCAGCTACTCAGCAAGGCAGACTGCTTATGAAGAATTAAACCGCCTTTGTATGCAAGAAAAAGTATCAAGAGATAAAGGCACATTCCATAGTTTAGGTATGCACCGCCGCAAGCATGAAAAGCATTTAAACGCCGTACGTATTGAAACATGTAAAGCCAATTTACAACTTACTTTTGAGGGAGTGGCGCAATGAAAAATCATACCCCCCTTGAAACTCAAGCCTTAGATACGCTCAAATCTGAGCGCATCTATTTAGATGCTCAAATTGAGCCACTAAATTCTATAGAGGTATGCCCAAAACTGGACACCCCCCTAAAAGATTTTGAAGCATATAACATGCTGTTTTCAAATATCAATCCAAAACCAGATTTATGCTTAAACCTCTTAAAACTAGCTTTAGTTTGGGTCATCTCTGTTTTTCTTGTTGCAAGCTGTGGGCGTTCCGCTTATGCTAACGACGTTCATCAAAAAGCAGATGAATTAGCTTTGGTCGGCTATAAATTTTCAAACGGCGTACAGTCCGCAAGGGCTTTTTTTGTGCGTAAAATCTCTATGCATTCGCATGTTATGGCGGAGCTGGAGAGGGACACTTTCGAGTGTGCAGGTAACCGTTTGAGCCTGTCGACCAACCCTTTTCGGCTTCGCCACCCTCATTTGGTCGTGAATGGTGAAGCTCCTTTAAAATCAAGCGGAGCGCATTAATCGTGCCTAATACAAATACGTCTTTAGAAAAACAGAACCCAACTTATAGCTCTAGCGATTTATACGAAGCCTACTCTTTGGCTTATGAGCAAATGGCTGATACCAGCACCATGCTTAGTGTTATTTCTAAGGAATTTAAAAGCCTTAAAGAATACCTAGGGAATACCTATGATATTCCAGATAGTTGCTTTAATAATTTAAAGCGCATCATTGCAATCACCAATACAATGATTCAAGAATCCGCCGATCTGAGCCAAAATCTTGAACAGCAATACCAGGCCGAATGCGAGGAGTCACAAGCATGATTTCTCGAAGCTCATTATTAGACTCACCTGCAGATATTATTAAGCAATGCCGGCAGTTTTCACCTAATCAAATTGAATATCTAGAGCATCCCATTATTCAGCATTTTGGTAGTCCAGCATTGCCGGTTTATGTTGATGAGGCTCAAATTGAAATTGAAGGGATTGAGTACCACAACCCTTTAATTTTTCCGATCGTAAATGGCCATCTGGAGCAGATCCAATGCGCCGTATTACAGGATGGCCAACGTGTGCAAGTCATGCCAGACGGATTGGCCAAAGGTTTTGCATGTTGTGGCGACTTAAAGAAAGATCAGCCCATTATCATTACTTATGGCCTGGAAGCTTTCTTTAAGGTTGCTCAAACAGGTTACGCCGTGGCTTTGGTGATATTACCTACCTTGTGCGCCAAACCAACAACACTCAAACCGTTTGATTTTGAGCAGATCCATTTTGTGATTAATCAGCTGTCAAAGGCTGGATATAGTCAGCTTTATATGCCGGTCCGCCCTGAACATATCAAGCTGGAAGCATTCCAAAGCTTAGAGAAAAACACAGCTGTTAGATTGCTAAATCAATATACAGAATCCGACGGAAGTTCATTTCTAACTGAGCTGTATAAGGATGATGATGTAGAAGAGGTTAAAGCATTTATTCAGTTAGCCATTGAGCAATTGCCTGCAAATAAGCTATTGCCTAAAGGTCATTTAGCCAAGCCCTTCAGGATGGATGACGGCGCATTCCTACATATATTGGACACAGGTCTATATCTGATTAAGGAAAAGCGCGATGAAGATGGCGAACTCAAGCAGACACGCACTTTTATCTGTCATTCAGCCATTATCTTAGGTGAAGCGCGGAGCCTTAATAATGATAACTGGAAGCGTGTTATTCAATTTCATGATAAGGACAATACCTTACACCGGCTACTAATCCCATACGAGCATTTTATGGGTGAAGCGCAGGAAGCCTTAAAGATTATTGCCAATCATGGCTTGATGCCACCGCGCCAGGCCTATAAGAAAAATGTATTTATTAACTACATTCAGGACTACCCGATAGAACAACGTTTCCGCTGTGTCGATCGTGCCGGATGGCATGGGCACTGCTTCGCCACTCCCAATAAAACCTATGGCCATAGTGAAGATGAAGAGCTGCTTTTTCACAGTGACAGCAAAAGCCCCTATACCGTATCCGGGACCTTTGACGAATGGCAGGAACTTAGCCGGCTGATTGAACCTCATGCTTTAGCGGTACTGGCATTTTCATGTGCCTTTTCCGGGCAATTGGTTTTGCCCCTAGGTGCAGAAAGTGGTGGCTTTCATATTTATGGCTCATCAACGGACGGCAAAAGCACCATTACCAAAGCATCATGCAGCGTGTGGGGCAGTCCCAAGCATATCTCTAAGTCATGGCGGACCACGGATAACGCTTTAGAGAATGAAGCTGAGTTAAGAAATGATAGTTTTCTAAACCTTGATGAGTTACGCCAAGCAGTGCCGAAAGCTGTATCAGATATTGTCTATATGCTTACCGGTGGCCAAGGCAAAGCGCGAAGTAGCAAGGCCGGTAAAAACCGTGATGCCAAACAGTTTAGCCTTATGTATACCTCAACTGGTGAAGTCACCCTTGAGGAGCATTTGCGCCGTGGCAGTATTGAACTAGATGCAGGGCTATTATTGCGCTTTGCACACATTCCTAGTGATACTGGTAAAGGATACGGCGTATTTGATTGCATCAACTACGGTACAGCACCTCAGGACGTTGGTAATCGCATTAATGAACTGGCATCAAAGCATTATGGTCATGCTGGCATAAAGTGGCTTGAGTATCTGACTCAGGATAAAGATGCCGCCATAGGGAAAGCCCAAGCCCTACTGGATAGATTTATTGAGCAGCATAGCCAAATAAAGAATGGCCAAGCTAGTCGTGTTTTACGCCGTTTCGCACTCGTAGCTGCAGCTGGAGAACTGGCCACACAAGCTGGCATTACAGGGTGGCAGCAAGGACGTGCATTTGAGGCCGTAGCGCAATGTTTTAACACTTGGCTAGGTAATTTAGGCAATGGTGAAAACATGGAAGAAACCAAAACGCTCGAGCATATCAAGGCATTCTTTGAGGCCAATGGTACCAGCCGATTTGAGGATCTAACAATAATCAGACAGGCAGATGGTGAAGTCGTTCGGCAACGTATCCATAACCGTGTCGGCTACTATGATCCTGGAGAAAAGATCTACCTGGTATCACCGACCATGTTTAAAAAGGAAATGTGTATCGGAATGAATGAAGCCAACGTCAAAAAAGCGTTGATCAAACATGGCTGGATTAAAGAGTTTATTGAGGGTGATAAAAAACTCTATGTGAAGAAGTCCAGCAATACCCTGCCTGACGGTACGCGCCCACGCATGATGCATTTCAGTGTAGAGGCTATGCAGAGCCTAGATAATGAAATCTGAAAAGAATATTTATAAGGTGGACGTAGTGGACAAGGTGGATATTGAAAGAATTTATATAGCTAATACACTGTTATATATAAATATTACTCTGTCCACTTTATATAAATATTTCTATATTAATAGGTGGACATAGGGTGGACATAATACGGTGCATTCTGTTCTGTCCACTTCTTCTATTTTATCTGTCCACTTTTTTATGATGCCAATTGATATGCAGGTGGTCTAAATTAATTTTTTAAAAACATATAGATAATTGTCTATGTCCACTTAGTCCACCATGTCCACCGCAAAACAGACGCATATACAGGCTAACAGGATAAGAGCAAAATGGCTGGCAAGAAAGAAGATATTAAGGATTACAACTCCTATAACATATATAGATAATTAAGTGCAAAATTACTCAATTTCATTGATTTTAATCTTCGGCTATTTCTTTTAACCGTCTCCATGATGGATGATTTTTAATAGTTGGTTTCGCTGAAATTAATTTTTCTAATATGTCCTTCAAAAAATGATCATAATATTCAATTTTTGAACCTATTACTTTATCTAATAATAAAAGAACTTCTTCAGGATATTTTTCCAAAAGGAAAATCTTATCATCTTTGACCAATCTGAACATAAATAAGGATCCTGAATCTATTTTTCCTAAATAGGGCATTACGTGTTTATAAATATCTAGAAAACTATCAGGTGTTTCTAAAATTAAATTTAGTAATCGTTCAGACGTTCTTGAATTTTGAAATATTATTTCTTTAGGCCAAATATTTTTAATAAAATGTCGTCCAAATGTTGTCCAGTTTTTTTGTTCAGTTACTAGTTGCTGTAACACCCACAATGTATGTGAGAGCATATCATTATCAAAATTTCGGATCATATTTCTAAGATCGATATCAGAATAATATTTAGCTTTAGGATATGACCAGTAACTTACAACAACTAGATATTTTGCTAAATTATTTTTTAATTTTTCACTACCAAGCCATTCAGGTTTATTTTTAAATAATGAAGTTATATAAGGCTTTATAATTAATGATGCTTTGGGAGAAGGTGTCTCGAGCATTATGCCATGCCAAACAGATTCACTTACAGGGTTATCGATATTTAAAAGTGGAATTAAATTAAACTCAGTCCATTGTTTATAATGATAAAAAATGAACTTAAAACGATATGCTATCATTACAGCAGCATGATCAGCCCCCTCTCCAACACTATTTAATGCTAATTCAAATCTTGAAAGATAATTTTTTCTATAAATCTTAGTGTCTAATTTCCAAGCATTAAAAGTTGAAAATAGTGAATAAACTAATCTACCAATAGGTGAATTCAAAGCATAATCTAAAGTTTTTCGAGATACATTTATAACTTTTCCTCCTCGTTTAACTTCACCGATAGAACTTTTTGTTGCATCTGGACCTATTGTGTTTAGTGAATTGAAAACATAATCCCATACTTTCCAAAATAGTCCATGATTTGAAATGCAGGTATTTACAAGTGTTTCATCAATCCATCTAGATAGACTGAAGCGACAATTAAAAATCACTTCACTTGGTAAAAGAAATATTGCATTAGCCACAATTAATTTCTCTTCTATGGTTGTACTTTCAGGAATATTTTCAAATAATTGCTGCCAAAAATCTTCACGAAAGTTACCCAACTCAAGTTCTTTGAAAAGTATGTTTAGAACATGTCGAATATCTTTTTGTATTAAACCAATAAATGGTCTGTTTTGTTCAAAAATCACACTCCTCTCATTCTCAATTTTTTTTATTTCATCCAATAGTTTTGTTGAATCTGTTATTAATCCTAAATCAAACATATCTATAGATGTATTAGTCTTTACTAAACCTGACATAACACCAGGAATAAATGGCTCTTCATCTAAAAAACTATTTTTCCATTTATCAGATGATTCTATTTTTAATAAATATTTTTTAGCTGATTCTGATAAACCTATTTTCGAATTACTAATTTTTTTAGTAACCGACCAGTATGATAAATTCTTCTATTTTCAAATAAATCATCATCGTAATCTTTATTATTTGGATAGTATCTTATAATTTTATTTTCGATAATTATGCGATCTTCCTCAGGTATTTTATCCCATTTTTTTGAAATAAATTTAAATAGGTCCACCTCTAGAACAGAGCTCCAAAAAAAATCATCAGAGAAATTTTCAATTTTTTTCCCGATATCAAATTCATAAATATTTTGAGAATACACCCATACAAATAGTCTTAAACGATTGAAAATATATGAATCATCTTTTGGCCATTCTTTAGAAAGCGCGTAAATTTCCTTTTCATCTATCTGAAGTTGTCTATAAATCAAATGACTTAACCAAACAATTATTTTTGCAGTATTTTCATAAGCATCTCGCATTTCATTATCAAAATCATTAAGAGCTATAATAGGATATTCAAAATTCAAAAATGAACTAACAGTTGTAGAAGTATATTTAAGCAATTTTATATATTTAAATAATGAAACCACGATTATATTAATAACATTTATTAATGAGTCATCGTGAACATTAATAGAATCATGACAAAAACCAATAAATTGAGTTTTAAAATTTATCTTTAAATTCTCATCTTCTTCAGCGTTCAAATAGGCGATATATGATAAATCTCTACATACTATCAATGTTGGTTCAAGTAGTGACTCTAGATCCTTTAAGTTTGACTCAGTAAATACATTGCCATTTTTCTCTACTATAAATTTTAATTCATACCAAGTTATTGTAGGTTGTCTTTCTAGTAGCTTTTGACTTAGTATTATTTTTCTGAAAAAAATTAATTCATTCTCAGAAAATGAATTAGGCTCTTTAGTAATTCGCTCTTCAATTTCTCTGGTTATTAATGGATGTAAGTTATTCTGATTAGCAACCCACCATATACCTGAAGGTTGTTCAATAACTTTTACGAACCATCTTATTAAACTTGTAATTCTTGAGTTTACAGCCCATAGCCGTTGATATCGTAAATTTGATATTCTTTCTCTTAACTCACCTGAGTGCTCATTATTTAAATTATCAATGAAATCTTCACCAACATTATTTTTTAAATGATCAGGAATTAACTCTAAATCTGAACGAGTAAAATCTGTATCTATCCCATATAAATCGATAGGATCTAATATAAGATATTGACCAGTTTGATTTTCTACTTTTTTAGGTTTTCCTAACCGGATATATTTATCAAAAACATAAATCCATTCTGCTTTTGGTGTGGGCTGAAATAATTGAAATTTTTGAGCACCTTTAAATGTTGAAATAAAATTAGCAACCTGTCCTCTCTCAAATGCTTCTAAATCTTTTGGGCTTTTTTGACTAAATTCAAAAATGTGAGTATTCCATTTATCATCATCTCCTGCATATTTTGCCCATTCTGTGATTGTATCCCATAGATCATCATGATTAGGATATGAAATACCTATAGCACCAAGCTGGGACCACTTTTGACTGATTTTACTTTGCTCTCCTCGTTCAAAGGCATATATCTTATTTTTATTGTCCGAATTTTCAGAATTTAGTCCCTCAAGTAAATAACGAACTAAAGTATCATCTCCCGAATAACCAATTAATACGACTGTACGACGTGTCAATAAATTTGATAAAAATCTTGTTGCCCAACCATGGGATAAATAAGCACTACCAAAGTCCTGAGATGAAACAATAAGATTATTAGGTTCATTTTTCTTTGGATCTATCCATTTACCATGTAAGTAAACAATGCCTGATAACGGCTCTTTAGATTTAAGATCTGGTAAATATGGTGGAACAAAAGATTTTACTTTCTTATCCACTTTCTCAAAAAGTAGATCAAAGTTTGTTGTTATAAGAAATGGTTTCTTTTCTTCATTTATTGAAAGTTTTAAAAGATTTTCATGATTCCTTAGTAATGGAGTTTTATTGAGTTTTAGTTCTTTCAATAAGACAGAATCAACAATCTCATCACCATAAGTTCTTTTTAAGGCTGTAAATGTTCTATCGAATTGAGAATTAAATAGTAATTGTGAAATCTCATTATTTTCATCATCTAGTGCATGTAATTCTTCAGCAACTTTTTTCGTTAAACTATAAAAAGTAGGTAATCCAGCAGGAACCGAGACCCCCGCACCACAGAAAAATAGAAGTTCACCATTTTTTTGTGCTTCAATTAATTCATCGGGAATATTAGGACCAGTTTTAGTAAAGCGCATTTTATATATCAACTCTTAATGAATAGCTTTTTTTAATAAGATTTTGTTTTTTAAATATAAATACATTGCAATTAAGTTCCAATAGTTATTCTCAATAAAGCAGATTAATTTAGGTTGACTGAATATAGCAAAAATATGAAACCAAATTTCACCGAAAGGCTTTTAGAGAAAGACTTTATCTTATTTAATGAAACTCTCATTCTGTATAAGTACTTCTATGAAAAATCCGTATTTCTTGCAGGACAAGACTTATTAAATATTTTCTGGATCAAGCTAGACTACAACACCATTAAAACAGCCTCAAAGCCCTATCTACTGGTTATTACAGTCATTTTCAATAAGTGCCATTTTATCAAGGTAAAACTTATTTGCTGCATGGTTGTATTAAGAGTTTCTGAGACACAACGCAGTATTAAATTTGCTACCAAAATCACACTCAAACATAAGCACTGTAAGGCTTGCATTGCTTTTAATAAAATTCATTTCGTGTCTCTACGTGTCGCAAAATCGGCCTGGTACATCGATGCGTGTTACGCCGTACCCATTTCCTTGATAGACCATAATCATAAAGCGCTCTTAAATGGCCTTAAAGCTATGTGTTGTATTGTTTAGCTCTACTTTGATGGACTTGGATTTCATCAAGGTACATCAAGGTAAATTCTCGAATGGATCTTGGTCGCATTTCAAATGTGGCCAAGTTTTAACATTAGCTATGATGGAAATCACCACCCCTTACCCTGACGAATGCCAGGCCCATACGCTCATCTATAATTATGTTTTATGTGTTTTCTCGGCTCGGTTCCTGTTTTTTTATTCAAATCTGACCTAAATCATTAGTAAAATAATGCAACGTGTTTTGCACGTTTGAGATCTAATACACTGATTCATATTAAGTATATGGCTTTTTAATTACCTTGACATACACCCTATAAAACATGGTGTTTTATGCGTAAATAAGGGTGATTGATGTGATTTTTATGCTGTTTTTATACATTTTTATGCTTAAAACGGCCTTAAAAATGCAATTGAGGGGTATCTCGTGTGATTATTTTGGCAATTATTGCGGATTTTATGCATGAAAAGAGAAAGTAAGCGTACGGTCGAAGATTGTCTGAATATAGATAGTCGAACTGTGGCCAGATCCAATATGCTTGTAGACGGCGCCTCTGGTACTTGGGTATGGAAACTAGATAACCAAATTAGCTCATCAATGGGTTATGAGTATCGTCACGGCACTCTAATCCTTTCCTTTACTCAAAATAGTGTTAATCACCGGTTGCACATCCAAGTAACTACCACGCCATGCAACTACGGCAATCACCGGTACTGGTTTATATGTCCTGGTAATGATTGTGGTAACCGCGCTGGAAAACTGTATTTGATTGATGGCCAATTTAAATGCAGAAAGTGTCACAAGCTCAACTACCTCATTCAGCAGTGCAATAAGAAGCATGTAGCAAGAATTAATATGCAACGAATGCGAATTAAACTCGGATGGCCATTAGATCGTGAAGAAATACCATTCCTTAAGAAGACTTATAAGCCACTCAATAAGAATGCAAAAACATTCAAGGCTATGGTTGCTAAGCATGATATGTATGAACGCCAGGCCAATGCTGCAGCTATAGCATTCCATAACGCATTCATGGATAAAATCCAAAAGTTTATTGAAAAATAGCTAATAGAAAATAACGTTTTGTGAACGTCCGTTGAAATGCTGTTGAAGCTGTGTAAGTCATAAACCAATGTTGCCGTTCAATTTCGCTACTGTTGGTAGTGTATTCAATCTTGGATATACCCTTTCAAATTTTGGATCTAATAGGGTTTGGCCTGGAGTATTTAAATAACAAGTTTTGAATGTGTAGTTTTGTGAGGTTTAAAGGCTTTTATATCAAAGAAAATGTCAGGTCTTAATCATAGGTTTTACGGATAATTCACAAATTATATAAATAGGCTGTATGTCCGTACTTTAGATTATTTTATATACGTGGACTATGTTACTACATCAAAAAAATACTGTTACCACATCAAAACCTGTTTTTGCCTTTTCCTGTTACCACATCAAAAGTTGTAGATCGGTTATAGACCTCTCGTCTTAATAAAAAATTTAATAACCACTATGATTTAATCGCAGTATTTACCCACATTATTTGCTTAATTTAAGAATGCTTTTTAACTGCCGAAACATGGCATAAGTCTTTATGGTACCAAGCCCTAGAGTAGCATTTTGAATGCCGTCCATTCACATTTCAAATATCATTGGGTTGTGTATAGGAGGCTGTGCAGTCTTCAGGTATTATTGTGAAACCGGTCAGGGGTGAACGATGTGCATGTATGTGGACGCACTACATCTGGATCTAATCCGGGGTTGCACTTAAGACCATGGGAAACTATGGCAATGCTGGGATAAGCTCAGGCATTTTTATGACTACATGTTTTGTGTGACAATGGATTGGGGCACCTTATTCCCTCTAAGCAAGTTCAAATCAAGCAAATAAAGAGATTAAGCGGATTCAGCTTTTTGTTTAGTAAGCAGGATTTTGGTCACCACCATAAGCAAGATTCACCTCAAACTAGTCAAGCAACGATCAAGCATTTAAAAGAGTGTACATTTCATGTGTACCCTGTACTTTGGTCCTCTTCATCTATGATGGGTAGCAAGGTGTAGTGGTCTAGTAAAAGTGGACACTGTTTTAAGTTTTTCCTCAGCCGCCTGAGGGCTTATGCTGCCACTTAAGCTTAAAGCCCATATTTCAAGCATTAAAAAAACCTCCCGAAGGAGGTCTATTTATATTACCTATACCCATACCTTTTACGCATTAATCTTTCATATAGATCAGCTGCATGAATCCAACCAATTAATAGAATTGTTATCGGGGACACAATTAGCCCCCATCGCAACATATTCCAACTCTCAATAATTGTTTGCTTAAACGGAGTTGCGCCCAACAAGTTGAGGTCCGCTATTTTGCTAAATAATGGCACATACATAAATACCGATATTGCAGCTAAAGCCACGTAAAACATTGTCAACCAATAGACTTTCGGGAACTCTTCAAGCACATCGCTCAATTCCCATAACTTTTCTTTAATCCACCCCATATAACCCTCACAAAATATTATTAGTTATCTTGGTTATATATGGATATGTGTTTAAATTTCAAGCGTAAATATCAAATCATCAGCTGTCTGCAACCGGCACCTATATCTCTTACAAAACGCATGAATGTCATTAGAGTACTCAAGCAGTAATGCTATTACTCGTGTCTTAAATGGTGTTCTGCTCTAAACAGATCAATAAATTATAAGTTGATTGTTTTATGTGCGTAACTACTGTTACTCACCGTAAATTTTAGCTCCCAATATTTTTGTTATGTCATAATTTGTCTATAAAGCAACCACTGTTACGTCATAATGTGTTTATAGAATAACCTTTGTTACGTCATAAAATAGAGGATTTTAGACATCTGAAAGTGTTTTTTTGCCCAGGCCAAAAGAATGAGGCAACAGCCTGAAACCTAGTCATATCAAGTATGTTACCTGGGTTGCCCTTGTTGCCTCTAAAAATAGATATTTTGAGAGGGTAATAGACTTAAACCAATACAAATCCATGAATCGCAATATCGCAGAACCGCAAAAACCTCCTTGTGATATAGAAAGCCTTACCAAATAAGGCTTTCAAAGGTAAATCGCAGAATCGCAATGTTTTCTAAGAAGATATATAAATAATGACAAATCAAAGATTAGAATTGGCCTGGCTTTCAATATCTGTAAGCTGCTTTGATGGTTTTTTGTAGGACATGGGTTGGTACTTAACTTATTGTATTCGAGGCATAAGAATAAATAACATCCTTACTCAATGCAGTACTGTCAAAACTATGTCTTATGAATGGTAGACCCCACTCGAACTACCTAATACGGCAGAAGCAGTCTATGACATGAGAGTAGCTTTCAAAACAGAAATGAACGAATCACTCTTATAAGCTAAAATCTTATTTAAGCTAAAATCTTATTCAGTGGCTTAACAACGGAGTGCTATACCAAGCTCTCAGAAGTATTAGAAGCAATTTTTAGTTCATAACTATCTACTAGTGACTGAATCATATTATCGAATTGATAAGGCTCAAGCATGTGCATATTCTTTTTAGATAAATTTAATCCCCACTCAGGTTTGCTCTTGTAATCTTCACCATAATCACGACTTATAAATAGAGGATTAGGCTCTAACCAAACAGTTGAAGGGATCAAATACAGCTTAGGCATATCTCCCTCATTTAAAAGACCAAGTGCAAGATAAAGATTAGGATTAGGCTCAAAATTATTTTTGGTCATAAATACATAACCTGTCTCCTTTCTTAAAGATTTAACCTGAATAGAAAGAAAATCAGATTTTTTATAACGTGCTACAAAGTCTAAACCACGATCATCAACTTCAGATGTATAGACCTGGAAGCCATACATAGCAAATTCCATCTTTATATAGTATTCAACGAATGTACCTACTTGCAGCTTGTTTAGCTTGGACCAAATATAACGGCTCATAAGTATTTATTATCAAGATTAAAATGTGAATGGTATACTGAATCATCAGAAGTTTTACAACAACTTATAAAATGAAACTAAGAACTGCCCTGCTCACTTTATTAGCTGTATCTAGTATCTCAATAGTACAAGCAGAATCAGAACAAGTGGAAGATGAACCTATTATTGAAGAAAGACAGGAACAATTTAAAAGGATTTCTAAAAGCCTACTGAGTGACTTTAACCTTGCTAAAGACTCGGCAAAAAACAATGTTGAGAACGATAGGCAGGAGTTTTCGCTTCAGGTCTGCAAAATGCTTACCAATCTACAAGATATGCTCAAAGTCTCCGAATTCTATAATGATTTACAAATTGCACATGATACTAAGGAAGTAGCAGAAGGCATGTTAACAACAGTCTACGATATGATGCAGTTTAATTTAATATCAGAAGACTCATGTAAGTATAAATTATATGAAGACACAATATATAAATGAACGAGTACCACTATAAACCTAAAATCTCATTTAACGGCTAAACAACAGAATGCTATCCAAGCTCTCTGAGAGCTAAAGCTATTAGACTAATAATAAACCTTAAAACTATT
Organism: Acinetobacter sp. YH1901134; assembly: GCF_013416965.1. NCBI lineage: Bacteria > Pseudomonadati > Pseudomonadota > Gammaproteobacteria > Moraxellales > Moraxellaceae > Acinetobacter > Acinetobacter sp. YH1901134. The sequence goes on along the minus strand of NZ_VPEW01000006.1, from coordinate 28,135 downwards.
AGTGTTGTAATAAATTCACATACTTTATAAATACTTAATTGATTTTCAATGAAAACTAAACTTTATATTTTAGCTATCGGTTTAACTCTTAGTGCTACAACTTACGCAGATGGTGCTAATTGGGGGAAGGTTAAAGACGGTTTATTTACCTCCGTGCTTAACCCAATGCTTCAAACCAATAATCCAGAACTAATGAGAGGAAAAGTATTAAGTCCAAGTGCTAATGCAGCACCTAAAATCCATTCAGAAATGTCAGCTGGGCAAGTTAAATATGCTTTAAAATACTATGAGGATCTATTTGATCAAAAAATTGCAGAATTTGTTCAAGCAAATCGTGATGACTTAGAAAACTTTCAAAAGATAAAAATATTATGTGAAGCTGAAAGTGCTGCCGTATCTGCTATGAACGTTGCAATGAAAAACTATCAGCGAACTGAAATACCCAACTCACTAAGAACAACTCTTAAAGAGAAAAGTAGATACTATTCCGATCAAAGCAGAGAAAATGGTTTATGAACAAAATCGTGTTCATGGTAGTAACGTAAATTGCTTTGAATACTTCCCATATAAATAATGCATTTTTATGGAGTGTAAGCAAGTATCTACACTCCATATAGTCACCTAAAGACAGTGCTATATCAGCTATTCAAAACATCACAACAACTTGTAAAATGAAAATCAGAACTGTTAATGAAGTCCATCCAAATGATGGACTTTATCAATTAATAGTTAAGTCACTACCTTGAAAGCAAGCCTCTAAATTCCCCCCGTTCACATTTCAAATGTCATTGGGTTGAGTATAGAAGGTTAGTTCCAGATTGGCCAATGGATCATACATGTCTAGTCAAATTCATCAACTTCTAGGTCTTGCCCCAGCTAGAATACTAGTCAATATCAATATCTTCTTAAAACTTAAAAAACTCCCAAAGGAGGCTTCTAAATGAAATTTTCTTTATTTCCCTATATTCATAAACAATACATTGCTTGAATTATGTTTATCTTTATCAACATTATTTTGTGTCGCTTCTTGCGATTTATTAAAATAACTCATGATTCCTGCAGCTATCACAACAATCAAAAATGCGCATACAGAGGTCTTATAAAAACTTTTTGGACTGCTAACTAATACTTTGTCTTCTCTATAATTACTCAATGCACTAATCCATGTTGTGAGAGTACGGATTAGAGTCAATAGGCATATCATTAAGAAAGAAACGACAAATACCAAATATGCTAATTTACCACTACCCTCTAATAGCTTAACAGCAGAACCGATAATATTAATGCCACCAAATACCGTAATAATAATTGTCGCAAAAATACCAAGGATGGTCACATAGTTAACCATCATATTTTCTGAGGTTTTTTTTGCTTCCTGAATTTGTGTGCGAGCCTCCCCAGCAAGCTTCAACGCATCACTAGAAACGTCTTCCGCTTTTTTAGCTGCTTTTTTAGCATGGACTAATGTTTCTTTTGCACTACCTGATAAATTTGTAGCTCTAGTTGCTTTATCTTCAGCATCACTAGCAGCATTTAAAGCAACATTAGCAGCCTTTAATGCATTACTAGCTGTATTTGAAGCATCTTGAGCAGCTTGCAATGCATCGCTAGCAACTTTTTGTATATAGTATTTTTGAGTTACAGCGAGCAAAATATTACGTCTAAATTTTCTAAAACATTTTGCAAAATTTTCATCCTGAACATCTTCTAATTTCAGTTCAAGCGCATCCATAACAAGGTTCAAATCATCAATTCTAATCTCAGTTTTATAATTATAAATAAATTGAGTGATATCATGATATGGAGTCGGATAGCCCTCTAAACACCTATAAAAATGCAAAACTCCTAAAAAAACTTTGAGTAGTTCGTCAAGATGTGCCCCATCTGCAGGATTCTCAATACAACTCTTTAAAAATCGCCTAAGGAGCTCATCTCCACTAATCATTAAACTTTCTACTCAGCATTTTTTGTAAAATAATTAATTAATTCTTCGTCTGAATAAACCAACCCTCGTACCCCTTTAAGAATTTGTGGTTCAAATTTCTTCCATGGCAACTCTCTGTGGGTTTGTTCAACTAAATCAAAAGGATTTTGATCAACTAAATCAGCAACCTTCTGCCGAATTGTTTTCTCTACTTCAGGGCATATTTCAACTGAAGCTTTAGTAAATGGGATTTCTTCGTAATGAAAGCCGTCCTCATTTAAATCAAAAACAAAACTAGGTGTTGGCTCTGCAATATGACTTGTTCCATACGTTTTAAAATTATGATAAACCGAGCTAACCACAGGTCCAAATTTCCATTTTTCAATCGGGGTATCAAAAAGCTTAACGTTATGTTTTACAAGACATTCAACATATACGTAGTAAAGAATTTTTTGTAGTTTAATAGGAGTTAAGCTACCTTTGCGATTTGGTAGATCTTTTACATAGGTAATAATTAAATTGGCAAAATCTACCGCAGTATTTTTTTTATTTTCCATACTTCACCTCACATATTAAAATTAAATCCAACAAAACCAACAGCGTAAAAACACTAATTAAGTTAACATTGTCGAAATTTTGTGATGGCTTTCATATTTTTCTCAAATTCAATAACTTACACACTATTAAAGACAGTAAAAGATAAATAGTCACTTACCTTTACTTGGTTTATTTAATAACATATACCACAAACATGCAATACCGTGGAACGTTTTTTTGTTTCACAAAAACTCTAATTATTCATTTTTAGTACACAAAAATAAAAGGTTTTAACTCACAAAGATTAAGTATTAAACAACGCGTTAAAGAGTCTGAGAAGATTCGTTAGATTATGGACAAAATAGGTATAATCCTTCGGCAAGTATATGGTTCACTCATTTTGCATTCTAAGTTGTTTGGCCTACTACATTGGCATTATCCGAAATAAGTACCCATATAAGTACCCAACAAATAAATACAATCATTTAAATCATTTATTATCAAAGCCTTAAACCTAAAGTTCTAGGCTCGCAGAGCGCACAATTTTTTAGACACCTCACCTCTCTGATTTGTTCAACTCACATTTATCAATAAAACTAAATTCAGAATTCTTAAATCTAAATTACAAATTCAAAATTCATCTCTGAATTTTTTAACTTAATCTTTGTTTTTACTGATATTACTCTTGAGAGTTTGTTTTTTAAGAAGAATTGAATAGCACTTTTAAATTCCCTAATCATCTATTTGTCAATGCAAAAAACGACACATGGCGTGGTCTATAAGGCCAAAAAAATCAATTTATGACTGCCCATATCAAAATATTTTCAATTATTTTTAGGTTTAGAAAATAATGCAGTAACTAAAAATATTAAATAATAATCAAAATGTTATATGTATTAATTAGTACATTTACTCTAAATAGTTCGTTTTTCAATCATATTTTTTAATCTAGAGCATTTACTCTTATTTTAATTGTGCTATTTTTGTCACATGGAGTAACAATTAAGCCCAAGAGTATTAAAAAGTTTTCCATAACGAATATATGCAGTAACCATAAAAATCAAATTCGTATCTCAAGGAATGACGAAGAATGAAATTAAAAACTTTAGCTACAGCCATGATTCTTGCTTCAGTTCCAATGACAGGTGCTTTTGCAGCAGCACTAGATCGTTCAGGGCAATCTATTTCTGCATTTTTACAACCAGGGAACTATTTTGAAGCAGGTATTTCAGTTTTAGATCCGAATGTTTCTGGGAAGATGAACAGCACTGCTCCTGCAAGCAATCCAACATTAGGAGCTCTTGCTAATACATCACTAGATGACATGGCGGGTGATTACTATTTTCCACAAGCAGCATTAAAATTACAGCTAACTGATAATTTTTCTTTTGGTTTACTATATGATCAACCTTTTGGTGCAGAAGCTAAATATAGTGCAACAGATCAAACACTACCAGTTGCAGGTAACCCTGGCGCATTCCAATTAATGGGCGAAACAACGGAAGTCGAAGTTAACACTCAAAATATCTCGATGATATTAGGTTTTCAACCAATTGAAAATTTTAACATATACGGCGGTGGTGTTTATCAAACAGTAAAAGGTGATGTTCAACTACGCGGTATTGCATATGGAGCAAACCAAGCTCTCGGTTTATATAATGCAAATATGAAAGAAGATAGTGCCGTTGGTTGGTTAGCAGGATTAGCGTACCAAATCCCAGAAATTGCTTTAAAAGCATCTATTACTTACCGTTCTGAGATTGATCACGAAGCTGCAACCACTGAAACTGGAAGCAGTGCTCTACTAGGCGGTGCTTTTTCAACGCGTGCTGACACTAAGATCACCACACCGCAGTCTGTTAACCTTGATTTTCAAACTGGTATCATGGCCGACACTGTCGCATTTGCAAATGTACGTTGGGTAGATTGGTCAAATTTTGCAATTCGCCCAACCGCTTTTGGTAAAGCATCTGAAACATTAGGTGCCCTTGGTCGTGGTCCTGTTGGTGGATTTGACCTTGTTGCTTATTCTGACGATCAAATCAATGCTACAGTTGGTATAGGTCGTAAATTGAGTGAACAATGGGCTGGTAACGTTTCTGTAGGTTGGGATTCTGGTGCAGGCAACCCTGTATCAACACTTGGTCCTACTGAAGGCTACTGGAACGTTGGCTTAGGTTTACAATTCAGCCCAGCGCCTAACTACTTTATCGCAGGTGGTGTTAAATACTTCATGTTAGGTGATGCTGAAGCACAACCTGCATCAATGTTTGGTACAAATGAATCAGTAGCATCATTTGAAGATAACGATGCATGGGCTTACGGTCTAAAAATCGGTTACCGCTTCTAATTCTCGGTATTAGTAGATTGGAAATATATCCAATCTACTATTGTAAAAATAATTTAATTCAAATGTTCATAGATTGAGCATTTGAATTTTTTAAGTTCAAAGTTAAACATTAAGTTAAATACTCTATTTTTTTATTTATAAATCATAAACATAAATAACACCTTCTAGAATAATTACTCTAGCATTGCTTATTTTTTAACTTATACAGTTCATTTTTAGAGTAGCAACTCTTATTTACTGTTTTTCTATTTATGTTACTTTCACTCACCGAATTAACATCAAAAGTTACAAACAGGGATAATGTATGCAACTTAACAGTCTTACAAAAGCCATCATCATCAGTTTAATGCCTGCAACTACAGCGATTGCTGGTGGTTTAGACCGTTCAGGCCAATCAATTTCTGCATTCTTACAACCTGGTAACTATGCAGAAGCTGGTATTTCAATTCTAGATCCAAATGTATCAGGACAAGACACTGATAAAAACAGTGCTTCAGATATGGCGGGTGATTATTATTTTCCTCATGCAGCACTTAAAATCCAAGCGACAGATAAAATTTCAGTAGGTTTAATCTACGACCAACCCTTTGGTGCAGATGCAGAATATTCTGGCCAAAATAACTTTGTTGAAAACCGTCCATTGCCTTTTCAAGGAAATACATCTGTTGTTGTAGATACACAAAATCTAAGTTTATTGGTTGGCTATCAACCCAATGAGAACTGGAACGTATATGCAGGTGCTGTATATCAAACAGTAGATGGCACAGTACTTCTACGTGGTAAAACATATTCTGCTTTTAATGGATATGATTTTAGAACAGGTGAAGATGAATCCGTTGGTTGGTTAGCGGGTGTTGCATATCAAATTCCAGAAATTGCGCTTAAAGCCTCTGTAACTTATCGCTCTGAAATTGATCATGAAATGAATGCCTATGAGCGTTTTAATGCTGTAGGAATGACTGGAAATGACGCTTTAAATGGTGCAATGACTGTTATAAACTCTGCAAAAGGTGAAACTGAGCTAACGACTCCACAGTCTGTAAATATTGATTTCCAAACAGGTATTATGGAAAACACTGTTGCATTTGCAAATGTACGTTGGGTAGATTGGTCAAAATTTAAAGTACAACCTTACAAGTTTGGAAAACTTAGTGAAACACTCGGTCAATCTGGTATGGTTCCAACTAAGCCAAATGGTTTTAACTTAATTGATTATAAAGATGATCAAATTTCTGCAAACATTGGTGTTGGTCGTAAATTTACAGATCGTTGGGCTGCAAATGTATCTATCGGTTGGGACTCTGGAGCAGGCAACCCTGTGACAACATTAGGTCCAACTGAAGGTTATTGGAATATTGGTACAGGTGTACGCTTCTCTCCTGCTACAAATTACTTCATCGGTGCTGGTATAAAATATTTCTGGTTGGGTGATGCTGATGCTGTAACGGGCGCACATACCCCTGCAGGCAGATTCGCAGATAACCACGCAATTGCTTATGGTTTAAATGTCGGGTACAGCTTCTAATACAAGTTATATTTTGTAATATAAAAAAGCCCCATTTTGGGGCTTTTTTATATTCAACATGTGATGTATTTCACAATTTATTATATTTATTAAGCAATATATAGAGCGTTTTTTAGCCAAACAAACTATAAAAACTTTAATATTTAATTTAAAAGTATTTATTTGCATAACAGTAACTTAAATAAATATTTTAAAGTTTTAACTCTAAAATAAATAAAAACAATGACTTTTTTATACTATTAGTTCAATTTTAGAGTCTTTACTCTTTTTTTATTTATGATATTTTTCGCACATGGATATGATTAAAAATAATTTACATATCTCATATTTTTATTAACGCATTGACGCGTTTTTTATACTAGGAAAGTAGAAAAATGAACTTAAAAGCATTAACAAGTGCCATTTTATTTGCCAGCGTACCAATGACAGGGGCTTTTGCAGCAGCAATGGATCGCTCTGGGCAGTCAATTTCTGCATTTTTACAACCGGGTAATTATTTTGAAGCAGGGATTTCAGTTTTAGATGCCGATGTTTCTGGCAAATTAAAAGATAATTATACAGTTACAGGTGGTGGTGCAAATACAGCAAAATCAATTCAAGGTACTGAACTTGGTGATATGGCAGAGAGCTATCATTTCTACAATGCTGCATTAAAAGTACAAATGACAGATAATGTTTCATTTGGATTAATTTACGACCAGCCTTTTGGTGCTAAAGCAAAATATTCAACGAATGATAAACGTCAAACCGATAGTGTTTCACTCAAAACCAATGAAGTTGGCGCATTTACTGTCGGAGATGAAGCAACATCCGTTGATGTAAATACACAAAATTTATCATTTATTTTTGGATATCAACCAAATGAAAATTGGAATATTTATGCAGGTCCAGTTTATCAGACAGTTAAAGGTGATGTGACTTTACGTGGTTCTGCTTATGGTCCATTTGGAGGAGTTAATTGTCCGATTAGCGCTTGCAGTTTGAATTCCACAATTCAAGGTACTAAAGATAAATTTAATGGTTATGAAGCTCGTATAGCAGAAGATTCTTCTGTTGGTTGGCTTGCTGGCTTTGCTTTTCAAATACCGGAAATTGCACTTAAAGCATCTGTTACTTACCGCTCGGAGATTGAGCATAGTGTAACTCCTGATGAAGTTATGCCAGCTAACTCCCTGATGGGCGGCTTAGGTGGTATTAAACCTATGGTAGATGGTTATGAATTTAAAGAGGGTAAAACTGATGTAACCACACCACAGTCTGTAAATTTAGATTTTCAAACAGGGATTATGGCCAATACAGTAGCATTTGCTCAATTGCGTTGGGTAGATTGGTCGGAATTTAAAATACGCCCAAATAAATTTGGTCAATTAGCATCTGCTCTAACAAACAAAGTAATTGGTGACCCACGTGGCTTTGATTTAGTTGCCTACGAGAAGGATCAAATTTCGGCGAATGTGGGTGTCGGACGTAAGTTTAATGAACAATGGGCTGGCACAGTCATGGTCGGTTGGGACTCTGGGGCTGGTAACCCTGTATCGACTCTTGGCCCAACAGAGGGTTATTGGAGCCTAGGTTTAGGTGGACAATTTAGTCCAACACCACAAACATTTGTACAAGCCGGTGTTAAGTACTTCTGGCTAGGTGATGCAAAATCACAAGTTGCAAGTCATTTCGGTACAGATGAATATGCTGCAAACTTTGAAGATAACGATGCAATTGGTTATAGCTTGAAAATTGGTTACCGTTTCTAAGTTGCTTTAAAAACTTTGGATTAAACAAGAAAGGGCGCTATAAGCGCCCTTTCTATAATTTGCTATTCAGAATTAAGCTGGAATATCACGCACTGAAGCATTACGAATGGCTTCTTTTAGTGCTGCATAGCCATGAATTGGTGGGAACTGTGGAAACTCCGCAATCACATTGTCAGGCGCATCAAATAAGAAACCCGCATCTGCTTCACCGAGCATCGTCGTATCGTTATAAGAATCACCTGCTGCAATCACTCGGAAGTTCAATCCATGTAATGCTTGAACGGCTTTACGTTTTTGATCAGGTTGACGAAGCTTATAAGCGCTAATCATGCCATTTTCATCAGTTTCTAACTTGTGACAGAAAATCGTTGGCCAACCAAGTTGCTGCATTAATGGATGTGCAAACTCATAGAAAGTATCTGAAAGAATAATTAATTGAAAATGAGTACGTACCCACTCTACAAACTCTTTTGCACCTTCAAATGGCCCCATATCTGCAATTACGTCTTGAATATCGTTTAAACCCAAACCGTGTTGTTTTAGGATATTTAAACGTTGAGTCATCAACACATCGTAATCTGGAATGTCACGAGTCGTTGCTTCAAGTTCTTTAATGCCTGTTTTTTTCGCAAAATTAATCCAAATTTCAGGTACTAAAACCCCTTCTAGATCTAAACAAACGACTTCCATGCACTCTACCCTCTGTTAAGTGAAAAAAATTTTCAATATCATAGCGGAAGAATAAAAAAATGCATTGTTCTTTTTTAAATCTATTTTTTTCATAAGTATCTATTTTTTAGTGATAAGTGTGTTTTAGCATTTCCATTAAAATAGTTCTGAAATAAATTAATATAGGTTTTAACGTTCCAAGCCTATAGCCAGGACATTCATGACTACCATCCCTACTATTGACCTTGTCGATGCACTTGCATCCGAATATGCAGATAAATCACCTTCTGAGATTATGAAACTTGCGCTAAGCCAGCAAGGTGAAGTTGCGATTTCCTTTTCTGGTGCAGAAGATGTTGTACTGATAGATCTTGCATCGAACTTAGGGATTCCATTTCGTGTATTTAGTTTAGATACCGGTCGCTTACACCCTGAAACTTACCAATTTTTAGATACTGTCCGTAAACATTATAAAATTGATATCGAAATCTGTTTCCCAGAAAGTGATGCCGTACAAAAACTGGTGACAGAAAAGGGCTTTTTTAGCTTTTATCAAGATGAACATAAAGAATGCTGTGGTATCCGCAAAGTACAACCTTTGCGTAAAAAACTAGCCACTTTAGATGGCTGGATCACTGGTCAACGTAAGGACCAAAGCCCAGGCACACGTAATGAAATTCCTGTAGTACAAGCTGACCCAGGTTTTTCAGGTGAGGGCAAGCATTTAATTAAATACAATCCTTTGGCAAACTGGTCTAGTGCTGATGTATGGAACTATATCCGTCTAATGGAAATTCCATATAATCCACTACACGAACGTGGCTTTATTTCGATAGGCTGTGAACCATGTACTCGACCTGTTTTACCGAATCAACACGAACGTGAAGGTCGCTGGTGGTGGGAAGATGCAACCCATAAAGAATGCGGCTTACACGCAGGCAACATGAAAAAATAAAGAGCACAAAACCACTGCATAGCAGTGGTTTTTTTCAACGCATCGATACACATAATTCCGTATCATTTCAACGTAAAAACGCTATACTGCAAATGACAATTTAATAATTCTAACAATGCTACTCATACATGAGCAGCTGTAGAAATTGCAGTGAGGCAATCAACGCTATGCGTCCATTACATCCTATTGATTTCATATTCTTAAATTTAGAGAAACGGCAACAACCGATGCACGTAGGTGGTCTATTTTTATTTCAGATCCCTGACAATGCACCAGATACTTTTATTCAAGATTTAGTCGCAGATATTCGTAATTCAAAATCCATTCCTATTCCTCCTTTTAACAATAAACTCAACGGCTTCTTTTGGGATGAAGACGAAGAGTTTGATTTAGATCATCACTTCCGCCATATCGCACTGCCGCATCCCGGTCGTATTCGTGAACTTTTGACTTATATTTCTCAAGAACACAGTGCGCTGATTGACCGTGCAAAACCGCTTTGGACTTGCCATATTATTGAAGGCATTGAAGGCAATCGTTTTGCCATGTACTTCAAAATCCACCACGCGATGGTCGATGGCATTGCAGGTATGCGTTTAGTTGAAAAATCACTTTCGCATGACCCAGATGCTAAAAGTATTGTGCCACCCTGGTGTGTTGAGGGCCCTCGTGCAAAACGCCTGAAGCAGCCTAAAGTCAGTCGCATGAAAGGTCTCCTATCGACCATTAAGGGACAACTTGACTCAACTCCACGAGTTTTATATGAACTGTCACAAACTGTAATGAAAGATATGGGGCGTAACCCAGATTATGTATCTAGTTTCCAAGCGCCGAGTTCAATATTAAACCAACGGGTTAGTTCTTCACGTCGTTTCGCTGCTCAGTCTTTTGAATTTTCACGTTTGTCACATATTGCCAAGTCACTTGGTGTAACAATTAACGATATTGTGCTCGCAATTTGTTCAGGTGCATTACGTGAGTATTTAATTACACAAAATGCTTTACCTAAAAAGCCATTGATTGCCATGGTGCCTGCATCTGTTCGTACCGATGATTCAGATATGTCTAACCGTATTACTATGATTTTGGCAAACCTAGGAACCCATAAAGAAGATCCTCTAGAACGGTTGAAGATTGTGCGTCGTAGTGTGCTCAATGCCAAAGAACGCTTTAAGCGCATGAACTCGAATCAAATTTTAAACTACAGTGCTTTTGTCTACAGTGCAGCAGGTTTAAATATTGCATCAGGCTTTATGCCAAAACGTCAAGCCTTTAACTTGGTGATTTCAAATGTTCCCGGCCCACAAGAGCCGTTATATTGGAATGGTGCACGCTTAGAAGCGCTCTACCCTGCTTCCATAGTGTTAGATGGTCAAGCGCTTAATATCACTATGACTAGCTATTTAGATAAGCTTGAAGTGGGTCTAACTGCATGTCGTAATGCACTGCCAAAAATGCAAAATTTACTGTCGCATTTGGAAGAAGAAATTCAACGATTTGAAGCTATTGTGAATCAAGATTCCCCAAAGTTACAGGCGGTTAGCTAACCGCCTGCTTCACAACTTAGTATCAGTTCATCAGCAGATTGAACCATCAAAAATTAAAAACCCGTCTAAATTAAACAATCTAGACGGTTTTTTTAGTATTTGAACTTTGATTAATTTTTTGGAGTAATTTATGTGTATAAGCTAAAATTTAGGTGAACAAATCCGTTGTTATTGTTTAATTACGACTTGTAGATACACACTGATAATTAAATTTATTTTCCATTCTTTATAAAATTTTAGCGCATTAAAAAATTTAGAATCGCGCGTTAGCACTTTAACCCTCTGGATTACATTATTATTTATATTTCAATATTTAAGCTTTAATTGCTCGGCACTGTTTAAGTAACTGATGACAAGCAGAGCGAATCATAGACGCTGTAATTTGAACTTCATTACCACGCTCATCCACGATATAACCTGAATGGATCGCTTTTGCTTCAACGACAGTTTTAAGACCACTTTTCATTACTGTTTTACTAACACCCATAATACACCTCTTTTTGCTAAGCCATTTTCAAGTTCATTACGGGAAAACGGCTTTGGCTATTTGATGTGTCTAGTATTCAAAATAACAGTTCAAAAGTAAAATCTCAGTTGTAACAAGTGTTTAACGATATTCTGTTACAATTTCAACTCAGAATGATATCGTATTGCTCTTGCGTATATAAATTTTCCACTTGGAACTTGATCACACGGCTAATAAAGTGCTCTAAATCAGCCACTGCAGGTGCTTCAGCAGTTAACAATCGGTCAATCACCGACGGATGTGCCACCACGGTAAAACCACTTTGTGACTCATAAGCTCGTGCATATCTCAAGATTTCACGGAAAATTTCATAGCAAACTGTTTCAGCAGTTTTCACATAACCACGCCCCTGACAGGTCGGGCAAGAATCACAAAGCAGATGCTCCAGAGATTCACGGGTGCGTTTACGCGTCATTTCCACCAAACCCAGCTCAGACACTTGAGTGATCTTGGTTTTGGCATGATCGCGCTCGAGCATTTTCTCAAACTGGCTCATCACTTCTTCTCGATGATGTGCTTCTTGCATATCAATGAAGTCAATAATGATAATCCCGCCCAAGTTACGTAGACGGAGCTGACGTGCAATGACCTGTGTGGCTTCCATATTGGTTTTAAACACAGTGTCTTCAAGTGAACGACCACCAACATAGGAGCCAGTATTGACATCAATCGTGGTCATTGCTTCAGTTTGATCGATCATTAGATAGCCGCCAGACTTAAGTGCTACACGTGTCTGTAAGGCTTTTTGAATATCTTCTTCGACATTGTACAAGTCAAAAATTGGACGCTCACCCGGATAATGTAGTAAGCGATTTTGCATACTCGGTACAAATTCTTGGACAAACTCTTGCAATTTGCCATGTACTTCTCGTGAGTCGACCTGAATTTTAGACGTCTCTTCATTAGCCAAATCACGGATGACGCGTTGCGGTAAAGGCAGCTCTTCAAAAATCAGAGAAGGTACGACAATACTGCGTTGTTTACGTTGAATATATTCCCACAGTTTGGCTAAATAAGCCATGTCCTGCGCAATTTCACATTCAGGAATACCTTCGGCGGCAGTACGAACGATGACTGAACCCGGTAAGTTGTGTTCCTTTTGGATGCGTTCAATCATGCTACGCAAGCGATCACGTTCTTCTTCAGACTCAATGCGCTGTGAAACACCGGTATGACTGCCATATGGCATTAAAACGAGGTAACGGGAAGGAATAGAAAGATCAGTAGAAAGTCGTGCACCTTTGGTACCCAACATATCTTTCATGACTTGTACGGTGAGTACTTGTCCCGGTTGTAACAGCTCAAAAACGTTCGGGGTCGGTTGATTGCGCTGCCAGACCATATCATTGATATGTAAAAAAGCCGTTCTCGACAATCCAATATCAATAAAAGCAGCCTGCATACCCGGAAGCACGCGAACAACTTTCCCTTTATAAATATTGCCCACTAACCCACGCTTCACGGTGCGTTCAACAAATAATTCATTGACCGTACCGTTTTGAATCAACGCCACACGACATTCCATCGGTGTGACGTTAATCAACAACTCGTCAGACATATCAAAACTCAAAACATTATAAAAATTCTTGTGTTGCAGCAGTTAATTTAATGCCTTAACTGTCTGTAATAACTGTACGGTTTCATGCAAAGGAAGCCCAACGACATTGCTGTAACTCCCTTCAATACAAGGAATATAGCGCGCAGCAATTCCTTGAATGGCATAGGCTCCCGCCTTGCCAATTGGTTCACCTGTTGCCCAGTAGCTTTCCATGTCAGCTAGACTCAGCGTTTGAAATTCAACCTGTGTACGCACTACTATACTGTATATTTGATCTTTTGTACTGACACAAACACCTGAAAACACATCATGTTTTCGTCCAGAGATCATTTCCCACATAGAAAAAGCATGTGCTTTCGATGCTGGCTTTCCTAAAATGTGCTCATCTACACCTAAACTAGTATCGGCGGCAATAACGATAGCATTAGGGAATTGTTGTTGTACTGCGCAAGCTTTGGCACGTGCTAAACGCTCTACATAATCCGCTACAGGTTCTCCTTCCAACACGGACTCATCAATATCTGGACTGAAAATGTCAAATTCCAGACCTAATTGTTGCAAAAGTTCGCGTCGTCGAGGAGAACTCGAAGCTAAAATTATATGCGCCATTTTCTCAGGAAGTAATACATGATTGGCCAAATGAGTAAGCTAGTAACAATTGGCTGCCAATGGCGAGCAAATGAAAACTGTGCCCCACCCATCACTTGAACAATCCACACAAACAGTAAATGCGCGAAAATTGCCATTGCAGCAATAATCCATAAATTACCAAATGTGAGGATACGACGTTCACGGGTCAAAAAGCGTGTCACAAATGCAATGACCACAAAACTCAGTGCGTTCATGCCAAAAGGCGCATCAGTCAATAAGTCTGTAAAGAGACCTGTGGCAAATGCAAACCAAACACCGCACCATGTCGGCTGACAGAGGACCCAAAATAGCATGATCATCATCATGAATAATGGGCGCCAACCCGATAGGTCATAAGAAAGCGGATACACCATCAGCACGGATGCCAAAATGATGGAAAAGATAATTGGAAATAATGGGTCGCGCTCTGTATGACGATTAAGCTTAGCGAGTGACATGCGGTTGCTCCATCGCTAAAGAATCGGAAAATAGCACAACCACATGATGACCACCTGCCAATTGGGCAGCAGGATTGATATCAATTTGGGCAAATTCACCGCTATTGTGACGACTGACTTTCGACACTGTACCCACCAAATAACCCGCTGGGAAATGTGCCCCTAGACCTGAGCTATAGACTTTTTCACCGACTTTGATATTCGCACTGGTTGGCACGTATTCCATTTTAAGTCGACCTAAGTCACCTGTACCCGTAACGATTGCGCGCATACCGGTATGCTCCATCCGCACGGATAAAGAGTGCTCTTTGTCTGAGAGCAACATCACACGGCTACTATGCGGGTAAACATTGATAATTTGCCCCATAATACCCTTGTCATCGAGTACAGTTTGTCCCACTTTAAGCTGACTGCTGGCTCCACGGTTAATCACAATAATATGACGTAAGGGATCAGCATCAGTACCAATGACTTCGGCAATCTCCATACGACCATCAATGATGAGTGGTGTATCGAGTAGTCCACGCAGTCGAGTATTTTCAGCAGAAAGTTCAGAAAGTTTCTGTAAACGGACTTGAGCCTGAATTAACTCTGCTTGCATCGCGGTATTTTCACGACGTAATTGAGCTTCAGACTTGGTTTGTTGATTCAGCCATTCTCGCGATAACACTGGATAGCTTGCTAGTGCATAAATTGGATTATATGCCGCATACAAGACGTCTCTGGCCGGTTGAATTACATGTGGCAAGCGCCAATCAAAGAAAAGCACCACCAAGCATGTAATCACCGCAATGATAAATGAGCGAAAAGATGGCGGTTGTCTTGAAAACAGTTGCGTTTGCACCCGCCGAGTCCTTTTCTTAGCCTACAAATAACATGTCATGATTTGGGTTATCGAAGAATTCGAGAACCTTACCGCCACCACGTGTAACACATGATAGTGGATCTTCTGCAACCACTACAGGAAGACCTGTTTCTTTTGCAAGAAGCTTATCAAGATTGCGAAGTAATGCACCGCCACCAGTCAACACAATACCGCGTTCTGCGATGTCTGAAGACAACTCAGGTGGCGTTTGCTCTAGTGCAGATTTAACCGCAGACACAATGTTTTGTAGTGGATCAGAAATCGCTTGAGTCACTTCATCAGAAGTGACAGTAATCGCACGAGGTACACCTTCTGCCAAGTTACGACCACGGACTTCGATTTCCAAAGGTTTTGCACCTTCTTCTGGAAGCGCCATACCCACTTCTTTTTTGATGTTTTCTGCAGTGGTTTCACCAATCACACAACCATGTGCTTTACGCACGTAGTTAATGATTTGTTCATCAAATACATCACCACCGATACGTAGTGAGTCTGCATAGACACAACCTTGAAGTGAAATGATCGCGATTTCAGTTGTACCACCACCAACATCGACAACCATCGAACCACAGGCTTGCTCAACAGGCATACCTGCACCAATTGCAGCAGCCATTGGCTCTTCAATTAAGCGAACTTCACGTGCACCTGCATTGTATACAGCTTCACGGATTGCACGGCGTTCCACCAACGTCGATTTACATGGCACACACACCACGACACGCGGTGCAGGTGGGAACAAACGTTTTTCGTGCACTTTGCCAATGAATTGATTCAACATCGTTTCAGTGACTTCAAAGTCAGCAATCACCCCATCTTTCATTGGGCGAATCGCAGAAATATTTGCAGGTGTACGACCTAGCATTTGCTTCGCGTCAAGACCTACTGCGGCAACGATTTTTTGTGAACCACTGTGGCGAATTGCCACCACCGTCGGTTCATTTAATATAATGCCTCGTCCTGGCGCATAGATAAGTGTATTTGCAGTGCCTAAATCAATGGCAAGATCCGGCGAAAACAAGCCAATTAGTCGTTTTAGAATCACGGGGACGTTCTCAGTTAAACTTTTATATGGACGCAAGGTGGCAACTTTAACTAAATGTGATGATTTGAACAAGTCAATCGCTTATTATAAGCCACGATATTTTGAATTTTTTTAATACTGATTAGGTAATGTTATGTCTACATCGGATGCACAGCATTCTGCAGATCTAAATGCACAAACAGTTTCAGCGATTGCCCATCTGGCTCGATTGTCGCTAGATGAAGCGCAATCTGCTGACTATGCTCAAAGTTTAAATAAAATTTTAGGCATGATGGAAACCCTGAAAGGCATCGATACTGACGGTGTTGAACCACTAAAAAGTCCATTCGACAATCCACAGCCCTTACGTGAAGACGTGGTATCTGAGACCAATCATCGCGAAGCATATCAAGCAGTTGCTCCTGCCGTACAGGATGGCTTGTACCTTGTTCCGCGTGTGATTGAATAATTTTTATTCAGATCAACATTTTTTCAAATTAAACGTAAAGAAATATTTCTCATGACAGATTTACATCACTTATCAATTCGTGAATTGTCTGAAGGTTTGGCTGGCGCTAAATTTTCTTCACGCGAATTGACTGAACACTATTTAAAACGCATTGAAAAAATCGATGCTCAAGTCAAGTCATACGTGACCGTGACAGCTGAACAAGCACTTGCGCAAGCAGATGCGGCTGATGCTGCAATTAAAGCAGGCAATGCAACTGCGTTGACTGGTATACCAATTGCACACAAAGACATTTTTTGTACCCAAGGCATTAAAACCACGGCTGGTTCTAAAATGCTGGACAATTTTATCTCTCCTTACGACGCAACCGTTGTAGCGAAAGGTAAAGCTGCGGGCCTTGTCACTTTAGGTAAAGTGAACATGGATGAATTCGCCATGGGTTCGACTTCTGAAAATTCATTTTATGGCGCAACGGCTAACCCTTGGAACTTAAACCATGTTCCAGGTGGTTCTTCAGGCGGTTCTGCTGCGGCGGTAGCGGCTGATCTTGCTCCGTTCGCAACAGGTACAGATACAGGCGGTTCAATCCGTCAACCGGCGTCTTTCTGTGGTTTGACTGGTCTTAAACCGACTTACGGTCGTGTATCACGCTTCGGTATGATTGCTTATGCATCATCACTCGATCAAGGTGGCCCAATGGCGCGTTCTGCTGAAGATTGTGCTTACCTCATGAACGTGATGGCAGGTCATGACGCGAAAGATTCAACTTCGGTTGAAAAAGACGTCGATAACTACGTGGCGAACCTCAACAGCACTTCAGTAAAAGGCTTACGCATCGGTATTCCTAAACAGTACTTTAACGTTGCTGGTTTAGATGCAGACGTGAAAGCACGTGTTGAAGAATCGTTGAAAAAGCTTGAAGAAATGGGCGCAATCTTGGTTGAGATTGACCTAAACATGACTGAAAGCTACGTACCGACGTATTACTTGATCGCACCTGCTGAAGCATCGTCTAACTTATCTCGTTTCGACGGTGTACGTTATGGCTACCGTGCAGAAAATCCTGTGGATTTGATGGATCTTTACAAGCGTTCACGCTCTGAAGGTTTTGGTAAAGAAGTTCAACAACGTATCCTGATTGGTACATACGCGCTTTCTGCGGGTTACTACGATGCTTATTATGTGAAAGCACAAAAAGTACGTCGTTTAATTCAACAAGATTTCTTAAAAGCATTTGAATCTGTAGACGTGATTGCTGCTCCTGCTGCACCAACGACTGCATATAAAATTGGTGCAAACCTGTCTCCTGTAGAAATGTACTTAGGCGACATCTACACCATCGCAGTGAACTTGGCAGGTCTGCCTGCGATTAACGCGCCTGTTGGTTTTGACAAAGACAACTTACCTGTTGGCTTACAGCTGATTGGTAACTACTGGTCAGAATCTCAATTGTTGTCTGTGGTGCATCAGTACCAACAAGCAACCGATTGGCATACACAACGCGCTGCAATTGCTGAGGAGAACGCATAATGGCTAAGAACGCTGCTAAACCAAAATCTAACCTAATTGATGGTTGGGAAGTGGTGATTGGTATCGAGATTCACACTCAGCTTGCAACCAATACCAAAATTTTCTCAGGTTCATCTACTACATTTGGTCAAGACCCAAATACACAAGCGAGCCTAGTTGATTTGGCAATGCCGGGCGTATTGCCAGTATTGAACAAAGAAGTAGTTGATCTTGCGATTCGCTTTGGTTTGGGTATCGATGCGTACATCGACCAAGCATCTGTGTTTGCACGTAAAAACTATTTCTATCCTGACTCGCCAAAAGGCTACCAAATCAGCCAAATGGACAACCCGATTGTGGGCTTGGGTCATATCGACATTCAACTTGAAGATGGTACGGTTAAGCGCATTGGCGTAACCCGTGCTCACCTTGAGGAAGATGCAGGTAAATCGATCCATGACCAATTTGAAGGTCAATCTGGTATCGATTTAAACCGTGCTGGTACACCGCTGCTTGAAATCGTATCTGAACCCGATATGCGTTCGGTTGAAGAGGCGGTTGCCTACATTAAAGCGATTCACACGCTTGTTCGTTGGTTAGGCATTTCTGACGGTAACATGGCAGAAGGTTCGTTCCGTGCAGACTGTAACGTGTCTTTACGTCGTCCGGGTCAACCGTTTGGTACGCGTTGTGAGTTGAAAAACTTGAACTCTTTCCGTTTCATTGAACAAGCAATCAATGTTGAAATTGAACGTCAAATGGAAATCTTGGAATGGGATGGCACCATCGACCAAGAAACACGTTTGTTCGATCCTGTGAAGATGGAAACGCGTTCTATGCGTTCGAAGGAAGAAGCGAACGATTACCGCTACTTCCCTGATCCTGACTTGTTACCTGTGATCATTGCAGACGAGCAAATTGAAGCGGCACGTGCTGCCCTTCCTGAGCTTCCTGCTGCACGTCGTGCACGCTTTGTGGCTGACTTTGGTGTGACTGAGTACGATGCACACGTGCTGACGCTTACTCGTGAAATGTCAGAGTTTTATGAAGAAGTCGTAAAAGCTGCTGGCGGTGCTTCACAAGGTAAAGTGTCTGCTAACTGGGTGATGGGTGAATTCTCTGGTGCTTTAAACAAAGCAGGCCTAGAGCTTCATGACTCTCCTGTATCTGCTGAAAAACTTGGCGGTATGATCGCACGTATTGTGGACAACACCATTAACGGTAAGATTGCAAAGCAAGTGTTCAGCTTTATGTGGGAAGAAGGCAAAACTGCGGACGAGATTATTGCTGAAAAAGGCTTGAAACAGGAAACTGATACAGGCGCGATTGAAGCGATTATTAAAGACGTACTTGCTGCTAACGAGAAGATGGTTGAAGAGTATAAATCTGGTAAAGAGAAAGCTTTCAACGGTTTAGTTGGTCAAGTAATGAAAGCAGCGAAAGGTAAAGCCAACCCTGCACAAGTAAATGAATTAATGAAGAAATTGATTGGTTAATACCAATTGATTTTGAAATAAAAAACCCGCTTTAGAGCGGGTTTTTTATACTTATAATGAAGCTCTTTTTTGTTCTGGAAATAAGGAGTTAATTTCATCAATTTCCTTTGGTTTTGTAATAGCATAATCCACTATTAAATTAATATAAGTAAAAATAGCAGGATTAATATCTTCTAAAACTTCATCACCAATAATCCCTGGATGTACATTTGCATTTCCAATCAATCTAATATTATCAGCGGCTCTCGCAACTCTTGATGGAATAATATTTTCTTTTGCCAACTCCTCAATTGATTCTTTAATATTTTTCTTTTTTACACCTAAATGACCACATAGTTTTTCCAATGCTAAACGTATTAAAGCCGCAGCAGAACGTGGTGACAATTCAAAGATCAAAGCCGCTTCTTTATATAATACCTTTACATCATTTGGCATATCAGGTGAATAATCAGGAATATCTTGATTGCTTATTTCTTGTATTGGAAATAATCTCACTAAGTCGGAGTCCTGACTAGGTCTTGGAATAAGACTAAGAAAATTACTTCCAACTTTTTGATTATACCAAATATTATTTTGACTACATGATGCACAGTTTGCTTGATGAACTCTAGTTGGAATATTGTGTTCTAAACCATTTTCATCATATGAAATAAAAAATAAATTTTCCCACTTCATATGTGAAAAAGCCCCACAATGAGGACATTTGAAACTATTTTGATCAAGAATAGTTTTAGATTGTTCTGGTATTTTCATAACTTATACTAACATTAGTTTTTCTTTATTTAACAAGTTTACATACAAATCTGTAAGTTTTAAAACTATTATTACTTTGAAAAATTTAAAGAAATTTTTCTTTAAATAATTACCACTAAATACATAAACGCCTACTAAATATTTTCCATCGTCAAACTCAAAGACTTAGGACTTATCCCCCCTCATTCCCGCCTTCTCCCAGTGGGAAAAGGAGCTCACATTACTAATTTTTTGCCGTTATAAATTTAGTATTGGAAATTCCCTCTCCTTTCAGGAGAGGGTTAGGGAGAAGTAAATATTTAATTTTCATATTTTTAACCATACAATCAATCCAAATACTTCACACCAAAAACAACATGACCATCAAAAAAGCATCCTCAATTGGCAAACTTGAAGAATTAGGACGTATCCAACTTTCCAAGTCCTTCTTTATGCGCGACTTTCTCTATAGTGAAATCGCCAATTGGTACGGTGTACCCAACGTCCCTGACCATCCTGATATTGCCATTCGTACGGGCTCGAAACTCTGCGAAGAACTACTTGAACCACTGCAAGAAAAGTTTGGACGTATTGCCACTCGTTCAGCTTACCGTTCACCAAGCGTGAACCAACTTGGCAACGAAAAAGGACATAATTGCGCAAGTAATGAGAAAAACTTTGCCAGTCATATTTGGGACTATCCCGATGCTAAAGGCTACGGTGCAACGGCGTGTATTATCATTCCCTCACTCATCGATTTAATTGAAAAAGACCCAAATAATTGGAAACAGATTGCATATTGGATTCACAATCACTTGCCATACAGTCATCTAGAATTTTTTAAAAAAGAAAATACGTTTTGTGCATTCAATATCGGTTGGCATGAGAAACCACTTAAAGAGATCAATAGCTATGTCACAGGATCTAAAGGCAAGCTGAAAGTAACGCATGAACCAAATCTAGACTATGAAAAATTTTATCCTGATTTGCTGTGATTTATCCCTCTCCCAATGGGAGAGGGAGCTTTCAAAGTGAATAAATACTTAAACGATTTTTTGGATATCCCCCCCTCTCCTTTTAGGAGATAAGCAGCAGTGCTGCGCAAGGGAGAGGTAAATATTTAACTTTTTAAAACTTTGTGAAAAACACTAAAGTCATTAATAATTGATAACAGCTAGCCTACTAGACTCATCATAATTTGAACTATAACCATCCATAACTTTTTATAAATCTAAATAAAAATATACAACTAAAGAATTTACAGCCTGCTTAAAACTGTCATTTCAATATGCTAAGGTAAATGAAAAATTGATATAAATCATATTTCAACAGAGGGTTACATTATGTCAAAACAAATTCTTATGCTTGTAGGTGACTATGCTGAAGACTACGAAACCATGGTACCTTTTCAGTTTTTAGTTGGTCTTGGTTATACCGTTCATGCCGTTTGCCCTGACAAAAAAGCCGGTGACAACATTGCCACAGCGATTCATGATTTTGAAGGTGAACAAACCTATAGCGAAAAACGCGGTCATAACTTTGCCATTAACTATGACTTTGATGCAGTTAACTCAGATAACTATGTCGGCTTAGTGATTCCGGGTGGTCGTGCACCTGAATATTTACGTATGAATGCACGTGTGATTGAAATCGTACGCGAATTTGACGCAGCGAAAAAACCGATTGCAGCGGTTTGTCATGGTGCGCAAATTTTAGCAGCAGCCAATGTACTGAAAGGCCGTACATGTTCCGCTTATCCTGCATGTGCCGCCGAAGTTAAACTGGCTGGCGGTCAATATGCAGATATTGCAGTCACGGATGCAGTCACCGACGGTCATTTAGTTACTGCTCCTGCTTGGCCTGCTCACCCTGCGTGGATGGCGCAATTTGTTAAAGCATTAGGCGCGACGATTACCATTTAATGCTTGAGTCACGAAACTAAAACGCATTGGATCATCATCCATTTAGGGTGAATCCATAAAAAATGCTCCTTGTATAAAAGGAGCATTTTTTATTTACTCAAAATAAAATTAACGAACCACACCTAACTTATTCCAAATTTCTGGGGTTAAAAATTTGGTCACCAATTTATTCAAATCGACATAACGCAGTACGCCTTGTAATTGTTGTTTAATTTCAGGCGTCTTTAATATTTCATCCCCCGTGATACTACCAAGCTCTTGAAAACTTTCGCCTACAGCCTGTAGACCGTCGGCTTTAATTACAGCCTGCGTTTGCGTAGAACATTGCTCCACCAAAATTCGCTGCATCACTTGAGCCAGATTTTTATCGAGTTGCGTTTTTTGCGCATCACTGACATTACTGTATTGTTTTAAATCTGGATGCGCTGCCAAGGCAGAAAAGGTCCATTGCAGCACCGCTGTTTTATCCGCAGCAGTGGTCGATTTCACTAAACATTGACTGAGCTGATCGACCGTAGGACTCGCCAAACTCACCTGAGTCGACCCGAACATGATGAGCGTCAATAAAGCCAAACCTGCTGGTCGTGAAAAACGTAGATGTAATTTTTTAGATAAACCGTAAGCCATAGACCAAACTCCCAAAACTTGAGTCACCTTTGTATCATGAAGTGCTGTATTTGCTGTTTGGTCTATGTAACTCAACTATTCATTTTTGCTAGTCGGTGCATAGATGAGAGGATGAATCGTTGGCCTTCTATTCCAATACCAGTAAAAATGTCCATGGGTATCGAGCAAACTATGGGTGGTCAATGTCGATTTATTGCTATCACCTCGCCAACATGCAAGTGCTGCATTACGGTTATTATGTAGGTCAATAAACTCGGGATTTAAATATTTTGGTTTCGCAGGAATGTATAAAGCATCTCCCGGATTGACCCATAAATCTGCCAAGTAAATCTTGCCTAGATTTGGAAAATAGCGTCCCACTGAGATGACCAGAGGCAAATGATCCTGATCTGTCGCACTAAAAATATGCGGAAAGTCATGGTGTTCTAAATCAGTAATGACAAATGGCGTTAAAGTTTTACAGCCATTTAAATTTGATGTTGCATTTTCATAAGGTAAATAATGCCCTGCCATCATGCCGTATTCATATTGAATTTCTGACAGTAGTTTTTGATTTGAATGAATCTGAATCGCTTCACCTGCATGGACTAGGGTGATACCAAAAGCTGCCGCGGTTTCTTTGGTTGCCACCAATGGCATAAACTCGAAGTGTTGCCCTTCAAAATCAAGCTCCGTTTGCTCCCCCCAATTGGTAATTTTAGTCGAAATTTCAGAAGGAACCTCGTAGCCATTTCCCATCGTCATTTTCGCATTGGTGGCCAACTCGGTAATTAAATGAATCCCTGACCCAAGTGATGCTAAATATGTTGGATGCCCACGATCATTCAAAAAGAAGGGTGTTTGCTCGATATTGACTGTAATTTCAGCCAATTCCCGATCAAATAATGGTGCATTAAAATAAGTTTCATTTACTGAACTCATGGTTTTTCCTTATTATTTTTAAAACTTTATCTGAATACATCATTGGATCAGGATAAAAGGTTATTTCCCCAAATGGCTTTTATCCTGTTGAGGTTTATTTCATACGATTCAACATATTTTTTGCCCCTGCATGGTTATAGTTAGTCGCTAAGTTTTGTAGGATGCCTTTTGCTCTTGCATTGGCGTTTGGATAACTTTTGCTATAAGCAGGCACTGACGTTAAGCATTTTGCAACGAGCATGCCTGATTCAGCATAGGCTCTATTGGCATTTGCACCATTTAATTTGCCATAGCTATAAGCGCGCTGTGCATTATTACAAGCGGTGACTTGATTTTTTCCGGCATTCAGGTCACGTCGTGCATTCACATATAAGCGCATTTGTATCTGTTGCGATGTTTCTGCAACTGGTTTCACTACAGGTTTTTTTTCAGGCTCTTTGGCTTTGGTTTCTTTTTTAGTCTCTACTTCTTTTTTTGCTTCCTCTTTCGCATTGCTTTTTGTTGTCGTTGCTTTTGCTTTGCTTGGTGTGGCTTTTTTAGCTACAGTTTCTTCTTGTTTATTATAGTTTTTGCGACGTTCTTCGGGTCCAATAATTGCTGTATACAAACTCACTAAGCGGGTTTCAGAACGGTCATTCGATTTACGCTCTGAAACGGGTTCAATAGCAACCATCCAACGTTGTCCATCTGCCTGACTACACTGAAACACACCTGTGCTCTGTTTTATACTGCTATAGGTCGCTAATAATTTACGACTCCATGCATTTTTGACTTGGTTCAAATTGCTTTTATTCAGTTGAATAAATTTGCCATTTTTGGCTTGGCAGTAACTGCTCATATTTTGCTTGGGTATGAGTGATTCTGCTTCCATATTTTTCTTTTGTGGTCCCCAATCATAGACGTATTCTTTCGCCTTGCCATTTGAGCTATTTAGCCCTTTTTGATTGATCACTTCTTGTGGTGATGCATAATGATTAAATGAATTTGGGTTTAAACTCTGCATGGTGGTACAACCATGTAATGCAAATCCAATACTCCCCACCCATAAAATTGCCTTTAAATTCACAGCAAAAATCTCAAAAATTTCACCCTTAAAAAATAGCGTAATTTAGTGCCTTTCACAATTTTATAATCTTGATTTTATTTATTATTTTTATAAATTTAATCACTAAAATCGCATACGTTTGAGATCTATACACATGTTGTTCATTTTAATTTGATGAATTTCACATTTCATTTCGATCTAGTGGTGTTTATGAAGAACATAAAAAAGAGCCTCCGAGGAGGCTCTTTAATTAAGAGCTTAATTTTATTAATTAATAAATGAGATGATTTCCTTTTATGAGCTCTTCAAGGGTCGATGCTTCATTAATAGTCAATAAATCAACTTTACTATTGTACGTTGTACCAGCACCATCGCGGTCAATAGAAATAGTCGAAACGCCATTGCTAGTTGTAACGCTCACATAACTAGCAATGTTGGCTGCAGTCGCGCCGGAGAGTAATGAACTAATATCAATGACATCACCTTGCGATGTACTGAAATCACTCCAAGTATCGTGGCCATTACCACCCAGAGCATCTGTCGAATTCAATACATTAAATATCAATGTATCTTGACCTGTGCCTAAGGTGAATGTTTCTGCTCCACCCTGCGATACAGCAACATCATCTCCAGCCGTCCCACCTGTAGGATTTCCAATAAGTACAGACTCTTTACCAAGTGTAATGCTTAGAGTAGAACTTGCACTTGAACCGTCTAGAGTCTCTACTTTATAAGTAAAGACATCCACTTTGCCTAGGTCGCTAACTTTACCATTTGCAAGGTAACTATATGAACCGTCTGCATTGATTGTCAGTGTGCCATAGCTTCCGACAATTGCAGTTCCAGTTCCTACATTGTAGCCTGCCGGTTCAGTTGTACCCGCTACAGCTCCGAGCTTGAAGCTAGAAGAATACAAGGTGTCCTCACCAGCACTATCTGTACCAGTAATGACATTACCTGTCACCGCAGCTGCAGTATAAGTTGGCGCTTTCACATCAAGCTGGATGTTATTTACACCAAACTGCGCCGTCAAGGTATTATTAAAGTCATAAAGCGGTACACCATCACTGCCAGAAACTTTTAATGAATACGTCGCATCAGATGTTCCGGTATTGGTGACTTTATAGTAATGAACGGTACCATTTTGAGCCGCATTGCTAGTCCAAGTCGCCAGAGTACCGCCAATTAAAACACCGTTTTGAGATAACGTAACCGTAGTTGTGTAGTTAGTGGTTTGATTATTAGTAACAAACGTACCAAAGTCCTGCGTTACATTGGCTGGAACAACTGTTGTAAACGCAATATATGCCGTTTGACCCGCAGCGACTGTGAATGTGCCGCTATCATCAGGAATAGATTGTACGCCTAGTGTCGTTTGACCCGTTGTTAAGACAGATCCAGCTGCATCACCGTTTCCATTTACAGCTACATTATATTGGTTAGCGAGTGTTGCTGCTGTCCCATCCACATCTGAGACCAGAACATTTGTAGCTTTCGTTGCCTCTTGTGCTCCAGTTTTTCCAGTCCAATCTAGATTCACTAGAGTCGAATCCAAACGAATATAAATATTTGCTACAGAACTATGTCCATCTCCATCCGCAATTGTATAACTAAATGTATCCACTTTACCTAATGCTGTTCCATCCGCAGTCATTTGATAGCTATATGTACCATCCGAATTAATCGTTAATGTGCCATATTGCCCCTCAATTACTGTAGGTGTTCCAGCAACTACACCTTGGTTGTCAGCACCATGTGTAACTGTGGTTACTTTGACATCAAGACCAACTGGGTTAATCACATCATTATCAAATACATTGCCTGTTACTGGGTCAGTATTGTTAATGGTTGCGATAACTGTGCCATTTGCATCCAAGTTCAATGAACCAAGTACATTCAACGATAATAGTTGCGTTAAAAGATTATTCGTTTCAGAACCATTTGGAGCAAGGACAAAACTATAATTACCAGCCTCGTTTAATGTAACAGCTGCACTGCCACTAGCAGTAAATGTAAGTAAGGCGTTATTTAATGTGTACACATTTTCAAGGACATTATAAACTTCATACTTACCGGCCCCATTGTCTTTTAATATCACGAGATCCATCGTGCCGTTAACACTTCCACCAGCCAGAAGGGCATCAACAAGTGCCCCCAATGCTCCTGCTGTTAGACCTGTTGATCCTGATGCCGTCAACGTAAAATTAAGTGTTTCATTGTTTGCAACTGTAATTTTTGGATTTGTTGAAGTGCTTAAATCAAGACTAATTATACCTCCAAGCACACCTGCATTCGCTAATGTGAAAATACTTCCTTCGATATCAGCTCTGCTCTCTGTTGTGCTTAACTCATAGTTTGTTGAATTTTGATCGTCATCTGCAGTGATATTATGAGTCACCGCTGGAATCACGATATCTGTCAACGCATCAATACGGTCTTGGAAACCGCCTGCTTCTGTTGGGAAGTCTGTCGCAATGCCATCTACCGCTGCTTGTGCTGCATCTTTTGCTGCAATCGCATCAGCTAGGTCTTGGGTTAATTCATCCACTTCTGCTTGCGTCACTGCATTGTCTGCAATCGCATCAGCTAGGGCTTGATCCGCTGCTGCATACGCTGCCTCAGCCGCTGCAACCAAATCTTCTACCGCTGCAATTTCTGTTGCATCGTCAACACCGTTGTTGTTGCTGTCCGTCACCGCTGGAATCACGATATCCGTTAACGCATCAATACGGTCTTGGAAATCAGCTGCTTCTGTTGGGAAGTCGGCAACAATGCCATCTACCGCTGCTTGCGCTGCAGCTTTCGCCGCTTGAGCATCCGCTAGATCTTGGGTTAAGGCATCCACTTCGGCTTGGCTGATTGAGTTATCCGCTTGCGCTGCCGTCAAGGCATCCGCCGCATCCTGATACGCTTGCTCTGCCGCTGCTACCAAGTCTTCTACCGCTGCAATTTCTGTTGCATCGTCAACACCGTTGTTGTTGCTGTCCGTCACCGCTGGAATCACGATATCCGTTAACGCATCAATACGGTCTTGGAAATCAGCTGCTTCTGTTGGGAAGTCGGCAACAATGCCATCTACCGCTGCTTGCGCTGCAGCT